>CAIWGV010000028.1 GCA_903912365.1 uncultured Alphaproteobacteria bacterium
ATCATCTCCTTGATGGTTATGGTTTTTAAGTAGATGGAGTAGAGCCCCATCTTTTGCTGGCTCTACTCTATCCCCACAAATTGCTTCCTGCAACCTGTCCATACCATCACCCAGAGGAGGCCTAAAAGGCCGACGTGGGGTCTAGTTTTTTAAGCCTAAAGATAGAAACGAAGAGATTTTTAAAAAGAAGCAGCTGGATCCTTCGGTCAGCCTTAGAGGCGGTTGTTAGTTATTTCTTGGAAAAGATATCAGAGGACAGAAATAAAAAAGGCCTTCTGATAAAGAAGGCCTTTTTAAGATAAAGTTAAAAAACTTATTCAGCCGCAGGTGCTGCAGCTGCATCAGCCATAGGTGCTGCATCAACAGGCGCTGCTGCTTCTGTTGTCATTGTTGTTGTATCTTCTGCTTTTTTCTCACAGTTAGCAAGTACGCAAAGCGCAGCCAAAGCGATGATTGAGTAGGCTTTTTTCAATTTTAATCTCCTTAATTTATCAATAAGTTACTATCTTTAAGCTGTACCATAAACAGGACTCTTATGCTAGAGAAAATTGTTGGTGAAACATAAGTTTTTTGAAGAAATTTTTAGAGGCTCTCCTCGCCTAAAGAGCTACGAATGCGTTTAGGACTGAAAACTCCTGTTTTATAGGCAATTCCCAAATAGATCAAAGTTCCCCCTAGGAAAACCAGAGGCAGGATAAAGAAAGAAGAGACATGAATTCCCCGTAGATACTGATCTAGGCGGGGAACTATAAACCAGAGATATCCCACTAGGACTCCATAAGGAACTATCAGATCTCTTAGGAACTTCAAAATAGAATTGGTGAAACCCAAGAGATCTTTCTTCTGCAAGATATACCCCAACACAAAGGCCTGCACCCACGCAGAAATACTGGTGGCCAGTGCAAGCCCCACATACTCCATAGAGTTAATCAGCAAAAGATTTAAGGTCACATTCAAGGCAACACTTCCTGCCCCAATAATGGTAGGAGTTTTGGTGTCCCCACTGGAAAAGAAGGTGGTGGTGAAAAGTTTAATCAAAATATAGGCCGGCAACCCCGATGCCAAGGCCTGAAGGGTCCGTGCGGTGGGAGCGATATTTTCTGCTGTGAATTCTCCATGACCATACAGAATCTCCACCAAAAAATGCGCCAACATAATAAGGGCCGTGGTGGCAGGAATGGCCGCAAGCAAAGAAGTCTCGATGGCAACTGTTTGAACTTTAAGGGCTTGGATTCGATTGTTTTTACGCAAGTGTTTGGCAAGGGTCGGGAGCAATACCGTGCTCATGGCCATACCAATGACACTGAGAGGAAGCTGTGCTAACCGATCCGCATAATTCATATAGGAAATGCCCCCCACTTTTAAATAAGAAGCAATAGTAATGTCCAAAAATAGGTTAATTTGCACCACGCTAGACCCCAGGGCTGCAGGGAGCAAAATTTTTAGAAATTTCTTAACGTTAGGGGTAATACGGGGCATCTTGGGTACGATGCGAATCTTAGAAATTTGACAGGGAATAAATACCCACAAAAGCTGGGCCACCCCACACCATAAAATCCCCACAGCCAAGGCATAGCCGGGAGATATGGCTGTGGGACTCAAATAAATGAGGGCAGCAATAATGAAAAGGTTACCGATAACCGGTGAGGAGGATGTAGCAATGAAGCGCTCAAAAGAGTTCAAAATACCACTGAAAAAAGCCGTCAACGAAATGAAGAATAAAAAAGGAAAGGTAATTTTTGAAAACTGGATGGTAAGGGCTAACCGTTCTGGTGTTTGAGCAAGACCCCGGAAGAAAAGGGGGATCAATTCCGGCAAAAACATCTCTACCCCCACCACCAATCCCAAAAGCGCCAAGAAGAGAAGAGAAAATACATTCTGGGCAAACTCAAGGGCCTCCTTGGGGCCTTCACTGGCCAATAGTCCAGAGAACATGGGAACAAAGGATGCGTTAAAGGCACCTTCCGCCAAAATACGTCGGAACAGACTGGGGATTTTAATGGCAATTCCCAGAGCGTCGCTCACCACATTCACACCGATATAATGGGCCTGGAGAGATTCCCGCAAAAATCCTGTGAGACGGCTGAGGATGGTAAATCCACCAACGGAGAGGACCGACCCAATAAGCTTCATTTTTCCGTTTTTCATTTGAGCACACACCATAAGGGAACATGGTCAGAAGGCTTTAAGCCTTTACGATAATTCCGATCAATGCCCACACTTTCCAAAACTTGCGATGCTTGAGGAGACAAAAGAAGATGATCAATACGAAGGCCCCAATTTCGATGGAAAGCCCCTTGCCGATAATCCCACCAGGTATACCAATCCTCATTGCGGGCAGATTCTTCCGGATGCAACTGTCGTACCGCATCCACAAGGCCCGCTCCCAGCAAACTGTGAAAATGATTCCGTTCAGGTGTGCTGACTAAGATCTTTTCGTGCCACGTCTCCGGGCTATAAACATCGGCATCAGTGGGGGCTACGTTATAGTCTCCTCCAATCACCAATTTTTCCGGATGCATCATAAGTTTTTTCACATGATCCCGGAGCCGATCAAAGAACTGCATCTTGTAGGTATATTTTTCCGTCCCTGGAGCCTCACCATTGGGCACGTAGAGGCTCACCACCCGCAGATCTTTTGTAAAGGCCTCTAGGTACCGCGATTGGGGGTCTGGATCTCCAGGCAAATTGTAGATAGGATCTTCTAGGGGAAATTTAGAAAGGATGGCCACACCATTATACGTCTTTTGGCCATGGACCAAAACGTTGTACCCCATGTCCTCAATGGCTTCCTGGGGAAACTTTTCCGCTACACATTTGATTTCTTGAAGAAGCACTACATCGGGAGAGGTCTCTGCTATCCACTCGGAAAACCTTTCGAACCGGGCGGAGATGGAGTTCACGTTCCAAGTGGCAATCTTCATGGGACCTACACAGAGAAAGAGCTGCCACACCCGCAAGAACTTTGGGCGTTGGGGTTGTTGAGTGTGAAATAAGATCCCATGAGCTCTTCCACATAATCCAATTGAGCTTCTTTTATAAAGCCGAAGGAGATGGGATCAATCACTACTTTAGCCCCTTTTTTTTCAAAGATAAGATCATCGATATCCGTATGAGAATCTAAATCAAAGGTATATTGAAACCCGGAACAACCTCCTGCTTTGATGGTGATCCGAAGCATTTTAGAGGATGCCTCCTCCTTCGCTGCCAAGGCACAAATCTGCCGGGCGGCGCTATCTGATATCAAAAAATCTGGCTGAATCCCTTTATTCATAGGGATTCCTTAAGCTATTTTGGAAGACGTGTCAATGATTTGGGAGAATTCACTTATCCTCCCCTGTTTGTCTGTGAGAATAACAAATCTCCTTTTTCTCCTTAAAATAATAATGTACAATTTAAGAATAAAAAAATTATTGGGGGTTTTTATTTCTTTATTTTCAAAAAATATACTTGAAGATAAATCCGTGGTAATCATAGGGTTTGGTACCATTGCCACCTCCTTCTTGCCCCTCCTCATTAAAAACCTCTCCCCAAAACGTGTAACGGTTCTTTCAGAAAAAACAGATAATTTTCATTTATATCCCGAATACCCTGTAAACTATCAACAAGAAACACTAACTCAAAAGAATTACAAAATTATTTTAAAGAAATACTTAAAGCCGGGGGATATTCTCATCAATCTGGCCTATCGTGTGGGAACTCTTGATCTGCTCAAGCTATGTAAGGATCTCCACTGCCATTATCTTGATACCTGCTACGATATTTGGCCCGGACCCAATGTGGAATCCCTTGCCCTTCGGGAAAGTGTTCTGAAAAAACGAGACTTCTTTAAAGGCTCAAAAACAGCGGTGCTTTGTCATGGGGCAAATCCTGGCATGATCACCCATTTTGCAAAACGGGCTATTCAGGATTTGGCCTTTGCCCATCTTCCCCAAAAAGAATTGGTTTTGAAAATCAGGGAAGACTGGGTGCGCATTGCCAAGGAGCTGAATGTTGCCACCCTTCATATCGCAGAAAAAGATACCCAGAGACGGGAGAAAGAGTCGGATGCGTGCACAAACACTTGGTCCATCCAAGCCTTCATCGAAGAGTGCGCCGAGCGGGTTTGTTTTGCCTGGGGCACTTTTGAAGAGGATCTCCGCGGCAAGATTGTGAAAAAGATTCAGACCTCGGGTACCTGTCGAGCCATTGAACTCAATACCTCCGGGGCCCTAGCCAAAGCCAAAAGCTGGGTCCCCAGTGCAGGACCCTACGAAGGATTTCTTATCCCCCACACGGAACCTTTTTCCATTGCAGAGTTTTTCACGGAGAAAGACAAGAAAGGAAAAATCTTCTACCAACCCACGGTCACTTTTGTCTATCATCCTTGTGAAGAGGCGGTCCGGTCCGCCGAGCGTGCCTCTCAGAAGGACTGGAAGATTCCTGAAGACCAACACATTTTGTGCGATGATATTGTTTCCGGACAGGATGAATTGGGGGCCCTTGTGCTTCGGAAAGATACCAATGACATCTATTGGTTCGGGTCTTCTCTCTCCATCGAAGAGGTGCGAAAAATTGTACCCAACACCAATGCTACGTCTCTGCAGGTGGTGGCGGGTGTTATCTCAGGCCTTATTACTCCCACTGGCAAACAGGTGACAGTCAGGCAGCGTAGTTGACCTCTTTCTTTTTAAAGTATGATCTGACAATATGGGGGGCTTTTTGAGTTCCGAAGAGATACCCTCTGAGATTCCTTTTTAGATCAGAGAGAG
>CAIWGV010000029.1 GCA_903912365.1 uncultured Alphaproteobacteria bacterium
ACACAGTGAGAGGTTCCCAAGTCTTTAAAATTTTTCTTTGTCAGAGATAAAAATTCTTTGTGGGGAACAGCACCAATATTACAATCGTAAGTGCCCAAATCTTTCCAATTTTTTAGGGAAATTCCATAAAAAGAAAGGGCCTCTTGGACGTCTGCATGAGGGTCCACAACGTCTACTTCATATCCCCGAGATTCAAGATCTTTCAGGATGTCTACCACCTTTGTGTTTCTCAAATCAGGAATATTTTCCTTAAAAGTCAGTCCGCATATTAATACTTTCAGGCCTTTTTTGCTGGGGGAAACTTTTTGCAATTCTTCATGGGCAAGTTTTGAAAAAAATACAGCCATGGCATCATTGATCTTTCTGCCTGCCAAAATCACCTCAGGATGATGACCCATCTTCTCAGAGTAATCGGCAAGATAGTAAGGGTCCACACCAATGCAGTGCCCTCCCACAAGGCCGGGAGAGAAGGGAAGGAAGTTCCATTTTGTTCGGGCTGCTTCCAGTATGTCATAAATGGAAATATCTTCTTTGTGAAAGATGGCAGTGATTTCATTGATAAAAGCAATATTAATATCGCGTTGCGCATTCTCGATCACCTTCGCGGCTTCGGCGGTCTTAATGCTTTTTGCCTCAAAAATTTCCGTTATTTTTCCATAAACATGGGCGAGCTTTTTTGTTATCTCGGGGGTTTGTCCTGCCACAATCTTTGTGATTTTATGGATGGTATGCTGCTTGTCTCCAGGGTTTATGCGCTCTGGGGAATAGCCTAGGAAGAAATCCACACCACTTTTGAGCGACGATGTTTTTTCAATTTCTGGACCACAGACATCTTCCGTAACGCCCGGATACACGGTGCTTTCAAAGACGACGATGGCACCTTTTGAGATGACCTCTCCAATCATGCGGGACGCTTTTTCCAATAGGGTGAGGTCTGGCTTATTGTAATCATCAACGGGAGTTGGGACAGTTATAATATACACATCCTTATTCTTTAGAGCCTCCAAAGAATTTGTTACTTCTAATCCAGAAGCGGAGAGTTCTTTTTCAGTAAGTTCCCCCGTGCGATCGTGTCCTCTTTTTAATTCCTCTATGCGAGGAGCATCGATATCAAATCCAATGGTCTTAAAATGTTTGGCAAGAGCTGCTGCGAGAGGGAGTCCCACATATCCGAGGCCGACAATTGCTATTTTCATAATTCTCCTTAAATATTTAAATTCTTAATTTGTTCTTTTAAAAAGCTTTCTTGTTGAGTTTTTGTAATCTTTTTCATCATAAAAACTCGCGTCAAAGCACAGGCTCTTTGTAATAAGTCGTCTTGAGCCTCTAGATGCATCTTCTTCCTCAATGCCTGAAGCCGATCCTCTAGTTCTCGTGCTTGGCTCTTTTGAAGAGACTGAAGCCTTGATTTAGAGTCTTCTATGATTCTTTTTGTTTCTTCTTTTGTCTGGGCTTCTAAAGCTATAGTATGGGCCCGGGCCTTATGCGCTTGATCTTTTTCCTTTGATAAAATACGTTGAACTTCTTCGTGGAGGCTCGCTACTTCTCGGATTTGACGAGCTATGGTGTGAGCCCTTTCGTCTAGTTGGAGCGTGACAATCCGATAGAAACGTCGACCAGACAGGGCAACAAAAAGTAAAAAAGAAACGAGAATCCAGAGTTGAGGATCGTGCAACATCAGTCAACCTTTGACTTTGAAGAAAGTTTTTTCAGTTCTGTATCGGACACAGTCATGTTTGTCAATTTTTCAATCACAATTTTTGCAAGAGCAGGCTCTTCTTTCTTCAGTTCCGCCATCAATTTTTTTCTATCTTCTGCCAGAATTTCCTCAAAAGACGCCATTTTTTTTAAGGACTCTTGGTGAAAAGACTCTTCAAACTTTTTGAATAGCTGTTCCGATTTATGAGAGGTCTCTGATAGAGTTTCCTCCATTTCTTTTTGTTTTTTTTCAACAAAGAGGGCCGTTTGCAGGCGGAGCTGCTCTGTCTCAGTTTTAAACTGCTCTATTTCCTTTAGCTTTTCTTGCAGTTTGCGATGGCGTTTCTTGAAAATTCTCCCCATGCGGGGCCCGATGAAAAATCGCATACCCACATACAAGAGGCAAAAGGCAACACCCAGCCAGAAAAGTTGAGGGATATAAAGGCTTGCGTCTAACTGAGGCATACGCTTATTTAAACAATATGAGGAATGCGATTAATAGAGCAAAGAGAGCCACTGCCTCTGTTAAGGCAAACCCAAGGATCCCGATGGCAAAGACATCTTTGCGTACTTCAGGGTTGCGGGCAATTGAGCTAATTAGTGTGGAAAAAATACTTCCAATGCCAAGTCCAACACCCAGTAGGGGGAACACGGCCAGTCCGGCTCCGATCATCTTTGCTGCTTCTGCGTCCATTATTGAGTCTCCTTTTTAATTAAAATTATCAATGCAAATGAATTGCGTCATTCAAATACAAGCACGTCAGTACAGTAAACACGTATGCTTGCAAAAAAGCCACAAGAAATTCGAACCCTATTAATACACTATTTAGGATGATGGTGGAAAGCCCAAAAATACCTAAACTGATGGTAAAGAGGGCAAAAACTTTTAACATGGTATGTCCAGCCATAAGATTGGCGAATAAACGAACGGATAAACTGACCGGTCGTGAAAGGTAAGAGATCATCTCTATGGGGATTAGGATAGGCGCCATGAGGAGAGGGGCCCCGTCTGGCATAAACATCTTTAGAAATTTAAACCCATGGGTGAAAATGCCGATCAGAAGGACTACGATAAAAACTATAGCGGCAAGGCCAAAGGTGAGAATAAGTTGACTCGTGAAGGTAAAGGCATAAGGAAGCATTCCCAAAAGATTTCCAAACAAGATGAAAAAGAACAGGGAGGCAACAAAGGGAAGATAGCGGCGTCCTTTATCTCCCACATTTTCCTCTAGAAGGTTGGCAACGAACTCATAAGAAAGCTCGACAAAAGACTGCAGTCTTTTTGGGACAAGGGTTGGTCTAAAGGTTCCGGCCCAAAAGAAAGCTAAGGCTAAAAGGGTTGCTAACATCATAAAAAGGGCGGAGTTTGTGAAAGAGACATCCACATTTCCTAGATAAAGGGGGATGAGTTTTTTGACTTCAAACTGGTGGAGAGGGCTTTCCATTTATATCATCCTATTTTCTGGAGGGTTCTGACCCAAATCCATACCCCGCTTTACAGAGGGATCTATAAACATTCAGCATTCCAGCCATGGAGCCCATGAGGAATCCAATGATTAGGCCCCAGTGAGCCGTGCCCATATAACGATCGAAGGCCATACCAAGGCCCGTGCCCAAAATAATGCCGGCGAGCATATCCGCACTGGCACGCCAAGCCATATGGGAGAATTCAGGGGCTTTCTTTTTGGAAGGCTCCAGCTCTTTCTTCACTTTTTCATATCGATCTTTAAAAGATTTTTTGGCCATTTAATTCTTTCCGAAGGTGTCCAGAGGCTTTCCAGACCTCACATGGACTAAAGCCTGATTGAGTGTTTTCCTTAACTTGCGCCAGGGAGGAAGACCCGAAATCACTTTAGACCCTATTATAAAAACTGGCAAGCCATCTATATTATATTTTTCCTCATTCTCTTGTCTGATTTTTGTCAAAAGGAGCTGCATTTTTTTATCGCTTAAAGCCAGGTTTATCTGCTCCGCGGTCATGCCAGATCTTAAAGCAATGTCAGCAATTGCTTTAAGAGGCTTCTTTTCATGAATCCACTGGTCCTGGGACTTGAAAATGGATTCATGGAGGACACTGGGATTGGGGCTTGCCTGGAGAATCAGAGTTGCTTTGAGGTCAACGCCATTCATCGGGTAATCTCTTGTAATAAGGAATACTTTACCCTTTCTGATGAACTCTTTTTGGAGAAAAGGTAAAATATCTCGCACAAAAATATTACATACACTGCAGGTAAAAGAAGAGTATTCGATCATGACCACGGGAGCATTTTTGTCTCCATAGCATATTTCTCTGGGAGAGGGTTTTTGGGCAGGTGAGGGGGTTTTCGCGTGCGACCCCTGAAAAAATAAAAGCATCCCTGCCAAAAGAAAAGCAAAATATCTCATGTGTTATTCTTATCTGAAGTTGGGGATAAAATCCATCACTTGATAAAGTCGAACCGCAAAACTAGAAGAATGGTTGCTATGAGGGTGAGAGCACCATACCCTCCCGCAAAAATATCATCCAAGATGATGCCCAAAGCAGATTTTGCAGGACCGCCCTCTAGTTGATCTGCCCAAGAGACGGGCCAAGGTTTGAAGATGTCGAAGATTCTAAAGCTGATGAAGGCCACAACTACAAACCAATAGTCAAAAGAACTTACAAAGAAGGTTGACCCCAGTAAAGGAGAAAGTGCCAACAACTGTCCCACCACCTCATCAATGACCACTTCCGAGGGGTCAGATTTTTCAGGGTTTTGCTCGAGATATAATTTTGCAAAGAACCATCCACCTAGGGCTATAGCAAAAAAGACAGAAAAAAATACGGCAGATCCACAGGAAATTAGATAAGCCCCTAAAGGAATAGACACTAAAGATCCCCATGTGCCCGGCATGAAGGGCAAAAAACCAACGCCTCCAACACTTACAACAAAAGTGGTAAGCTTTTTAATCGGCATTTTTCTCAAAAACCTTTCCGCAATAAGGACAGCAAGCATTTCCGGCCACCTTTAAAAAGACCTTAGGATGAGATGCTTCTCCCTCCTGCCCCTCACAGGAAACAACATTTTTCTTGGTTTTGATCACAATAGGTTTTACAACGGTCATAAATTCATCTATTACAAATTGAAATAATAATTGAGACACATTATATATGAATTCACTCGTTGATGACATCTGTTTCGTTATATAAATACTGATAGGCACCCGTAGCTCAGCTGGATAGAGCGTTGCCCTCCGAAGGCAAAGGTCGTACGTTCGAATCGTATCGGGTGCACCAGTCAGTGTTAAGGAAGGATGTTTTTACGGTGAAAGACTCGAAGACAACAATCGCTTTTATTGATCTTGCTGCCCAGCAGGCCTGCATTCGGCCTCAGTTAGAGGCAGCCCTTAAACGGGTTTTGGACCATGGAAATTATGTTCAGGGGCCAGAAGTAGCAGCCTTTGAAGCGGCGCTTTCTCAGTATACAGGGACGCCCCATGTGGTTGGATGTGCTGATGGAACCGATGCGCTCACCATGGTGCTCATGGCTTTGGATGTGGGACCAGGAGATGCTATTTTTGTTCCTTCTTTTACCTTTATCTCCACCGCGGAAGTTGTAGCCCTCCGAGGCGCTACGCCAATTTTTGTGGATGTGAGGGAAGATACCTACAACATGTGTCCCAAGAGTCTGGAATCTGCCCTTCAGGCTGTAAAAAAGACGGATTTAAAGGCCAAAGGGATTATTTCGGTAGATTTGTTTGGGCAGCCCGCAGATCACAAAGCGATCCAAGCGGTTGCGGAGGATCATAAGCTCTGGGTACTTGTGGATGCGGCCCAAAGCATGGGGGCCACTTATGAGGGAAAGCATACGGTTAACTATGGAATTGCAGCCACCACCAGTTTCTTTCCCGCCAAACCTTTGGGGGGATATGGAGATGGAGGGGCCATCTTTACGCATAATGAGGAGCTTGCAGCCAAACTCAAAATGATTCGTCTTCACGGTCAAGGATCTATTCCTTATGAAACTTCCATTTTGGGCATCACCGGTCGGTTGGATACGCTGCAAGCGGCGATTTTAATAGAAAAACTAAAGATATTTCCACAAGAAATTCAGGCCCGGAATAGAGTTGCAGAAAATTATACAAAAACTTTAAAGGGTGTCACAACGCCTTTCGTGCCGCCCCATAACGTTTCTGTGTGGGCGCAGTATACCATTCAAGTAGAGGGGCGAGATGCTTTGCGAGAACACCTGAAAGAAAAAGGCATTCCTACGGGTATATATTACCCAAAACCCCTCCATATGCAGCGGCCTTACCAGAATTATCCAAGAGCGCAGGTCCCTGTGACGGAAAGAATCTGTGAACGGGTGTTGAGCTTACCTATGCATCCCTATCTAAGGGAATCTAGCCAAGAGTATATTGTGGAAACGATCCGGAAATATTTAAAATTTTAGGCCAATTTTTAAACTTTTTTATTGACAATTGTTCTTAAATGCCATATCTCCCTATGGGTAAGTCCAATGTGGTATTGGAGAGCTTCGGGGGAAAAGGTTAGTCCCTTTGGACGGAGGGATGGCCGAGCGGTCAAAGGCAGCAGACTGTAAATCTGTCCGCGAATGCGTACGCAGGTTCGAATCCTGCTCCCTCCACCATTTATTGACGTTGCGGGTGTAGCTTAGTGGTAAAGCTCCAGCCTTCCAAGCTGGCTATGAGGGTTCGATTCCCTCCACCCGCTCCAGTAAAGGAGCGATTTTGATAGTTTTTAATGGTAGTTTTTAGGATTCCTAAGGAGTAGAAGAAGATGGCAAAAGCAAAATTTGAGAGAAAGAAGCCGCATTGTAATGTGGGGACGATAGGGCACGTGGATCACGGGAAGACGTCATTAACAGCGGCGATTACAAAGATTTTAGCAAAGAAGGGATTCGCAGAGTTCC
>CAIWGV010000030.1 GCA_903912365.1 uncultured Alphaproteobacteria bacterium
TAAGGATTGACCTTAAAAAGGCCCTCCAAAAATATAACTCTTACAGACCTCATAATTCCTTGAAAGGCCTCACCCCTTTGGAGTACATTAACAATGTCCTCAAGGTCGCCGCTTGAGTCTCATATGTTGTGAACCTATACAAACGAATATTTTACTTCCTCAATTTGGATGGTCTGTGCTATCCTGAAAAAAAATCGAGGTCTTTCATGTATAAATTTTTCACAGTCATTTTCTTTAGTTTTTTTGTAGAATCTGCCATGGCAGCACATCAGGGGGCACTAGAAGGCGGACGATGCCATGAATATCTTATGAGAGAGTTGGCACAGATCTGTGCGCGAATCCCCACGGTGACCTATCAAGACATTGAAGGAGCCTCTGGAAATAGGGTGGCCCCGAACTCCGTTTATTCCTTAGGACTTTCTTTAAAAAATCAGAAAGGCCGGTGGGATGCGTTCACTAAAGTATGCACAGATGAAACAAATCAAAAACTAGTTTTGAGTGTAGCCTTTCAATATCTTCAAAATAAAACTGATTTTGGCATGTTTAATGAAAATGTTAGCGATTTTTTTAGATTTTTGACTGAATATTTGAAGCGTAGCAGGCCTAATATATTCTGGGAGCCTCCTCAGAGGACGGTTATAACGCTTTATTACTTATGTTCTTACTCAAATTCATTGTATGGATCTATCTCCTCTACAGCAGATATAGAAAAATTGGTGGTAGCTCTTCAATCTCTCCCCATAAGGGATATCCCAAGGCTTTTTTCTCAAAGGGATCTGATATGTGATCTTAAATCTCTCTCTAAGCAGATAAGTGTTTTTTTGAAAGGGACAATTCCTGCCACTAGAACGGACAGGAATACTTTGTCTTTGGAAGACATGCAAAACTACCTATCAACTGTCGGTAGGCTTAATCAGGTATTGGGTAAGTTTTTTGATATTACCCCTATATTACAGCTATGCTATTCCCCTACCTTGAATAGCTATCAAAGGGAAGCGTTGGTTAACTCTATAGTAGCGCTGCCTGAGATGGTCCTAGAAAATATTCCCAGTTTCGCTCTTAATAGTCGTGTGAGTGAAATTTCAAATTGGTCCCAAACTCATGAGAGAGCACTCACCCCACAAGATATCCGGGATGCTTTCCTAGCTCTTGCAGAAGACCATAGACCACGTACCTTTGTAGAAGGAGAGAGGCAAGGTCGAGCCTCGGCAAGGTGGTCTCAAATTACTCATGATGCATGGGTTCATGAACATAGGCATGCATGGGCTCATGAACGCCCCCCCATCAGCATTGCCATGGAAGCCCATAATTATGCAGGGGAAGAAGTAACCGTTTCCCAAGGGGCCTCTGCTGCTGCCTGTGCAGCAGGAGGTTCTGCTCAAGTACGACTCATTGATGCTATCTTTAGGCAAGTAGAGGGCCGTCTGGGAACGAGAGCCGTAGTTCCATTTTCTGAGGTTCGCACTGCATTGGGAAGATTCTCCTCAGCTCCTGCATTCCAGAGTGTATTAGAGAATCCCGCAGATCAACGCCTGATGGCTATCATTTACACTTTCTTGAAGGCATTCTATCCAGACAAAGTTGATTTATGGAAAGCTCAGTTCATACGCGAATCAGAAGAGGCCTATGGAGGAAGACATGACTCAACTAGTTGTGTGAAGGGAATCAGAGAACGTATCATTACGGGACTTCGCGGTATAGATCCAGAACTGGATCGCACCTTTGCACAGGTGGAAGGCCGTCATTTGATGCGCGCTCGTGCGACAGGAGCCAATCCTCGAGAAAACCCACAAGCACTTGCGCGCCAATTGTTGGAGTTGGGTATTCGACCCACAACACCTGTTGCAGAAGCAGCGGCTCGCTTTAAATCGGACTTCGAGGACAAACTGAAGACCTATGGGTTGGAAGTAGATGCAGAATTCAAGGGGCAAGCAGATATCTTTGCAGAGCTTATTGAAGGGGAGCTGGAGAATGCGCAGAGTGCTTTGAGTCAAGCTCTGAAATCAGAGTTTAATAAGGGGAATTGGAAAAAGGCCTTCAAAGGGGTTAAAAAGCAAAATAGGGCAGAGAAAAAACAGGCAATGGTTGAACGGCTTTCCCGGATGGCCGAAACCCCCGAACAACGTCGAGCGCGTCTTGCAAAAGCAGCTGAGGAACGTCACAAAAAGGACCAAAGTTAAGACCGTACCTTTTCGCACGAATGGGGCTGATACCCCAACATTGAAATTCTACAACATCCTGGAAGATTTTCAATGTTCTTTTTTTTAGAAAGAACGGAGTTCTGGCAGTAATTTCTTCGAAATCTTCTCAAAGTTCGCCAGATCGGGCACCCCTGCATCGCTATTTTGAACAATTTTTGGATCCAAGGGCACGCTTCCCAAAAAAGGAATGCCCAATTTTTCGGCCGCACTCTTGGCGCCCCCCTCTTTAAAAATATCAGTCAAATGATGGCAATGCCCGCATTCAAAGCCGCTCATGTTTTCAATGATGCCTAGAATAGGGATGTGAAGTTTTTGGAACATAGCCAGCACCTTAAACGCATCGATCCAGGCGAGATCCTGAGGGGTAGAAACGATGACCACACCATCGAGGGAAATGGATTGGCACATGGTCAAATGGGCATCTCCCGTACCAGGAGGCATATCCACTAGGAGCACATCCAGCTCTCCCCAGGCAACATCTTTGAAGAGTTGCTTGATGGCCGTCATGACCATGGGCCCGCGCCAGATAACGGGCATTTCTTCATTGATGAGAAATCCCATGGACATGGCCTTGATGCCATATTTCTCAAAGGGGATAAATTGGTGGTCTTGAACTTTCGCAGGTCCTGTAAGACCCAAAAGTTTGGGGAGAGAAGGTCCATAGATATCCCCGTCTAGCAAACCCACTTTGAGTCCTTTTTGAGCAAGCCCCACAGCCAAATTAAAGGCGATAGTAGACTTTCCTACGCCTCCTTTTCCGGAGGCCACGGCTATGATTTTTTTCAAATGGGGTAGGGAGAGTTTTTCTTTCATCTAAATCTCGTTGCGTGTAAAGGAAAAGCTCAATATACTTGGATTCATAATAGTAGGATCATCATGAATTTTAAACCTCTAACTTTTCTTTTGTGTTTTCTGTGTCTTTTTGCTCGGGCAGACTTTCTCTCCGATGGCTTTTCTCGCATGGGAGAAAAAGCCATGCCCTCTGTGGTAAGTATTTCTACCATTATGCTGGTGAAGAATCCAGAAGCCCTTCAGCGTCGGGTGGATAATATGCTTACAAGCCCCCATAAAGACGTGTTTGGGCCGGAGGTTTTAAACCCTCCGCAAAAAGCAGAGACGGCAAGTTCTGGGTTTATCGTGGGTTCGAGGGGATATATTGTTACCAATTACCATGCGGTGCGGGATGCCTACAAAATTAAGGTGACACTCCATGATGAAACGGTTCTGGATGCGGAGCTCATCGGGGATGATCAAGAAACAGATTTAGCGGTTCTTAAAGTAAAAGCCAACAAACCTTTGTCGGCCCTGCAGTGGGCGGATTCTGATAAGGTGCGCATCGGGGAGTGGGTTGTGGCGCTGGGGAACCCCTATGGACTTGGGTTCACGTTGACAGCGGGGGTGATCTCATCTCCCGCGAGAGACTTATCCGATCCTCGATATAGGGTTGAATCAGCTCAGCTCATGAAAGGGCTTATTCAGACGGATACAGCTATCAACGCGGGAAATTCAGGAGGTCCCCTGGTTAACTATAAAGGTCAGGTGGTGGGGGTCAATTTTGGTGGTATTGCGCCTTCCGGAGGAAATGATGGTATCGGGCTTGCGATCCCGGCCAATACGGCCCGAAAAGTGGTGGATAATATCATCAATTTTGGCAAGGTAAAACGGGCTTGGATGGGGGTGAATATCCAGGCCGTTACAAATGAAATCGCCCAAAATGCGGGTATGAAAAAAGCTCAGGGCATTATTATTGCTTCTGTCACGGAAAACGGACCTGCTCGAGAAGCGAATATTCTCAGTGGAGATGTGATCTTTAAACTTAATGATAAAAAGATTAAGGATCCTGCGGACTTTACCCGTATCATTGGGGACCTATCTGTGGGTCAAACAGTGGAAGTAGTCTTGTGGCGTCAAGGCAAGGAAAAGACTTTAAAGGTTAAACTCCAAGAATTCCGGAACCAGGATGATTTCAAAGAAACCATTAAGAAAACCAAGGTTGAATTTAAAGATCATGTGGCGTGTCCAGAACTTGAGTTTGGGGTGATCCCTTTGACAGCACAGTTTAGACAGAGATTTGGAGCAGAAAATCCTGGGATTCAGGGGGTTGCCATATCGGACGTGAAAGAAGGAGGGTGGGGTGAGAAGCATGCCCTTTCTGTGGGGACTATTATTCTCCAGGTTAATGGGGTAGAGACACCCACAATGGAAGATTTTAAGAAAGAAATGGCAAAAGCATTGGATAAAAAGGGCCCAATTTTGTTCTTCTTATACAGATTTGGTCCTAAATTCTTTGTGGGTATTAGTCCAAAATCCCAAGAAACAAAAGTTGTATAGCTTGTCCTTGAAAACAGGAAAGTATATGATGTCCCAGTGAATTTTTAATCGAGAGGAAAAATGACTAAAAATACTCCCTTAATGGAAGGAAAAAGAGGATTGATTATGGGTGTTGCCAATGATCGATCTTTAGCGTGGGGCATTGCAAGATCTCTCAATCATCATGGGGCTGAACTTGCTTTTACCTATCAGGGTGAAATCTTGGAAAAACGTGTGAGGCCTTTGGCTGATTCCCTTGGGTCCTCCGTTGTATTGCCCTGTGACGTGTCCGATGAGGGAAGCATCGAAAAGACTTTTGAGACTTTAAAGGAGAAATGGGGAAGATTAGACTTCGTGGTCCATGCCATTGCTTTTTCTGCAAAGGAAGAGCTAACAGGCCCCTATTATAATACAAGCCGAGGGAATTTTCTCAATGCCATGGATATTTCCTGCTATTCTTTTACCTCTGTTTGTCGTCATGCGCATTCTCTGATGACAGAAGGAGGAAGTCTTCTGACGTTGACTTACTATGGCGCTGAGAAAGTTATGCCCCATTACAATGTGATGGGAGTGGCGAAAGCGGCCCTTGAAGCAAGCGTACGATATCTCGCCGTGGACTTGGGGAAAAACAATGTTCGCGTGAATGGCCTCTCCGCAGGCCCCGTAAAAACTCTTGCGGCCTCAGGTATAGGGGATTTTAACTACATTCTAAAGTGGAATCAGTATAACTCTCCTTTAAAGAGGAACGTGACTCTGGATGACGTTGGAAATGCGGGTCTCTACCTGCTGAGCAATCTTTCTTCTGGGGTGACGGGAGAGATTCACCATGTGGATGCGGGATATCATGTGGTCGGCATGAAAGCCGTAGATGCGCCAGATATCAGTACAGTGTAAGGAGGAATTGGGATTATGAGCATTATTTTGACACCCCTTTTGGAAGTGGTTCTTCTTCTGGTTAAGGCTTATCAGTGGGCTTTGGTCGTGTATGTGGTTCTTAATCTTCTGTCTTTGTTCAATGTCTTGGGGAAAGGCAACCAATTCATTGATACGGTTTATGATTTTTTAGCGCGCCTTATAGAGCCCCTTTTGGGAAAAATTAGAGGGATCCTTCCAACCTTTGGGATTTTTGACCTCTCCTTGTTAGTCCTATTCTTGGTTACGCATTGCGTCGAAAGGTTGATTCAGTATGTTCTCTCAACTTATTTTGTGTAAATCAACATGGTTCAGATCCTAAATGGAAAACTGGCGGCAGATCATTTAGCGGAGGAGTTCTGTGAAACCATTCAGCTTCTGAAGAAACAGAAGAAAATTGTTCCAACCCTTGCGGTTATTTTGGTGGGAGATAGCGCGGCAAGTCAGCTCTACGTTCGCCGAAAGCAAGAAAAGGCGGAGAGTTTAGGGGTAGAAGTTCAGCTTTATAAGCTGCCTTCTAATACAACGCAAATGGTTCTTCACAAACTTATTCGTAAACTCAACAAGGCTTTCGACGTACATGGAATCCTGTTACAGCTGCCCCTCCCTCCCCATCTAAGTCGGGTGGATGCTTTGTATCAAATAAACCCCCTCAAGGATGTGGATGGCCTAACGCCCGAGAACATCGGGCTTTTTAATTTGAATACGCCTCGGTTTATTCCCTGTACACCCCAAGGGTGTCTTTATCTTATTCATCTGTGGAGAAAAAATATCTCAGGTCTCACAGCCCTTGTGGTGGGAAGGTCCCCTCTTGTGGGAACGCCCATGGCCAAACTTCTTTTAAACCATGATGCCACAGTTATTCAGGCGCATACTCATACGAAAGATCTCGGCGCCCTTTGTAAATTGGCTGATATTGTGGTGGTGGCTGTGGGAAAACCTAAACTTATTCAGGGAGATTGGATTAAGCCGGGGGCCTGTGTGATTGATGTGGGGATTAATAGTGGGGGAACGGATCGTCCCGTGGGAGATGTGGATTTTGAGGCAGTTTCTCGGGTGGCAGGGGCCATTAGCCCTGTGCCCGGTGGTGTTGGCCCTTTAACGATTATGTTTCTCATGAGTAATATAATCCGAGCCGCCCAGCTTTCTTCAGTTCCTTCCTGAAAATGACGGGCCGCCGCATTCATACATTTCTGCCGTCTTCCCTTGGAAAAGTTCTGAAAGGTATTACGGCAGCGTTTACTTCTAAACAAGGATTTGTGTGGGCGGCTGTTCTTCAGGATTGGCCCTTAGTTGTGGGGGATGCTTATAAAGATATGCTCATGCCCCAGAAAATTATGTTTCCGAAGGGTAAAAATACGGAGGGAACCCTGTATGTTTTAGTGGAAAGCAGTAGTGCCGCTCTGCTGGTGCAACACCTGCAGCATCTTATTTTGGAGCGTGTGAACCGATATTTTGGATACAAAGCTCTCACAAAAATGGTTATGAGGCAGGGGGTGTTTCCTAAGAAAGGTCCTTTGGAAACTTTTCCTAAGCTAAAAGAGCGGGACTTGGCAGAGACAGAAAAAAAAGAAATAAAAGATCTTTTACTTACTTTTCCTGAGGGACCTCTAAAAGAAACTTTAAAAGAATTTGCAGAATCTTTGTTTAAAAGCGAAGACTCTTAAGGAAAAATTTGCAATTTTCTGTTTTATTTTTTTAGAAATCAGAGTACAACTGAATACTTCAAAGCCGCCGCTGTGGCTCAGTGGTAGAGCGTACCCTTGGTAAGGGTAAGGTCGAGAGTTCGATTCTCTCCAGCGGCACCATCTTTAAATAAAACATTCGTCGAAATGATCGTCAAGCAACAACCTGTTGTATTTTTACAACTTACGATAAAATCAATTATATATAAGTAATAAATGTATTGTTCTTTTATTTTAAGAAATATATAGATTTCAAATGTAAATATTTAAGGAGTATTAAGATAATGAAAAAAGTATTATTGACTACAGCTCTTCTGGCAATTGTTGCTGGAAATTCAAGTGCAGACATTTCTGGGAAATATGTAGCCCTAGAAACTGGATACACTTGGACAAAAGCAAGCGTTCAGAAGAAGACAGCTGCACCAAAGATCAACTATAACCAAGGTGGTTTTGGACTTTTTGGTAAAGTTGGTGGTGGATGCAACTACAGCGGCGTTTACGTTGGTGGCGAGTTCAAGGGTGGAAAGGTTTTCTCAAAGAAGAAAAACGGAACTACTAATTTGAGCCGTGGTTGGAACCTAGGAGTTGCGGGCCGTGTGGGTGGACATATCGACAATGACACATTGTTGTATGGTCGTCTTGGACTTGATGTGGATCAGTACAGCTACCTGCGTGCTGGAGCGACAAGAAGCGGTGATATCGTTACCTTGTCTATCGTCCCAGGTTTTGGTGTTGATAGAAAGATCTCTCAGGATGTGTTCGTAACTGCAGGAGTTGATTTCAGCAAGGCTGTGAAGGTTTCTTCACCAGCGGCTTCAAAGGCTTCTAAGTTTAGATCTACAAGTCTGCGTCTTGGAGTTGGATACCAGTTCTAGTTCCATAGACAATCTAAAAAAGCAGTAAATTCTTTTTTAAAGCCCGGGAATGGTTCCCGGGCTTTTTTTGTGGGAAACCTCCAAGATTATCAGAGAAAATATGTGATAATAGAGCAACTAAAATGTTGCAAATAAGCAACTTTTACAAAAAAGAAAATTATTTCCTTTAGGATTCTATTGATTTCTTTCGAGTCCCTGGGCTACATTAAGTAATGTTAATAAGTAATTTTTA
Organism: uncultured Alphaproteobacteria bacterium; assembly: GCA_903912365.1. Lineage (GTDB taxonomy): Bacteria > Pseudomonadota > Alphaproteobacteria > UBA7879 > UBA5542 > CAIWGV01. The sequence goes on from CAIWGV010000030.1 coordinate 8,216, forward strand.
AGGAGTGTATAAGATGAAGAAAATAGTATTGGGTACAGCTTTATTGGCGGCTGTTTCTTGTGGTGCGAGCGCGCATTTCTCTGGCGGGTACGGAGAACTTGATGTGGGTTATGTTTCGACGAGTGGGAAGATTGCTAAAACTTCGAATAAGCCAAAGGTTAGTTACAACCAGAGCGGCTTTGGACTTTTTGGTAAAGTTGGTGGTGGATGTAACCACAGCGGTGTTTACGTTGGAGGCGAGTTCCAATTTGGAAGAGCATTTTCAAAGAAAGAGTACAAGTCTTCTCCTAAGAGTAACTTAGCTCGTCAATGGAATGTGGGAGCAGCTGTCCGTGTTGGAGGGCATCTTGATAATGACGTATTGCTTTATGGGCGTCTTGGAATTGAAGGAGATACCTATAGCTTCCTTCGTCAAGGGGCGAAAGATAGAGGAACTGTCCTCACCTACTCTCTAGTACCAGGTGTTGGCGCAAACATGATGATCACTCATAACATGTATGTAAGTGCAGAGGTAGACTATGGAGTATCCTTCAAGAGGACTTCTCCTGCGGCTTCAAAAGCCTCAAACTTTAACTCTACAAGAGCTACAATTGGAATCGGTTACAAGTTCTAGTTAATAGATATATTAAAAAAGAGTTAGATTCTTTTTTTGAGCCCGGGAAATTTTCCCGGGCTTTTTTTATTTTTTTTGAAATTTTTTCCCCTTTGATCTAAAAAAACGTCCTTTCTTTTTTAATGAAATAATAAAAAAATGTACTATAATGATACTAAAGTCTATTTAATAAGGGGGGTTAAGATGAAATCATTGAAGAAAAATAGTATCAGTTTATTAGCTTTTTATTTAGCTGTTTGGGCACCTTTTGCGAACTGTGCGGTTGAGGTGGAGTCGGCAAGCCGTGGTTTTCAGAGAGGTGGGATTAGAGGAAGTCTTCATAATATTGCTTTAAAGAGCAAGGATGGCTTGAGAGAACAACAGGCGGCTGCAAAGAACCTGGTTCCCGAAGCAGTTATTGAGAGAGCGGCTATAGAAGCAAGCTCAAGTGTTCCCGGGGACCCAACGGGAGCAGATGTCTTTGCTGCTGTGATAGAGGGGCATCTAAAAACAGAGGAGGGTCGTGCCGAATACGAAGAGAAAGAATTTAAAATAGCTTGCCAACATGGGCTTCTAGGGGTGGCTCAATGGAATGATGGACGACAGGTTTTACAAGAGTTAGAGGAAGATCCAGAGGTTGTTCGCCAATTTAATAAAGGTACTTTAGATGTGGAAAAATTCTTTCCAACATTAAATTACTTTGCAAAAAAGTCTCAAGGACTGGACCAAAGTGTTCTAGCAGATCTATTAAAAAAGAAAAAAGACATCATTGAAAAGTATCGTAAAGTTGCAGCCATAAAACAGACAAAAAAAATGGAAACACCAGATCAAAATTTCAAAGAAGAGATGAAGAACCTTCCTCCTCAAGAGCGTGCCAAGAGGACTGGGGCCCGCGTTGCAGCCTTGATTACCCGGGGCCAAAAAAATAGCGAAGAAGATAAAAAAGCGGACTCTATTTTAAGTTTGCATGACTTTGTTGTGGCTGTCCAAGAGCTGGAAGGATCTGGACTTGTTGAAAAACTAGAGGAAGCAAAAAAGGGCCTCATTTATGAACTAGAAAATTCTAAAAGCACGAAAGAAGGTCTTAAGAAGAGCTATGCCGCTTTGATTGCTTTGGAAGGGCAAGAAATAGCAACTGCTGAAATGGAAAAAATTACTACAAAACCAGACATAAAAGCGGGAGACATTTCCACAGGCCTAGACAATCTTTCTAAGAAGTATGGACACCTCCAAGAGGCTTTCGAAGGAATACATCAATTTGCCTATGATCGACTTACAAGAGAAGGTCGTCAGGTATTCCAGGCAAAAAGCAGCGACATTTATGAGGGCTTTTTGAACTCCAAAAAATTCACAAGGGTGCAGCAGTGGTTTAAAAAGTTTAAGGACCCAACTGAAGAAAAGGAATTTAAAAAAAGGGCCCGCGCAGTTTTAGAAAACCTAAAAGAAACCTCTTCTATTTTCTCAAAGAACCTAGAGATTCTTCGAGATCCCTCAAAATCAGAGGAACATGAAGAGGCCAGACGTCACCTAGAAAATCTTAATCTAAGTTCAGAGGTTATAGAAGAGCTTGTTGATCCTCAGCGGACTCCAGATTTCTCTAAAAAGAAACTAGAGATTCTTCAGGACCTTCAGGAGAAAAATAAGAAGATCCAGGTCTGGAAATCCATTTTGGCAGAAAATGATCGGGATAAAGCGGCTGTGGGTATGAGACAGCGGGCTGATGAAGCTATCTCCAAGATTCGAGCTAGGTTTAAAGACTTCTTGGAAGAATCCAGAGAAAGCAGGCCTTATCTTCGAGCCAATCGCAAATAGAGCGGATAAAGAATCTAAACTTCTGGGGGCTTTGGCCCCCTATTTTTTAAAGAGGGGGAGGGGAGGCGTCTTCTTGTATCTTGAGATATTTGCACCAGATGTAAACGGGAAGAATGGGAGCAAGGGCGCATATGGCTCCAATCCACATATTCCTCTCCACAGCCCAAACAAAGGATTTATCGATAAGTTCTAACAAAGACGGAATCTGGTCTTCACCAAAATCTTTGAGCTGACTTGCTGTGTGCTCTACTTTTGTTAGGACTTTTTCAAGTGTCTCATATTGCTCGTCCGACAATAGGATACCTTTTTCTTGTACAAGCGGAATCAGGTGTTGACGGCCAAAAATGACGAGGAAGTTTGTGCTGAGGATAACGCTTAGGCTGTTCCCTAACATGCTGACCATGGTGAAAAGACCAGAAGCCGTATTAACATCATTCTTGCTGACAGAGCGCAATAGAGCTGTGTTGATGGTGGGGAAAGTTAGCCCGAGCCCCATACCCATAATTAAGAGGGCCCCAAGAACGTAGAGGGGCTCTGAACTGCTTTCAAGGAAACTCATTAAAATAGATCCTGCGGCGATCAAAAATAATCCGCCTATGATCGGCCACCGAATATCCCAAATATCTCCTAACTTTCCTCCAATGGGAGACAAAAGACCTACAGCCAATGTCATGGGAAGGAAGATTAACCCCGTTTCATAACTGGAGTAATGCAGAGTATTTTGAAGGTAGAGAGAGATAATAACGAGCACCAGGCCGAAGTTAAAACATACACCTGTAATGGCGGCCATACAGCTTAAAAGAGCACTGTTATGAAAAAATTTCAAAGGGAGGATTTGATGCGTCTGTCGTCTATCTCTGGCTAAAAAACATAAAAGGCTTAGGGTGGCTAAGGCAATCATTCCCAAAAATTTAAAGTTCTTTAATCCCCATTCTTCGATTTGGTTTAAGGCAATCATGAATATCCCCAACCCCCCTGCCAAGAGGGCAGTACTTAAAAAATCTAGATGAGCAACATTCTGGATTTTTTTATCCTTAGGAACAGAGAAAAAAATGATGACTAAAACAAGGATACCTAGGGGAATGTTTAGATAAAAAATCCAACGCCAATCAAAATTCTTGATCAAATATCCAGCAATGGTGGGGCCAATGGCAAGGCCTAATCCGCCTGCACCGCCAATCACACCGATGCTGAACCCTTGCTTGGATATAGGCATGAGGGTAAAAACAATCCCATAACAAGGAGGTGTGAAAATGGCAGCGCCAATTCCCTGAAGAATACGACCTAGAATTAGAATTTCAATGGAATGACCAAAGCCTGCGACGGCAGACCCTAAAAGGAAAATAAGAATGCCCCCGAAAAGGGCATTTTTCTTGCCATATAGATCGGCCAATCGCCCTCCTGGAAGGACTAAGGCGGCCCACACTAAAACATAGCCACTGATGAGCCACTGCAAAGAGCTGAGATTAACGGAGATTTCTTCTGAAATGGGAAGAAGGGCCAGATTTACGGAAGTGTAATCAACATTGAGCAGAAAAACGAGGATGGAAATGGCAAGCAATAACACCCACGGAAACTTTTTAGAATCGGTCATGAATTAAATACTCCCCTCTTAAATTCTTAACAGGAAAAGAGAAATTTGTCATGGATTTAAATTTTTAACTCATACCCATCCTCGGTGGTGAGGAGCAGGCTTGAACCCTCTGCCGTTTGCAGTTTTTGACGGAGGCGATAGACATGAGTTTCAAGGGTGTGGGTAGTGATATCAGGAGAATAATTCCAGACGTTTTTTAAAAGAGTCTCCCGAGAGATGGGCCTATTACGGTGCTCGTAGAGGTATTCTAAGATGGCTACTTCTTTCTCTGTGAGACTCTCTGTTGTCTGTGTTAGCGTATTCACAAGACGCCGGCTTGTGGGATAGAGTTTGTAAGGAGGAAGCAACAATACTTGAGAGGTGCTTATGCCCTCTAAAGTCTCTCTTAACTCCCGTAAATAAAAAGGCTTTTCGAAAACCTTGATAGAGAAAGGTGTATCAAGGGGGACGTGGCCAGGGTCTGCGAGGAGCACGAGAGAAGCTTGAGGATACGTATTATGGAGAGATTCCAACAAAAGGGGATTATCTGTAATAATAACTGCAAAATTCAGGGGACTTTCTTTTGTCTCAATCTTATAAGAGGTGGAAAGATATTCTGAAATACATGTTCTGAGCATGTCAGAAGTCAAGAGGAGAAGAGCAGACTTTTTCATGGCTTCTTTCCTTGTCCAAGGGACCCCAAAAGATTCAAAGCTTTTTCGTAGAAGGGATCTGAAGAGGCCGCAGATCTTTCTGAAACTTCTACATCGGGGCGAATGCCATGGCCCTCAATCCCCGCACCCGAAGGTGTGTAATAAAGGCCCGTTGTTAAACGAATGGCCGTGTATCCTGGTGGGATGGGAAGGATGGTCTGAACAGATCCTTTGCCGGCAGTGGTGTGACCTACTAAAATGGCACGCTTATGATCTTGGAGAGCCCCGGCAACAATTTCTGCAGAAGAGGCCGTCCCTTCGTTAATAAGAATGATAATAGGAACACCTTTAAAGAACTTTTCTTTTTTTGTAACTGGGTGGGTCACGGCGGAGTTTTCTTTCCGTCCCTTGACTGAGACGATCTTGCCGGCTGTTAAGAAGCAATCAGCCACCAAGAGCCCCTGATCTAAAAGGCCCCCTGGATTATTGCGTAAGTCTATAATAAGGCCTTTAGGGCTTTTCAGTTTTGATTTAATAGCTGTCAAAGCTTTCTGAAATTCAAACCCCGTTTTATCATGCAAGAAATTAGAGATGCGTACATAGGCGATTCCATCTTTTATTTGCCATTTTACAGGAGAAAACTTAATAATCTCCCTTTTAAAGGTAACAGAAAAAGGAGGTTCTTGGCCCCTCTGGATTTTAAGGGTGAGGGCCTCGTTCTTTTGCCCTTTCATCAAATCATCCACTTCAGAAAGGGGGAGTCCATACAAGGGAGCTCCGTTGATTTCCAGAATTTGGTCTTGGGGTTTGAGGCCAGCGCGCGCAGCTGGGGAATTGTCCAGGGGTGTTACAACCCTGACTTTTCCTTCTTTTAAAGTGAACTCAAGGCCGGATCCTACAAATTCTCCTTTGATGCTGGTGACCATGCTTTGATACTTTTCTTGGCTGATATAGCTGGAGTTTGGATCCAAAGAGGACAACATACCCTGAATGGCATTCTCGATAAGTTTTTCATCGGAGACAGGACGTACATAATCCGAACGTACATATTTGAGGACATCGCTAAAAGTGGAGAGATGTCTGTAGAGTTCCGAATCACCTTTGGAAAAGGCTGAGGAGGTGAGTAAGGTAAATAAAAGAAAGAGGGAGCTCTTCATGCTGGAAACCATGGATCTGGGTTGATGGGAGCGCCTTTATCTCCTCGTAGTTCCAAATATAAAAACCCTTTTTTTTCTGGGTTCATAATGCCTAAGGGGTCTCCCGCCGTTACAAATTGACCAACGGCGCCATCAATGCGATGAAGACCGGTCAGAAGTGTATGGTACCCTTTATCATGGGCGATGATAATAATCTGTCCGTATCCCCGGAACGGGCCCGCATAAACGATGGTCCCCTCCGTGGGAGAGAGAACATGAGCACCGACACGGGTACGGAACACACATCCTGTGCCCGCAGGACTCATTTCATGTTTTTGGCCAAAGACCACAAGCTCAGATCCTTCTACGGGTTTTAGGGAGTACCTAAGGGTTTTTCGGGGAAGGAGAGACAGAGATTTTTGGGGCGCTTCTAAATTCTGAATTAATTGGGAAAAGTTTTTTGCCGTCTTGGCCACCGTTTTTGCCCGCTCTGTCTTTACTTTTTGACGGGCTCCTTCTTTGACCAAAATCTTTTCCCGTTGTTTTAAAAGAAGCTCTACTTTTTGGTACTTTGTTTGATAGTCCTGGAGTTTTGAGGAGAGGGCTATTTTCTTAGTTTGAGAGATTTCTGTTGTTTGACTAAGGGTATCAATTTCTTGCTGCATGGATTTCAAATGATCCTGTAAAGTATACAGATAAGACTTTAGGGCAATGAGAGATTGAACCATGCTCTCAGGTTTTGCCTTTGACTGAAGAATGCGGAGAGGTCCCTCGGTTTTAAGATGCTTCAAGGCCATCAGCAATTTTCCAACTTCTTGTTTTCTCTGCTCTAGGAGCGTTGTTTTTTCAAATCGAGTTTTATCAAGGTCCTCAATCTCCAACTCTATTTGCTGAAGGGTGCGTTCAGAGGCGCGGCACTCTTCTGTTAATTTATGGAGTTGAGACTGAAGGTTTTTTATGGAAGAAAAGCCCGGCAACGTAATGGCTATGAATAAACAAAGCCAAATCTTCATTTTGGTAACAAGGGGGGAAGGAGAAAAGAATGTCCCTCCATTTCTTTGGGAACCGGGAGGTCTAAAAGATCCAAAATAGTGGGGGCAATATCGATGAGGGTTCCCTCTGTTCGATTAATCTCATAGGATTCTTTTGTGACAATGAACAGGGGCACCAGATTCGTGGTGTGAGAGGTATGAGGTTGGTGGTTGATTGTATCTTCCATGCTCTCTGCATTCCCATGATCGGCGGTGACGAGGAGTACACCCCCTTTCTCAAGAACGGCAGTTTCCAGTCGTCCCAAACAGATGTCGACCGCTTCCACGGCTTTAATGGCGGCATCCAGCTTTCCCGTATGTCCCACCATATCGGTGTTTGCATAATTGAGAATAATCACATCGAACTTGTTGCTGTGAATAGCCTCTAAAACTTTGTTTGTAAGTTCAGGGGCCGACATTTCTGGCTTTAGATCGTAGGTGGCCACCTTGGGAGAGGGGACCATAATGCGCTCTTCCTTGGGGAAGGGGTCTTCTCGGCCCCCATTAAAAAAGAAAGTCACATGGGCGTACTTCTCTGTTTCTGCAATGCGAAGTTGGCTGAGGCCCGCGTGCGCCAAAACTTCCCCCAATGTATTATGTGGCCGAACGGGGGGAAATAAAACCTCCATCTTTGCGGCAAGCTCCGTGGAATATTCTGTCATGCTAAGCACTTTGCTGAAGCGGGGAAGGGAGGGGCGACGGAATCCGGAAAAATCTTTATCTAAGAGGGCATTGCAAATTTCCCGCATGCGGTCAGCCCGGAAGTTGGCCGTGAGGAGAGCATCTCCCTCTTGAATGCCTTTATAGGATAAGGAAACAACAGGGATGAGGAATTCATCATCTTTGCCCTGGGTATAGGAGGTTTTGATGGCCGCAAGGGGGTCCGTGAAGGAGGGGCCTTTGCCGAGGGCAACGGCATCATAAGCTTTTTCCACCCGGTCCCAACGGTTGTCCCGATCCATGGCGTAGTACCGTCCCGAGAGAGTGGCAATATGAACGGTTTTTTTGTTCTGAATATGGCGCAGGAGAGTTTCCATATAAGCGATGGCACTTTGGGGAGGGGTATCGCGTCCATCTAAGAAGAGGTGCAGAGCGACAGAAATATTTTCGGCTGCCAGAAGAGTAATAAGATGGAGAATATGATCCATATGGGAATGGACACCCCCGGGAGAAAAGAGGCCCAAGAGATGACAAGTTTTGCCAGAACCTTTTAAAGTCTTGATCAAAGATTGGAAATAAGAATTGGTATGAAAGGTTTTGGTTTTAAAGGCAAGGCTAATGCGGGGTAAGTCTTGGAAGATCACACGGCCCGTGCCGAGCGTCATGTGGCCTACCTCCGAATTCCCCATTTGGCCTTCTGGGAGACCAACACTGAGGCCCGAGGCGTCCAGTAAAATTTCTGGATAGGTCTTGGTCCACTTATCCCAGGTGGGTTTGTGAGCCAAGGCAATGGCATTATTGTGAGAGTCCGGGTTATATCCCCACCCATCCAAAACAGAAAGAACAATAGGCTTTGGTTTCATGGCCCTATCTTAAGCGAAATTTAAGAGTTGGGGAAGGGGAAAGAAGAGGCTTTTTCTGGGCGACGAGGACTACTATGATTTGTTATTTATCTAAATCTTCTTAATTTCATTTTCGAGTTCTTTTTGGCGATTTTTTAAAAGAGCCTGTTTCTCGGAAATTTTTGTTTGGACAAGGGCAATTTCCTGCATAAGTTCTTCTATGCGGGCCTTGAGAGGGACAATGCTTTTGATATCGTCTTCAATAGCTTTTATAAGAACTGTGTATTCTTTTGTACGCTTTTCTATCATCTTAACCCCTTAGCTTGGATCCCGTTTTAAGGCAGATAGAAAGGCGCTCTGGGGAATTTCTACGTTCCCAATTTGACGCATCTTTTTCTTCCCCTTCTTTTGCTTATCAAGAAGCTTTCGTTTGCGACTGATATCTCCGCCATAGCATTTAGCGGTTACATCTTTGCGCATGGGGGAAATGGTTTCACGGGCAATAATTTTTCCGCCAATGGCTGCTTGGATGGCAATCTTAAATAATTGCCGAGGGATAAGGTCCTTAAGGCGTTCACAAATTTCCCGGCCTCGGGCATCGGCCCGGCTGCGTTGCCAGATGAAAGAAAGGGCATCTACAGGATCTCCATTGACCATGATGGATACTTTTGCCAGATCTCCAAGACGATACCCGTCCACGTAATAGTCAAAACTCGCATAGCCTTGGCTTACGGATTTGAGGCGATCATAGAAATCAAAAACGATTTCGTTCAGGGGGAGCAAATAAACCACCATGACGCGATTTCCCACATAGGTGAGATCCACTTGTTCCCCGCGCCGCTCCGTGCAGAGGGCCAGGATGGACCCTAAATATTCGTCTGGGACCATGATGGTGGCCTTGATCCAGGGTTCTTCCATATGATCAATACGGGCTGGATCCGGCATATCTGCAGGGTTATGGATCTCCTTCAGGGTACCATCCGTCAGATAGACCTTATAGATGACGCTGGGGGCCGTGGTGATGAGGTCTAGATCAAACTCACGCTCTAGGCGTTCTTGGATAATCTCCAAATGGAGGAGCCCAAGGAATCCACAACGGAAGCCAAAGCCAAGAGCCGCAGAGCTTTCCGGTTCAAAGTGGAAGCTGGCATCATTGAGGCGCAGTCGAGAAAGGCTTTCTCTCAGCTCATCAAAATTAGCCGCATCTATGGGGAAGAGACCACAAAACACCACGGGAACGGAAGGTTTGAATCCTTTCAAGGGTTCGGTACACGGATTCTTTTCATCCGTCACCGTATCTCCTACCTGGCAATCACTGACCTGTTTGATATTAGCGGTAAAGTACCCCACTTCTCCCGGTGTGAGGGCATCTACACGATTAATTTTTGGGGTGAAGATTCCCACCTGATCCACAGGATAGGTGCTCTCGGTTGCAATCATCCGAATCTTCATCCCTGGCTTCAAGACTCCGTCTTTAATGCGCACAAGGGTCACAACGCCCAGGTAAGAATCGTACCAACTATCCACCAGAAGGGCCTTCAGAGGGGCATCTATGTCCCCGGCGGGGGCAGGCAACCGCTGGACGATGGCTTCTAGGACGTCTTCAATGCCAAATCCTGTTTTGGCGGAGATGGGAATGGCATCGCTAGCATCAATACCGATCACATCTTCAATCTGTTTTTTCACCTGCTCAGGATCGGCAGAGGGCAAATCAACCTTATTTAGGACCGGAATAATTTCGTGATTATTATCGATGGCTTGGTATACATTTGCCAGCGTCTGAGCTTCCACGCCCTGGGTGGCATCCACTACCAGAATGGAGCCTTCACAGGCGGCCAAGGATCGGCTCACTTCATAGGCAAAGTCCACGTGGCCCGGCGTATCCATAAGGTTCAGCTGGTAAGTTTCCCCATCTTTTGCCTTATAAGTAAGACGAACGGTTTGAGCCTTGATGGTAATACCCCGTTCCCGTTCAATGTCCATATTGTCGAGAATCTGCTCATGGATTTCCCGCGGCGGGAGCCCATTACATTTTTCGATTAAACGATCCGCAAGGGTCGACTTTCCATGATCAATGTGAGCGATGATGGAAAAATTCCTGATTTTTGAGAGGGGGGTTAAACTCATGAATTAACTGCGGAGCAGTCCTCCAGTCGTCTTTTTAATTACGTCAACGATACGATCACTGAGATCTTTGATTTCCCCTTCTGTGAAGGTTTGGGTTTCGGGCTCAAGCCGGACACGCAGGCCTACAGACTTTTTGCCTGCCGGTACGCCAGGCCCTTGATAGACATCAAATATATGAACTTGCTTGATGAGAGGACTCATTTTCTTGACTCCATTGATGAGGGTGCTTGTGGGGACAGTTTCATCCAGAACAACGGCAAAGTCACGGGATACTGGTTGGAAGGGGGATAAATGAAGCTCTCCCTTTGCTTTAGATTTGGGGAAAGGAATCTTTTCCAGATAAAGCTCAAAAGCCGTGACGGTTCCCTCAATGCCCAATTCTTTCAAAACACCGGGATGGAGCTCGCCAAAGTAACCGAGACAATTTTTGGGGCCCAGCTGAATTTTTCCCGCACGGCCAGGATGGTACCAAGTCGGGAGGTCAGAAGAAACAATTTGAACGGACTCTGGCGAAACACAAAATCCCTCCAAAAGGGCTCGAATGTCATTTTTGATGTCATAAAGATCAGCGGACCGCTCCTCTTTTGTCCAGTGATGGGCGCCCTGAGTTCCCGACCGAACGCCCGAAACCATGGTGTGTTGATCTTCTGCTGTAATTCCTAAATATTGGGGACCCACTTCAAAGAAAAAGGTGGGTGTCAATCCTCGATCTGTGTTGCGTTTTACCGCATCCAAAAGGGTTCCCAAAATGGAAGGTCGCATATATTCCAGGTCCACGGTTATGGGATTGTGAATGCGGAGGTTTTCATCGGTGCCCCCGAAGAGCCTAAAATTCTTTTCGTTGATCATGGAGTAGGTGACTACCTCCAAGAAAGACCGAGAAGCCAGCAAATGACGTGTCTGGATAAGGCGTTGCTGCGAAGGCGAGAGAGTCGCGGGCATGCTGGGAGGGAGAGGTGTTTCTGGAATTTTATCATACCCATAGATGCGAGCCACTTCTTCCACCAGATCTGTCGTAATACGCACATCAGGCCGCCAAGAGGGGGCTTTTACATGGCAAGAGCCTTGGGTCTCAAATCCCAGTTTGTCGAGAATGGCCATAATCTCTTCTTGAGACAGGGAAAGACCGGTGAATTTTTCTAATTGAGCGGATTTAATTTCTATAGTTCTCTCAGAAACGGGAGCATGTCCAACGGAAATGGGGGTGCTCGCGGTTCCTCCACAAATTTCCAAGATGAGTTGGGTGGCTCTTTCAATACCCAGGGCAGTGCTGAGGGGATCTATGCCGCGCTCAAGACGATATCGGGAATCTGTTATAATACCGAGCTCTCGTCCTGTAGCAGCGATGCGGCTTGGATCAAAGAAGGCGGCCTCTAAAAACACCGTATCCGTATCCAGGGTGCATCCAGAATTTTCACCCCCTAAGATGCCACCTAAAGCCAGCACTTTCTTGGAATCCGCAACAACAGTCATTTTGGAGTTCAGAGAGTATTCTTTGCCATTAAGACCTAAGAAAAACTCATCTCCTTGAGCAAAACGCACGTGGAGAGTTCCTTGTATGATGCTTGCATCAAAGACATGGAGGGGGCGGCAGAGATCAAAGCAAATATAATTTGTGATGTCCACAAGGGCTGAGATGGGAGCCAGCCCAATGGATCTTAATTTTTTCTGAAGCCATTGAGGGCTAGGTTTGTTTTTCACGCCTCGGATCAGCCGTCCCATGTAGTGAGGGCACGCATTTGTTTCTATCACACCCAGATCCAGGACCACAGGAATAGAGGATTCAAAAGTGCCAGGAGTAACCTTAACAGGGAGGGGTTTAAGGGTGCCCATTCCCTTTGCGGCGAGATCCCGGGCAATGCCTCTGATCCCTAAACAGTCGGAGCGGTTGGGAGTTACGTCCACCTCAATAACCGGATCATCAAGTCCCATATGGGTTGCAACCTCTTCACCTATTTTAGCATCAGATGAAAGCTCTAAGATGCCAGAAGATGCACTCTCAAGGCCCAGCTCTTCTGCTGAACAGAGCATGCCGTAGCTTTTAACGCCGCGCACATCCCGGTCTTTGAGGACAAGGCCCGTTGCAGGAATCACCTGACCCTCAAGACCCAAAACAACTTTAATGCCAGCTCGTGCATTGGAGGCTCCACAAACAATTTGCAAAGGGGTTTTGTAGCCCACATCTACGGTGCACACTTGCAGCTTGTCCGCATCGGGATGGGGTTCTGTGTCCAGAATTTCTGCCACCTTAAACCCAGTTAAATTTTTTCCAGGGTGTAAAATAGATTGAACCTCAAGACCAATCTCCGTTAAGGCCGTGGCAATTTCCTCAACGGTATGCTTGGTGTCCAGGTGGTCTTTCAGCCAAGAGAAAGGAATTTTCATGGGCTATCTCCTTGATGCTAGCAAAGGAGAAGGGATTTGCAAGGCACTGAACCCATGATGCCGCAGCCACCGAAGATCTGATTCGTAGAAGAGTCGAAGATCAGGAATCCCATATTTGAGCATGGATATGCGTTCAATGCCCATGCCAAAGGCGAACCCTTGGTACTCTTCAGGGTCCAGGCCACAATTTCGGAGCACATTGGGGTGAACCATGCCGCATCCCAAGATCTCTAGCCAATCCGTGCCGCCGCCGATTTTGAGAGTGCCCTTGGACTTAGAGCATCCAATATCCACTTCCGCAGAGGGTTCTGTGAAGGGAAAGAAACTGGGCCGGAACCGAATGGGGAGATCCTCCATTTCAAAAAAGCATTTCAAGAAGTCACTGAGGCATCTTTTTAAATGACCCATGTGGATATTTTTATCAATGACGAGACCTTCCACCTGGTGAAACATGGGGCTGTGGGTGGCATCGTAGTCCGCCCGAAACGTGCGTCCCAAGGCCACCATCCGGAAAGGGGGAGACTGCTCCCTCATGGTGCGGATCTGGACCGGAGAGGTGTGCGTGCGGAGCACAGCGGCCTGATCCCCCAACTTGCCCTTCAAATAAAAGGTATCGTGCTCTTGGCGGGCTGGATGGTCAAAGGGAATATTTAGAGCCGTAAAGTTATGGAAGTCATCTTCTACGTCGGGACCTTCCTCCACCACGAACCCTTGTTCCAAGAAAATAGCCATGACTTCTTCGATGGTGTGGCTGATGGGGTGGATGCGTCCTGGTTCTTCCGGACGACCAGGAAGGGTTATATCCAGGGTTTCTTTTTTAAGGCGCTCATTCAATGCATGGGCTTCGAGTTCTTGTTGGCGCTGGGAAAGCGCGGTGAGAATTTCTTCTTTTACGGCATTGAGGTCAGCACCCCGTTGGCTGCGCGCCTCGGGAGAAAGAGCCCCCAACCCTTTCATAAGTTCTGTGATCGCCCCTTTTTTGCCCAAAAATTCCAATCGAAAAGCTTCCAGTTCCTCGAGGGTATGGATCGTTCCGAGTTGCTTTAAGGCTTTTTCTTTTAAAAGGTGTAAATCACTCATGGGGGCACTTTAGTACAAAACCAGGGTTTTCTCAATAAAAAGAAAGGAGTGTATGAGTTCACTACATATGAGACTCAAGCGGCGACCTTGAGGACTGAGTTAATGTACTCCAAAGGGGTGAGGCCTTTCAAGGAATTATGAGGTCTGTAGGCGTTATATTTTTGGAGAGCCTTTTTAAGGTCAAGGCGTA
>CAIWGV010000031.1 GCA_903912365.1 uncultured Alphaproteobacteria bacterium
TACGCCTTGACCTTAAAAAGGCTCTCCAAAAATATAACGCCTACAGACCTCATAATTCCTTGAAAGGCCTCACCCCTTTGGAGTACATTAACTCAGTCCTCAAGGTCGCCGCTTGAGTCTCATATGTAGTGAACTCATACAACTGAACCTGATTTGTTTGAAAAATCTATTTTTCTCTTCTACACTGATCAGGGAAACTTCTGCATAATTTTACTGAAAGAGATATTAAAATGAGATGGATTTGGGTTCTAAGTGTTCTTTTGATGGGAGCGTGCTCTCATAAAAATGAGGGGCCTCTTTTTGCATTCAAAGATCCTCAAACCGAATTATATGGATTTAAAAACAAATCAGGGGCCATAGTTATTCCCTCTCAATTTTCTATGCCGTGGGAGATCGAGAATGAGCAGGGGCAGAGAGAATACTTTTCTAAAAGTAGCCCCTACGATGATGAGTTTTTAGTGGAGGTCATGAAAAACGGGCATTTTTATCGAATAACCCGGGATGGAAAGATTAAATTTGAAAGCGTCTTATGTGATAACGGGGCGGACTATTATGAAGAAGGACTTGCTCGATTTATTGATGAGCATAGAAAAGTTGGATTTCATGATAGAAAGGGGAATATTATCATTAAGCCTGAATATGACTATGCGAGTTCATTTAGAAATAAAAGTTCTTTTGTCTGCAATGGGTGCTCTCTAGAATTCAAAAATAAGCTTAAATTTGCCCCTATTGGCAGCTCTTTCGAGCTTGCAATTATTGAGCCTGAGCACTGGCGCTATCTTGGAGATTTTAGGGGAGGTAAATGGGGCGTGATTGATCATTCTGGACGAAAAATAGTCCCTCTATCTTACGCTTCACAAAAAGAGGCTGGGGAGGCTCTAAAGAAAATATTTAACTCTGAGTAAAGTGCTTTAGAAGATACTCCCCTTTCCCTATTTCCTCCTCTTCAATTTCCCAATTTCTCCCTCCGATTCTGCTTTATTGAGGATCCTATAGACGGTGCTTCGGTCTATCCCAAGTTCTTCCACAATGTCTTTGACAGACATGCCTTCTCGATATAGATCAATCACCTTAATCCGGTTGGATTCCACAAGGGGCAGCATCTTCCAAGACTGTGTCGATCCTTCCTGGGTGAGATTGGCCACAAAAGGCTCCACGTTTTCCCCATAGAGATGCCGGGCTTTTTCAAAGTGCACTTCAAACCGGGCGCCGTCGCTTGCCTCATAATCGCTGGGACGCTTCAGGACCATCACTGTATCGAGGATATCCTCCCGTCTGGAGGTTCCTCGTTGGTTGCCGTTCTTCCCCGCATGGTGGATGAAGATGATACTCTTCCCCTGAGCCCTCTTGGCGAGGGCCCATTGGCCGCAACTGATCCAGCTTTCCGCTTCGTTCTCTCTCCCATCGCCTCGCAGCAGGCAGGAGAGGTTATCGACGATGATAAGCTCTGTAGAGGGCAGAATAAACCGATCGATCGCTTGCTGCCCTTTGAAGGTTGCCAGATCCGGCATAAAGCCTTTCTGAAGATCTGGGGTCAGTAATCGAAAGTTTTCCTCAGGGAAGTCTGGCGCTCCTCGCGTCAAAGCATTTAACCGTTCGTACAGTGCGTTCCCAGGCATCTCTCCATCGAGATATAAAACCCCTCTTGGCTTATCCGCCTTCCAGCCTAGGAACTCACCGCCTGAGGCCACCGCATAGGCAATCCCCAGGGCCACGTGGGTTTTCCCCACGCCTCGCCAGGAGTAGATCATGTTGAGGCTTTGCGTCGCAAGCCAGGGCTCTAGGATCAGCTCACGAGGCGGCCACGGATGAGCCAGAAACGCCTTCAATGTCACAATCTTCGATTGATTTTCAGGGAAGGATACGATATTCTGAGAACGATTTAGATTACGTAGCCCGTCTGCTCCAACAGCGGGCTTTTCTCTTTTCTGCTCCATTTACGCCTCCCGACCATAGACCGTGCGGTTATCGATAAAGGTGATGAGATCCGAGAGCTTGTACTTCACCAGCCGCCCAACCTTAACCACGGGTAGATTATACCTCTTGTTGCAGGTCCAGACCGCAAGAGTCCCCTCCGTTGTGCCCAGAAGCTCTGCCGCTTCTCGGCGATTGAGTAGTTTGTCGTTAAATTGTAATTCTTTCATTTTTTCCTCATTTCATAAAAGTTAATCAATGAGGGAAAGCGTAGGATGGGATGGGTAAAGTTTCTAGAGGTTTAGAGTGACGGGCTTCTAAAAAAGCCGAACAAAATTCTGAAAAATCCTTGGAAATATAAGGCTTAGAAGGTGTCAGTGTTAGCGGATTTTTTGGGTGAGGGGTGTCACCCTTTCCTAAAAATCTAAAATTTCAAGATTTTTGAGAATCAAGATAAAATCTTGCTAAGGCAGCATAATAAATGGCTAAAATTAGAAGTCCTGCTATTTCAATGATAAGTTCAAGACCAGGTTTGTATGGGCTAGAAAATGAAGTCAGAAAAGCATCTACCGTAATTCCTTTGTCTCCGATTATGGCGATACCATTAACAAGAGCAGACACCCCTAGTCCGTACATACCACAATAGAAACTAATTTCAAAAATCTTCCAGGTATATGAAGAAGATTCTTTCCAACATTTTAAGATCTTTATAGGCCTCTTTAAAGCCACTGTGGGCAAAATAAAAGATAACCTCAAAGAGCCCTTGAGTCCAAATATTAGAGCAAAAACATAGGCAACGGCTTCAATCCCCATCCCCAAAAGCTTCAAAGACTTATATTGGTCTGAGATAAGGGATATAGTCAAGAGCGTATAAAATGATCATAGATTTGGAAGGGCAAAGAGAGCGAAGAGATCGCATTTGTGCTTTCTTCTCAAGGACTTGGCCTGAGCCCATTTATGTTCGATTGGGTTGAGATCAGGAGAATACGGGGGTAA
>CAIWGV010000032.1 GCA_903912365.1 uncultured Alphaproteobacteria bacterium
GCCTACAGACCTCATAATTCCTTGAAAGGCCTCACCCCTTTGGAGTACATTAACTCTGTCCTCAAGGTCGCTGCTTGAGTCTCATATGTTGTGAACCTATACACTGTGTCAATCGAGTTTGGACAATGGACCGTAACCGTGGTACCATCAGGCAATAAAACATCGGCCATGGCATGAAAGAAATTATCGAAATTTTCACAGACGGCGCGTGCCAGGGAAATCCCGGGCCCGGTGGCTGGGGCGTTATCCTTCGCTACAAAGCCCATGAAAAAGAACTCTCCGGGGGCGAGGCCAATACCACCAACAACCGCATGGAATTGATGGCTGCCATCAAAGGCATCGAGGCTGTCCAAAAAACCCTGCCCATCCACCTCTATACGGACAGTGAGTACCTGCGCAAAGGCATCACCGAGTGGATTCATACCTGGAAGAAAAATGGCTGGAAGTCGGCCCAGAAAAAACCCATTAAAAATCAGGACCTCTGGGAGCATTTAGACAAAGCCGTCTCTTCCCACAAAATCTCCTGGCATTGGGTCAAGGGCCACTCAGGCCACCCGGAAAATGAACGGGCCGATGAGCTGGCTCGGCGGGCGTTGGAAGCCCATACATCATCCTGAGGAGGAGCTTTGGCTCCGACGTGAGGATCCCGCTTTTTTTGGATCAGACAGAAATTTTATTGTGTAAAATTAATCTATTTGCACACATTATACTGTGTGTTGAAAAACCAACTCTTTTCCCCCGTTGACTTACCCGAAAAGATCGCTAATATACCCATAAGTTAAGGAAACTTTATCTAAGAGGCAAAACATGGGTTTCATAAAAAAGTACAAGAATGTTCTGGCTGGTCTTTTGATCAATACTGTGGAACATCATTCAACTGTTTTATATGGATATTATGCGAGCCTCATGGCGCCCATTTTTTTCCCAGCGGATGATCCAAAACTTAATGAAATGCGAGCCCTTGGGGTTTTTGCCCTCACCTTTGTCATGCAACCTGTGGCGGGTTTCATTTTGGGCCGTATCGGAGATCTTTATGGCCGAAAGCTCTCCATGATTGTGGGCGTCCTCTCCATCGCCATTCCAACCCTCCTTATTGGAATCTTGCCCGGATACGAAACCCTCGGCATCATTGCCCCCATCCTTTTGATTTTTGCCCTTATGATACAATCTGCGGGAGGCGCTGCCGCTTATAGTGGAACAGCTGTTTTCTTAAATGAGTTTGGAAGCTCAAAAGTACAATCTCTCCTGAGCGCCCTCTTAAGCGCTTCTGGATTCATTGGAGCCATCATTGCCTCCTTCTGTGGTGCCCTATATGATTCTAACTCCGAGTGGCGGCTTTCGTTTATTGGAGGAGGGATTTTAGGCCTGCTCCTTATGCGGCTTAGAAGTCAGCTGGAAGAAACACCTGTGTTCAAAAAATCTTTGAGGGAAAAAGGCCTTCACCCCTCCAAGTCTTTCTTAGAGGTTATAAAAAGTCGCAAAAGAAATTTCATTTGTGCCATTGGCATTGCAGGAGGGTGCAATCTCCCTTTTTACCTTATTTGTATCTACTTCAATTCCCTTCTTGTGGTAGATCTGGGAGTTCCTCACCCTTCAATGTTGAAATATAATATGGGTCTCTTGGCTTTTTGGGGACTCTTTCTGCCTCTCGTTGGCCACATTTCCGACAAGGTAGGAATCAAACGGCTCATGATGGTCTCCGCCCTCGGGCTTGTCTTCTTGTCCATTCCCTTTTTTGCTTGGACGCTAGAGGATTTAACCCTCACAAAGATCCATCTCTTAAGGGGTCTGCTTAGTATTTTTGCCATGGGCATTCTGGCCCCAGGAACCGCCTACATCATGCCTCTTTTTGAGGTTCAAGAACGCCAAACAGGCTCAAGCGTAGCCTATGCCGTAGGGGCTGTCCTCTTTGGAGGAACGGCACCCTTCATTTGCCGACTTCTTGTGGATCAAACGGGGCACCCCATTGCTCCGGCCTATTACCTAGCCTTTTGTGGCCTCATGACGGCAGCCTCCATCTGGTATGCAAAGCCTGTGGAAGAAGAAGAGTAGAACCCTTTTATGACAGCTCTTTTTTGGTTTCGCAAAGATTTACGGCTTGAAGATAACCCGGCGCTTCTCCAAGCGGCCCTCTCCCACAAGACCGTTATTCCTGTCTATATTTTGGACAAGGATATGCCCCTGGGAGATGCCCAGAAATGGTGGCTCCATCATAGCCTGCAGTCCCTAGCAGCTGATCTGAAAGCAACTTACGGGGCTCCTCTCTTGCTGTACAAAGGTAATCCTGAAAAAATTCTTACCAGTCTTATGAAAGAAACAAAAGCCGAGGGCCTTTATTGGAACACCTGTTATGAACCTACCCTGTATACCCGAGATATAAAAATAAAATCCCAGCTTAAGGCAGAAACCTTCAACGGATCTCTTTTTTTCGAACCCGGAATCATCAAAAATGGTCAGGGAACTTTTTTCAAGGTATTCACGCCGTTTTATAAAGCCTGTCTTGACAAACTGTCTCCCATGACTCCCAAAGGAAAGCCCCATTCCCTGGGGAATTCCCCTCATTTAAAATCCGACTCCCTTGAGGACTGGCAGTTGCTTCCCAAAAATCCTGATTGGGCAAAAGGTTTTGCGAGCCACTGGACACCGGGAGAATTGGGAGCCCACAAAGCTCTGCAGACCTTCCTCAAGACAGGGCTTCAGCACTACGGGGTTAACCGAGACTTTCCGGCGCCAAAAACCACCTCTCAATTGTCTCCTCACTTACATTTTGGCGAGATCAGCCCTCAGAGGACTCTGTATGAGGTTGACCATAGTTCTGCCTCCCCCATAGATCGCCATAAACTTCAGTCTGAGCTTTTTTGGAGGGAGTTTTCCTACCATCTGCTGTTTCATTTTCCAGAACTCCCCCATAAAAATTTTAATCCAAAATTTGATAAATTTCCCTGGGCCCAGAATGTTTCCTTCTTCAAAGCGTGGTCAAAAGGACAGACCGGCTATCCCCTTGTGGATGCCGGCATGCGCCAGCTCTGGCAGACGGGATGGATGCACAACCGGGTGCGCATGGTGGTGGCCTCTTTTTTAACCAAAGATCTTTTGATTCAGTGGCAAAAGGGAGCTGCTTGGTTTTATGACACTTTAGTGGACGCCGATGTTGCCAGTAATTTTGCCAGCTGGCAGTGGGTGGCGGGATGTGGCGCCGATGCGGCCCCCTATTTCCGCGTGTTTAACCCCACTCTTCAGAGCCAAAAATTTGATCCAAAGGGAAGCTATATCCGCACTTGGGTGCCGGAACTTAAAGACCTCCCCGATAAGTTTATCCACGCCCCTTGGCTTGCCCCGGAGGAGATTCTAAAAAAAGCTAATATCTCTTTGGGCCATACCTATCCCCAGCCCCTAGTGGACCATAACAAAGCCCGGAACTTAGCGCTTCATTTGTATGGATCTCTTTAATAAGCGACGCAGTGACGGCGTATCAACTCAAAAAAACCTAGTACCAGCCCCAGAAAATAGATAGTACGAGTGAAACAAAGGTCGAGGTTTCCGACGTGTACATAGGCGTACATGAGGGAACATAGCTAGACAGATTTAAGTTGATTCTAGGAAAGAGGAAGCGACGCCTATTGTAATAGGCGAGCGACTGATTGACGCAGAAGCAGCTTATAATATGTCGGCTATGAGAGAGCCTGCAGTTTCGGGAAGTAATAGCTGTTTTATGGGGTTGGTATCAGGACTTCGCGCTTGCCGACGTGATTCGGTTTGCTTACAACACCTTCTTTTTCCATCCGCTCTATAATACGCGCCGCCCGGTTGTAACCTATCTGCAGATGCCGCTGAATAAAACTGGTGGAGGCTTTCTTTTCACTTAAAATAATGGCCAGGGCTTGATCATAGAGCATATCGCCTGATCCATCTCCTCCATAACCTCCGGCCCCGAATTCCCCACTTTCTTCACTGGCAATGGAAGTCTCGTAGTCGGGTTCTCCTTGAGCCTTCAGGAACTGTACAATGCGTTCCACTTCTTGATCCCGGACGAAGGGCCCGTGGACCCGCATGAGGCGTCCCCCGGGCCGCATATAAAGCATGTCACCCTGGCCTAGAAGCTGCTCTGCTCCCTGTTCGCTCAAGATGGTGCGGCTATCTATTTTGGAGGTCACATGGAAGCTAATGCGTGTGGGAAAGTTCGCCTTAATGGTCCCTGTGATCACATCCACGGAAGGTCTTTGTGTGGCCATAATTAAGTGGATCCCGGCGGCCCGCGCCATCTGGGCCAAGCGCTGCACGGCCCCTTCGATTTCTTTCCCCGCCACCAGCATGAGGTCCGCCATCTCGTCCACCACAATGACAATGAAGGGCAAAATCTTCAGCTCCAGCACCTGATCTTCGTACATGGGTTGCCCCGTCTCCGGATCAAACCCAGTCTGCACCCGCCGATTCAGGGTCTCTCCCCGGGTCTGGGCCTCCACAATCTTTTCGTTATAGCCCTCAATATTCCGAACCCCCAGTTTTGACATGGCCTGGTACCGACTTTCCATTTCCCGGACGGCCCACTTGAGGGCCATGATGGCCTTATGGGGATCCGTCACCACAGGACTCAATAGATGGGGAATCCCATCATAGATGGACAGCTCCAGCATCTTCGGATCAATCATGATAAATTTACATTGGTCCGGCGACAGGTGATACAGCAGAGACAAAATCATGGTGTTGATGGAGACAGACTTCCCCGACCCCGTGGTTCCCGCGATCAGCAGGTGAGGCATCTTGCCCAAATCCGCAATGACCGGTTCCCCGCTGATATTCTTGCCTAAAATTAAAGGCAACTTGGCCGTGGTTTGTTGGTAAGATTCGTCCGCCAAAAGACTCCGCATATACACGGTCTGCCGCACAGGATTGGGCAACTCTATCCCCAAGGCATTGTACCCTGGAATCACGGAAATACGGGCCGACAGAGAGCTCATGGACCGCGCGATATCGTCCGACAATCCAATGACTCGGGAGGACTTCACCCCCGGCGCTGGCTTAAATTCATAGAGCGTTACCACGGGCCCGGGATACACGTTGGTCATCTCCCCTTGCACGCCAAATTCCTGCAGCACTTCCGTCAGTCGCTTGGCATTTTCCTCCAGAAGGTGCCGCGGAATGGAGGGAGTTGTGGAATTCTTTTCTTCCTGCAGAAGCTCCAGAGGCGGCACCGCATACCCAGACCGATCCACAACCGTCGCCGCGGCAATGGCCCTCAGCTTTGGCATCAGCTCCTTATCTTTTTTCTGAACGGGGGCGGTTGATACACCCTCCATCTCCTCCACATCGTCATCCACATAGGGACTTAAAATCGCCTCCGAAAGGGTCGGTGTAGATTCTATCGGTTGAGGTTCTTTCAAAACATATCCCTTTAGTTTTTCACCTATCTTTGCCCCTTGCCCTAGAATAGCTGCCCCAGCGATCGCCCAAAATCTCTTGGGAATCCCCCAAATAAGGCAGAATAGCCCCAGCCCCACGGTTCCCGACAGGAAGGCCAGCATCCAAAGGGGCACCACGCCCCCCGTCCAAGCCGCCAGCCTATTTTCCAGGACAAACCCTAGAACCCCGCCAGCAGGGACCGTTGTCCAGGCGGAAAAGAAATTATGGAAACAAAAACTTGTAGTCACAATGATCAGAGGCAAGGCCATCAATCGCCACTTTGTCCGGCTTAATTCATGATCCACAATAATGCGGCCCCCCCACACCATGAGGAGCAATGGCACCAAATAGCTCACAAACCCCATGCCCTGCAAGCACAGGTCAGCCCAGTAGGCCCCCGTCTCTCCCATGAGATTAGACACAACAGCCCCACTGCGGGTATTGAGGGAGGGATCTTCCGGGGAATAGGACACAAGGCACCCCAAGAAAGCAAGGCCCACGGCCCCACAGGCTACGCCCCCCAATTCAAGAAGTCTCTTCTGAAAAAAAGATTTAATCTCCTGGGGCAGAAACGACGGTCTCTTGCTTTTGTAACTATATGCCATTCTTTTCCTTATGTTCGCTGAATACAGGCTTAGTATACTTCAAAATGGGCCCGCGCGGAATATGCCCGTTGTATAATGTATAAGTTCATATGATTGTGGATTGAAGGGAGGTCTTCGACAGAATTGTCGCTCATACTTCTTTCACTTCTGAGTCATTTTCAAAACTATTTGCAGAGCACGGAGAATTTTTAGAAAAAAATATTCGGTAGGGGGTTGTTTTGTATCCACATCATTCCTATATGAAAAGATACCATAGAGTTTTTTATGATAAAGGATATATAAATTGAAAAAATTAGCGCTTCTTCTTGGAATTGTTTTTTGTAGCAATCTATTTGCTGCAGCGGCCACTGACGACGTTCAAGCAGCCCGTCAAATAAAAGGTAGAATAAAACCCCCTGCTAAAGATGATGTGCTAATACAAACTCCCTTCACTTGGCGTATGACAGGCGTGACCGCTGCGGATGAGAATAAAGATCATCTAGCGGCATTTTTGGCTATTATGAAGAATCATGTGGCCATAAAAATTAAACAGATGAATCCCCCTCTTTTGCTTGAGGCCTTAACACATTTAAACTCCAAAGGATTTAGGCTTTTACATCTGACTGACCTGGATCTCGGCGTAAACCAAAATCTTTGCACACCTCTATTAGAAAAAATGTTAATGGGATTTTCCCGCTTAGCGCCGAACCTTGTGACTTTACATGTTATGAATTGCGGTTTTGGAGGTGAACAGGCAAGAATCATTAGCCTGACGATGCCTCAGCTGACGACCCTGAATATTGGGGGGAATAACATTGGAGATGCGGGAGCAGAATCCATCAGTCGTATGCCTCAGCTGACGACCCTGGATATTGGGGCGAATAACATTGGAGATGCGGGAGCAGAATCCATCAGTCATATGCCTCATCTGACAACCCTGATTATTCGTAATAATCTAATTAGAGATGCGGGGGTGAGATCCATCAGTACAATGCGTAAGCTGAAAACCCTGAATCTTTCCTCTAATCTCATTACAGATGTGCAGGTGGAATTCATCAGTCATATGCATCAGCTGACAAATCTAGAGATTTTTAATAATCTAATTGGACATGCGGGAGCGGTCTTTATCAGTCATATGCATCAGCTGACACGCCTGAATATTTCGGGTAATCACATTGGAGATGTGGGGGCGGCCTCTATCAGTGGATTGGAGAAGCTGGGACGCCTGGATATTTCGGGTAATCAAATTGGACCTGCGGGGGCGGCCTCTATCAGTGATATGTCTCAGCTGATAACTCTGAATATTGAGTCTAATCAGATTGGAGATGTGGGGGCGACCTCTATCAGTGATATGTCTCAGCTGATAATTCTTTATATTAGGTCTAATCACATTGGACCTGAGGGACAGGCCTTGCTTATGGGAAACCTTGTTAAGGCACGGATTTTTTTATGATAAAGGATATATAAATTGAAAAAATTAGCGCTTCTTCTTGGAATTGTTTTTTGTAGCAATCTATTTGCTGCAGCGGCCGCTGACGACGTTCAAGCAGC
>CAIWGV010000033.1 GCA_903912365.1 uncultured Alphaproteobacteria bacterium
AAAATTTTTGCTTTTTCTAGAGTTAAGTTTTTAATTCCTTGAGACCTTAATAGAAGAACAGCTTGGTCTATATTTTCCTTATTTTTAATAAGATCTCTCCAAAATACTTTTTCCTTCTCCGATGCCTGCCTATACGCCAAAATCACTGGAAGCGTAATTTTTCCCTCCCTTAGATCATCACCAGAACTTTCCAAACTATAGTCCAAAAGATCATCCGTTATCTGAAATAGCATGCCAAGGTTATGTCCATAGGATTCCAAAGCTTGGATTTCTTCTTCAGAAGCCTCAGCAACCATCCCTCCCCCTCCGCACGCAGCGGAAAAGAGCTGGGCCGTTTTGGCTTGAATAATCTTGAGGTATGTCTCCTCTTTCATGTTCAAGTCTCCCTGAACCATTATTTGAAGAAGCTCCCCCTCAGCCATGGTGGTGATGGTTTTGGACAAAATCTTAAGCAGAGGAAGTGATCCCATCTCCACCAACATCTCAAAAGCTCGACTGAACAGAAAATCGCCCACAAGAATGCTTGCCTCATTTCCCCACACATGGTTAGCACATTGTTTTCCTCGACGCAGCAGGCTCTGATCAATGACGTCGTCATGGAGAAGGGTTGCCGTATGAATAAACTCTATACAGGCGGCGAGAGTAATGGCCTTTGGGTTGGAGGCAGAATTAAAAAGTCGCGCGGCAAGCAATGTCAGCAAGGGGCGTAGGCGTTTGCCGGGATCCTCCATAATGTAACTGGTAATTTGGTCGGTGAGGGGCACGCTTGAGGAAATCTGGTCATATATCACCTGATCCACCTTTTTCAAATCAGACTGAAAAATGTCCTGGGCTTGCGGAAGGGGAGAAAGAATTACTTTATGGGCTTTTGTTTTTAGCATCTCTCCCTTATACTTAATTTTTGGACAAAAAAATATGACCGCCCTTACAAAGGATTCATTTTTAGGAGAAAAGCTCCAGGTTACCCAACCCAAGATGGGGTACCGGGCTGGCAGCGACGCCGTACTCCTGGCTTCTTTTATTAGTAAAAACCCTAAGAAAGTCTTAGATGTAGGGTGTGGTGTGGGGGTCGCCTCCCTATGTTTGCTAACGCGCCTTCCTGCCCTTCATGTAACAGGCATCGATTGCCAAGAACATCTAATTCACCTGGCCAAACAAAATGCCCAAGAAAATGGATTTTTAGACCGGTCCAATTTTTTCGTGGAGGACCTTCACAAAAGCAGTTTGACACCCAATCATTTTGATCATGTCATGACGAATCCCCCTTATTTTGATGTGAGCTCCCCCTCTCCCGATGAAGCTCGAGCCCTGGCACGCTGTCAAACAGATGTGGGCTTGGAGGGATGGATCAAGTTTTGCATCAAAATGGCCAAGCCCCGGGGATATGTGAGTCTTGTGTGTCCTGCCTCCCTCCTCCCCAAAACCCTTCATTTCATGAATTCCTTGGGAGATATTACGCTCTTCCCCTTGTGGCCTCGGGAAGGGGAACCGGCAAATCGAGTTCTAATTCGAGGACGGAAAAGTGTTAACTCTCCGTCTAAAATGTTGCCGGGCCTGGTTCTTCACAAAGCAGAGGGTGGATATACGCCCCAAGCCCAGGGAGTTTTATGGGATGGAATGGCTGTATTGGAAGAATAAATCTTACGGCATTTCGTGGAAAAATCCGTGCATAATCCCCCCAAATGATGTATAACTCTCCTCGTTTAACGAAGGTTAAGAGAGTGATGAGCGAAAACCCAATTTTTCAACAGATCAAGCAAGAAATTACAGAAAATCCCGTGGTGCTTTATATGAAAGGCACAACTAGCATGCCCCTATGCGGGTTTTCTTCTGCCGTTGTTCATATTTTAAAGGAGCTGCATGTTCCCTTTAAGGATGTGAATGTGCTCGCAGACCCCGTCCTTCGCCAGGGCATTAAAGATTTCACCCAATGGCCCACCATCCCGCAACTGTATATTAAAGGTGAGTTTGTGGGCGGCAGTGATATCGTGAGAGAGCTCTATAATTCGGGAGAGCTTTTGGGTTTACTTAAGAAACATAGCCTTTTAAATTAGGGCATCATGACAGAACATACACGCCCCGAGAATGAGCTTCGAGATATCCGCCTTCAAAAGGTTGCAGCCTTGCGGGAAAAGGGCATTAACCCCTACCCTTATAGTTTTAAGCGCACTACGACAGCCGCAGAAATCCAAGAAAAATATAAGGACCTGGCGGCCGATGAGGTAACTGAGGATAAAGTCTCCATCGCCGGCCGTATTCGGTCCATCCGCAACAGCGGCATGTTCATTGATATTCTGGATGAATCTGGAAATATGCAGCTTTTTTCCTCCATGAAAGAAATTGATGAGGACCTGAAGGGTCTTTTGGACCTTTTAGATCTGGGTGATTGGATTGGGGTAACAGGTATTGTGCGTCGCACAAAGAGGGGCGAACTTACGGTAAATGTAGATGCCTTGGAACTCCTTTCCAAAACTCTTCTGCCCCCTCCCGAAAAATATCATGGATTGGCAGATATTGAGACAAAATATCGTCAGCGGTATGTGGATCTTATTGCCAATGAAGAAAGTCGGGATCGCTTGCGGAAGCGGAGCCAGATCATCGCAGCCATTCGAGTGTTTCTAGGCGAGCAAGGGTTTTTAGAAGTGGAAACTCCCATGCTTCATACAATCCCAGGAGGCGCCATCGCAAAACCTTTCACCACGCACCATAATGCGCTGGACATGAAACTTTATCTGCGGATTGCGCCGGAGCTTTTCTTGAAGCGCCTTATCGTGGGGGGACTTTCAGATAAAGTCTTTGAGATGAACCGATGCTTCCGAAACGAGGGGCTTTCTCCCCGGCATAATCCTGAGTTTACCTCCATGGAGCTTTATCAGGCTTATGCGGACTACCATGACATGATGCGCCTTACGGAAGATCTTTTTCAGTATGTGGCCCAACGCGTATTTGGAACCCTTAAATTTACCTATGGAGAAAAAGAGCTGGATCTTGGCTCTCCCTGGCGGCAAAAGTCTATGCTCGATCTTGTAAAAGAAGCTACAGGTGTAGACTTTAATGAATTTAAAACCGCCAAGGAGGCGGTTGTCGCCGCTAAGGGGCTAGGAGTTTTTGTGAAGGACTCCGATAGTTGGGGGAAGGTGGTAGAAACCGTCTTTGGAGAAAAAGTGGAGCACACATTAACTCAGCCTACCCATGTGACGGATTTACCTTTGGACATTTCTCCCCTTGCAAAAGTACATCGTCATAACCCCCGTCTTACAGAGCGGTTTGAGAGTTATATCAATTGCTGGGAAGTGGCCAATGCCTTTTCGGAATTAACAGATCCCGTGGATCAACGGGAGCGGTTTGAGGCTCAAGTGAAGGATCGAGAATCCGGAGATGATGAAGCCCATCATATGGATCATGATTTCATAACAGCCCTGGAGTACGGACTACCCCCCAGCGGCGGATTGGGAATTGGTATTGATCGCATGGTTATGTTGCTGACAAATGCACCGAGCATTCGGGATGTGATTAGTTTTCCCACCATGAAACCAAAGGATTAGCGTGGATAGGTTCCTAAAAAACCCTGTTTGGAGAGATTGTTTCTGCCTTTCGGTGGTTTTGGGGATCTTGTTCTTTTCTTTTCTAGGGGGGCGTCCTCTTTCTTCTCCCGACGAAGGGCGTTATGTTGAAATCCCGAGGGAAATGGTGATGTCTGGCGATTATGTCACCCCCCACCTCAATAGCCTCAAATACTTTGAAAAACCCCCTCTCGTCTATTGGATAGAAGCTGCCCCCATCAAGCTTGGGTTCTTCAATGAGTTTGCCTTTCGCTTTCCCATTGCCTTGTTTGCCCTCCTTGGCTGTCTGGTTCTTTATGGGTTTACGTTGCATTTTTATAGCCGACGTGCAGGCCTTTGGAGTGCCGTTGTCCTCGCCACCTCCATTCTCTATTACGCTTTAAGTCGCATCATCCTTTTGGATTTAATTTTAACGGTCTTTATGACCTCCGGGCTCTTGAGTTTCTTTGCAGGCATAAAGACAGATCCAGGATTTTCCCGACGAAAGTGGTTGGCCTTCTCTGCAATTTCTCTGGCACTGGCCGTTCTAACAAAAGGGCTTATCGGTGCGCTGATTCCCCTTGGAATTATGGCCGTGTGGATCACCCTCTTTAATAAATGGCGTCTACTGAGGCCTCTTTACCTGCCCACGAATCTTTTGTTATTCCTGGCTGTGGTAGTTCCGTGGCACGTTTTGGTGTCCTTGAGGAACCCTTCTTTTTTTGATTTTTATTTTATCCACGAACAGTTTGAGCGCTACTTTACCACCATCCACCGTCGGCATCAGCCCTTTTGGTTCTTTATCCCAATCACCTTTCTCGGCTTTCTCCCCTGGACTCTCTTTTTACCTCGGGCTCTTAAGGATTTTATCCCAAAGACTTTTAAGGACTGGAAAATCTATGACTTTGAATCTTTTCTTATTGTCTGGATTCTGTTTATCTTTATTTTCTTCAGTTGCTCGAAGTCTATTTTGATTCCCTATATTCTGCCCATATTTCCCCCACTCGCTCTCATCGTGGGCCGTTTCTTAAGCTACTCGTGGAAAAATCATTTGAAAATTGGGCCTGAAGTGCTTCTTTATTTTATTTTCTACCTGACTCTTATTTTGGGAAGTGTTTATGCTTTCCAAAGACTCCACGTGGAAATAATAGCCCAGCCTTTATTCCTGTCTATTTCCCAGATTTTAAGCTTGTGGGCCGTCACCCTTATTGTTCTTCCCCTGCTCTATTTCTGGAAGGGAACAAGATGGGCTTTGGGAGCCATCCTGGCAGCCCAGCTTGGCCTTCTATTTATTCTCAATAATGCAGGAACTTATATTCAAAAAGCCTCCATGAAGCCTTTTGCGGAGAAAATTTTGACAGCCTATCCAAAAGGTGCAGAAGTGATCACCTATCACGCCTATTTTCAGGACCTTCCCGTTTATTTACGCCATACGGTAAAGATTTTTAATTGGTCTGGTGAGTTGGATTTTGGGGCCCAAATAGAGCCTAACAACAAAATTATGATCACAGATGCAGAATTTAAAAAGTCTTGGAGCAGTCCGAAAAATGTGTGCATCGTCACAAAGCAAAATTTCTATGGGGATTTGCTTCCAACCGTGGGGGCAAAACCCTTTTTACTAGGAGCCCAGGATGAAATTGTCCTCGCCTGTAATCACCCCCCAAGAGGTTAGTATGTCAGAGAAACCTGAAGAATTTATGCAATTTGCCCGTGTGAATATTTCCGATGAAACCATTCAAGAAGTGGTTGATTGCCTGAAGTCAGGCTGGATCACCACCGGTCCACGGGTGAAAAAATTTGAAGAGCGCCTACAGACCTATCTTGAATGCCCTCATGCTCTCTCCATTGCTTCGGCCACCGCAGGACTCCATTTGGCTCTAGTGGCCATGGGCATTAAGCCGGGCGACGAGGTCATTACCACGTCCTTCACCTTTGTGGCGACTCTTAACACAATCGTCCAGGCGGGCGCTAAGCCTGTCCTCGTGGATGTGGACCGCGGTACTTACAATATGGATGTATCCAAGATAGAGGCCGCCATCACCCCAAAAACAAAAGCCATTGTCCCTGTTCATTATGCGGGAGCCCCTGTGGATTTAGATCCTCTCTATGCGTTGGCTAAAAAATATAATCTACGCGTTTTAGAGGATGCAGCTCACGCCATTGGCGCAGAATACAAAGGTAAAAAAATCGGTAGCTTTGGGGATGTACAGGTATTTAGTTTTCATCCCAATAAAAATATGACAACTGGTGAAGGGGGCTGTATTACCACGCGGGACCCTGACATTGTGAAACAAATTAATATCTGGAAATTTCATGGTATTGATCGGGAGTCTTGGAATCGGTTTGCCAAAGGCGGCAGCCAACTTTACGATGTGGTTGTTCCTGGATTCAAATTCAATATGATGGATATTCAGGCATCCCTAGGAATTCATCAGTTGGCGTCCCTGGATAACTTCACAGAGGCCCGCACGCGCTTGGTAGGCCGCTATAGAGAACTTCTGGGGGATTGGGAACAGATTACTCTTCCTGCTTCTCCAGAGTTTGATCACCGTCATGCTTGGGATCTTTTTGCCATTACGATTAATCCCGAAAAAGCAGAGGTGACGCGGGATGAATTTATGAGTATACTGAAGGACGATTTTAACATTGGCACCGGACTTCATTGGCAAGCCCCCCATTTGTTTAGCTATTACAAAGAGACTTTTGGGTATAAAGAAGGGGATTTTCCAAACGCGGAATATATCGCTGATCGGATTGTGAGCCTTCCCTTATTTCCTCAAATGACGGATGCGGATCAAGATCGTGTTGTTCGTGCCATGAAACAAATTTTTAAAAGATAGATTAGATGAAAGATATTTACCTCTCCATTGTTATTCCTGTTTATAACGAACAAGAAAGCCTGAATGCTTTGTCCGACCGGCTTATGCCTGTTTTGGAAAAACTTAAGAAGTCTTATGAGGTCATTTATACCAACGATGGCAGCAAGGATAACTCCCTGGCCATTTTGAAAGCGCTTCAAAAGAAGTACCCCAAGCATGTACGTGTCATCGATTTCAGCGGAAACTATGGACAGCACATGGCCATCATGGCGGCTTTTGCGGAGTCTCGGGGAGAGGTTGTTATTAACTTGGATGCGGATCTCCAGAATCCCCCCGAAGAAATTCCAAAACTTCTGGGAAAAGTAGAAGAAGGCCATGATGTGGTAGGCAGCTATCGCTTGGAAAGAAAAGATCATGCCTGGCGTCATTGGGGCTCTTGCTTTGCCAACAAAGTTCGCGGCGCCATTACGGACGCACAGATGTCGGACCAAGGATGCATGTTCCGCGCTTACACAAAACCTATTGTCCAGCAGATGGTGGAGGGAGGAGAGAACTCCACGTTCATTCCCGTGCTGGCGTGGCGCTTAGCTGAAAACCCCTGTGAGGTGGGACTTCGGCATGATGAGCGATCTCAGGGTGATTCCAAATATGGAATTTATGAACTCTTGCGCGTGGCCATTGATCTTGCCACCAACTTCTCCCTGGTCCCCATTCACTTCTTCACCTTCTTTGGCATGATCATCTCTGGATGTAGCTTCCTGCTTGTCATCTACATGTTTGCCCGACGGATCTTGATTGGCCCTGAGGCGGAAGGTGTGTTTACCCTGCTCGCCATAATCATTTTCCTCATAAGTGTCGCCATTATGGGTATTGGGATCATTGGAGAATACGTGGGACGTACCTACCAAGCCATCTGCAAACGTCGGTATAGCATCCGTCAAATCATTCAAGACAAAAGTGTATCAAAGGAATAGATAAAATGAGTTTAAAGGTTTTAATCCTAGGCGTTAATGGGTTTATTGGAAATTGTTTGACCCAAAATATTCTTAACCATACGGACTGGGAAGTATATGGCATGGATATGGATAATAAGAAGCTCGTTGAGTGTCTGGATAATCCAAGATTTCATTTTGTAGAAGGCGACATCACTATCAATATGGAATGGATTGAATATCATATCCAAAAATGTGATGTGGTTTTACCCCTGGTTGCCATTGCGAACCCCGCCATGTACGTCACACAGCCTCTCAAAGTTTTTGAGCTGGATTTTGAGGCGAACCTTGCCATTGTGCGTCTTTGCGTTAAGTATAAAAAACGCGTGGTATTTCCGTCCACTTCAGAGGTTTATGGAATGTCCACGGACAAGGCCTTTGACGAAGAAACTTCTAACTTGGTACTTGGTCCCATCCATAAGCAACGGTGGATCTATTCCTGTGCCAAGCAGATGATGGACCGGGTTATTTATGCCTATGGGATCCATGGAGATCTGGACTATACCCTGTTCCGTCCCTTCAACTGGTTGGGGCCCAAGATGGATGATGTCTATGCGCAAAAAGAAGGCAGCTCTCGGGCGGTCATTCAATTCATCAGCAATGTGCTTTATGGGCGCCCCCTGAAGCTTATGGATGGTGGCAAGCAACGTAGGTGTTTTACCTATGTTAATGAAGGGGTAGACGCCTTAATCAAAATCATCGAAAATAAAGATGGATGTGCAAGCCGGCAGATCTTTAATTTAGGGAATCCTAAGAATGATTTGTCCATTGCAGAAGTGGCAGAGACCATTGTAGAGATGATGAAGGAATACCCAAATTTTGCTCATTTGGCTGAAAAAGCAAAGATTGAGACTGTGGATGCGGCTAAGCATTTTGGAAAGCATTACGAGGATGTATCTGCCCGTGTCCCTTCCATCAAAAACGCCCAAGAGCATTTGGACTGGACTCCAAAGGTGACCTTTAAAGAGGCTCTTAAAGCGACCCTCGATTATCATCTTCTGGAGAATCCCCAAGAAATCAAAGAAAGTCATGCAGAATAACTCAAAACAAGTCTACTTGGGATGTTTCTATATGTTCCTGGGCATTTTTATGTTTGGCCTGGGGAATGTCCTCATCAAAAAAATCAATCTGGAAGTACCGGTTATCCAGACCTTGTTTGTTCGGGCCTTATTGTCGTGCTTGGGGCTTGCTGTATATTTTTACTTATTTGGGAAGAAGGATCTTTTTAAAACTCATAACCGGGCCCTCCAGATTGTAAGAGGTGTTATCGGGTTTTTTAGCCTGTACTCCCTTTATCTTTCCTTCGATCTTTTGCCCCTAACGGACGCCACGGCCATTAGTTTTGCCACCCCTTTATTTATAACCGCCCTCTCCCTGCCTGTTCTTAAGGAAAAGGTAACCACGCCCCTCTGGATTGCTGTATGTGTTGGATTCATTGGGGTTTCCATCATGGCAGAGCCCACGGGACATGTAACTCTTTTGGGTGCCGGCGTCGCCATATTCTCTGCCTTTTTTGAAAGCTTGGTCATGCTCTTCTCTCGTCTTTTGAGCCGGAAAGATGCCCCCCTCACCTCGGTCTTTTATCACGCCACCGTTATTGCTATCATTGCCGGATGCCTCACCCCCTTCTTTTGGGTACCCGTAAGTTTCTCCATGGTTCTTTATTTGATTTTGTTCGCCCTTATCAGCTGCTTGGGCCAGATCTTTGTTGTATATGCATACACTACGGCCCCTGCGGTGGCGCTCGCCCCCATTATCTATACGCTCATGATTTGGGGAGCTTTGTTTGGATGGTTTGTCTGGGGCGAGAGCTTAAGTCATAACCTCCTCATGGGCATGCCCATTGTGATTCTGAGCGGCCTTTACATTGTGAGGAAAGAGTCTCAGAAGACGCTGTGAAGGCAAAACCCTTTCAAACCCAACTCCTCCAATGGTATGACACCCACGGCCGAGATCTTCCTTGGCGTTCTAAAGGCGTGCGATCCGATCCCTATCATGTGTGGCTCAGCGAGGTTATGCTGCAGCAAACAACGGTGCCCACGGTCAAAAGCTATTTTCTGAGCTTTCTCCGCCTTTGGCCCACGATTCATGATTTAGCCAATACCTCTTTAGATGAGGTTCTCCATGCCTGGCAAGGGCTTGGATACTATGCCCGCGCTCGGAATTTGCATAAATGCGCGAAAGATCTTTCTAAGAACTTTCCTAAAACAAAAGAAGAACTTTTAGCTCTCCCCGGCATTGGTCCCTATACGGCCTCCGCCATTGCGGCCATCGCCTTTGATGAGCCTGAAACCGTGGTGGATGGGAATATTGAGCGCATCATGACCCGGCTCTTTAAGATTGAAACGCCACTACCTGCCGCAAAAAAAGAGATTCACCATGTGGCTCAAATCCTAACGCCCCAAGAACGTGCCGGTGATTATGCCCAGGCCCTCATGGATCTGGGATCCAGCATCTGCACCCCTCGAGCCCCCAAATGTGATCTATGCCCCGTGAGTTCTTTTTGTGAGGCAAAGTCCGAAGACTATCCTCGCCGCCTCCCAAAAACCTTAAAACCAACGCGCTATGCTCTTTTTTATTGGGTTGAGAATAATAAGGGAGAAATCCTTTTAGAGAAACGGCCGCCGTCCGGCCTTCTGGGCGGCATGATGGGGTTTCCATCCTCCCCGTGGTTAGAAGAATTATCTATTCCCGAAAACTTGCAAATTTTGCCCGGTTATGTGAAGCATACTTTCACGCACTTTCATCTGATCTGTCGGGTGGTGAAAAAGAAAGAGCCGGCCCAAGGCCTCTGGGTCTCCCCAAAGAATCTCAGTCAGCATGCACTACCAACATTGATGAAGAAGATTGCAGCACACGCTCAAAAATTAGCCCAAAGCTGAGCTAACTCAAAGTACAGGGGAATCCCCACAAATATGTTGAAGGGAAAGGTAATCCCTAAGGATAGAGCCATATAGAGGGCGGGATTTGCCTTGGGAATGGCGAATTTCATGGCGGCAGGCACAGCGATATAGGAAGAGCTGGCACAAAGGGTTCCAAACACCGTGACCCCTCCTAAGGACAGATGAAGCAAAGAATGCCCTACCCAAATGCCAATAAGCGCATTCAGAATGGGCATATAGATGGCAAAAATGAAGACTTTCCAGTTAAGATCCGCAATTGTCTTAAAGCGGCTCGCCACGGAACACCCTATGTCCAGCAAGAAAATACAAAGGAATCCTTTAAATAAATCAAAGAAGAAAGGCTTAACTGGGGCCACTCCTTCTGGGCCCGCCAGAAATCCTATAAGGAAACCTCCCAGCAATAAAAGGACTGAGCCATGAAAGAAAATACCTTTAAACACCGGCCAAGAGATCAATTCAATTTTTTTGCTTTTATGACTGAGAATCAGGGCTGAAATAATGGCCGGCGTCTCCATGATAGCAGCCACGGCCACCAGGAATTCTTCCGCGGCTATATTCTGCGCCCTTAGAAATTCCACTGCCGTTGCGAAAGTAATGATACCGATGGATCCGTAATGGGCTGAGAGAGCCGCCGCATTGTCTTTATCAAGGGATGTTGTGTTTCTGAGGATTGCAAAAGCCAGGAAAGGGATGGCAAAACTTAAAAAAGCGCCCGCTAAAAGGGGTAAAATTACCTCTTGGCTTCCCACATGGGAAAGTTTAACACCCCCCTGCAAACCAATGGATAACATAAGATAGACAGCTATACCCTTGGAAAAGGCTTCGGGGATATGAAGGTCGGACTTGACGCCGCCTGCAAAAACGCCCAACAAAAAGCAAAGGATTAAAGGGGAAAGCAAGTTTAAGAGAATAAGATCCACGTGGTGTATTTCCTCAAAATTTCCCCACATATAGCATTGTTAGAGACCTCTGCCAAGCTTCAACTAGTTTTTATGCGAGATTTTTGGTACATTATCTCCATTATGACCCCATCCAAAATCCATTTTATGGCGAATTCAGAGCCAAAGGCAGAGGCGGCTTTAAAGACCCTTCTTGAGTCCTTTCAGAATACCTCTTTCGCAGAAGCTGACATTGTGGTTGTTCTGGGAGGCGATGGATTCTTATTACGGGCCCTTCATCAAACATTGCTCTCTCCAAAGAAAATCTACGGTATCAATTGTGGCAGTATGGGCTTTTTGCTGAATAAATTTAACTTGAGCAATCTAGCCAAACGCTTGGAAAAGGCAGACGTGGTGAACCTGACGCCGTTACGTATGGAGGCCATTGGTATGGACGGCTCCCGCGTTGAGCACCATGCGGTGAATGAAGTTTCTTTGCTGCGGGAAAGCTCTCAGACGGCCCACCTGAAGATCTCTGTGGATAGCGTGGTTCAGCTGGAAACACTGGTATGTGATGGCATTATTCTCTCTACCCCCGCCGGCAGTACGGCGTATAACTTTTCCGCCCATGGGCCCATTTTACCTCTGGATAGCAATGTGTTGGCCTTGACCCCCATTTGCCCCTTCCGCCCCCGACGGTGGCGCGGCGCCCTCCTTCCCCATACGGCAAAAGTAGAAATTGAGGTCCTAGACGCAGGCAAGCGCCCGGTCTCCGTCACCGCGGACTTTAATGAGGTGAGAAACGTTAAAAAGATTATTATCCGAGAAGATCCTTCCAAGATACTTCAATTGTTATTCGACCCCACCCAAAATCTGGCCAAACGGATTTTGAGAGAACAGTTTGAGGGATGAAACTTACCCACCTCTCCAAGCGCGACTGGTCCATCCTCATGGGAAATATCCTGGATAATTTTGATTCGGCCATTTATGGTTTCATTGCCCCCATCATTGCGCCTCTTTTCTTCCCAAACCAAGACCCTGTAGTTCAATTGATTTTGATTTATGCTCTGCTCGCAAGCTCTCTTGTCACACGGCCTTTAGGGGCTTTCATCTTTGGATCTTTTGCCAACCGCAAAGATCCGGGGAAGATCCTTTCCGTCACCCTTATTGGCGTGGCCCTTCTCACCTCTGCAATCGGATTCCTCCCCACGTACGCCACAGCTGGATGGTATGCCCCCCTCTACTTGATCCTGGTGCGCCTTGTGCGAGGACTTTTTTCGGCGGGAGAAAGCACCATCGCCAAGCTCTATATCCTGGAAGATAAATCCAGGTCCCAGTCCCTGTCCATTTCCCACATGTATCAGTCTTCCACCGTGCTGGGAATTATTTTTGCCTCTCTCAGTGTCACCCTCATTGCCCACACGGAAATTCCTTCAGCCTATTGGCGCATCCCTTTTTGGGTGGGATCGGCCACGGGGCTTGTGGGGGTTTATCTCAGATGGAAAAAATTGCCTGAAAAACTGGTGCAAAAAAAAGAAGAATTAACCTCAATCCGGCTTTTATGGACAGAGCGCCTAGGCGTTCTCAAAATTGCCTTTGCCAATAACGTTTCCCAGTTAACTTATGGCATCCCCTTTGTGTTTCTAAATACTTTTGTGCCCCTGGTTACGGCCATTACCCTAGAAGAAATGATGGTTTTGAACACGGTTTTTCTGGGGTTAGATATGCTCCTGATCCCCTTTTTTGGAAAATACTTGAAACGATTTTCTGTGAAAAAAGTGATGTTTTGGTCAAGCGCCTTTTTAGCTCTTACCTGCATTCCTCTCTTTTGTTTCTTAGAAAATTCCTCTCTGATTTATGTAACCTTTATCAGATGCTGGATTGTAATGTTGGGACTCATTTACCTCTGCCCCCTCAACGTTTGGTCCTTGGATCAATTTTCGGGCACCAAAAAATATCTGCTGATTGGCATGGGCAATGCCCTGAGTGCGGGCACTGTAGGACGCCTCAGCACCGCGGCTTGTCTCTTTCTCTGGCATGAAACAGGATGGATCTGGGCCCCTGCCCTCTATATGACAGTATTCTTTGCTTTGGGGGCTGTGGCGGTGTGGGCGTCGAAGGATTCTTGCGCAGAACACAAAAATCCATCATGATCAGGTTCTGTGAATATTTCTTTTGAATGAAAATATTTTAAGGGTTTTTAGGCGAAAATGGTCATGGATTTTGAAGGAATAGGGATCCATATTTCAAAAAATCCATGGCTATTTGCAGCCAAAAAGACTAGAATAGATCTTTAAAAGAGATGTTCATAGAACCTGATCATGACAAGTTTATTAGATAAGATGGAGTCTCCTCAGAAAAAGGGCTCCCAGAAGAATTACTCCGCAAAAGACATTGAGGTCTTGGAAGGCCTCGATCCTGTCCGCCATCGGCCTGGCATGTACATTGGCGGCACGGACGAAAAGGCCCTGCACCATTTGGTGGCAGAGATCCTGGATAATGCCATGGATGAAGTGGGCGCCAACCACGCTACCATCATCAAGATTCATTTGGGCAAAAACGGATACGTTACAATTTCCGACAATGGTCGGGGAATCCCTGTAGATGCCCACCCTAAGTTCCCAGATAAATCAGCGCTGGAAGTGATTCTCACCACCCTCCATTCGGGCGGCAAGTTTAACAACAAGAACTACGAAACCGCCGGTGGTCTCCATGGGGTGGGGATTTCCGTTGTGAATGCTTTGTCCGAACATCTAGTGGCAGAAGTAAAGCGCGAAGGAAAACTGTGGCATCAGGAGTATTCTCGTGGGCTTCCAACCACAAAGCTCAAAGCGGTAGAGAAATTAAAAGAGCCGGGCACAGGAAGCTCTATTTCCTTTAAACCAGACCCTGAAATTTTTGGCGACGATGTAGCCTTTAAAGCCGCGATTGTTTACAAGATGGCACGGTCCAGGGCCTATCTCCACCGGGGCGTTCGAATTTTGTGGTCCTGTGATGAGGGATGTGGTCCCGCCTCCGTTCCCCTAGAGGCAGAATTCCACTTTCCCCAAGGAATCGTGGACTTCCTCAAGACCATGATTGAAAATCGGGAACTTTTGGTGCCCGTTCCTTTCCAGGGCCATATGGAGTTTCCCAACAAAGCAGGCCGCATTGAGTGGGCCATTACCTGGGCTGCCCGGGGCGATGGCGCCTTTACTTCTTATTGTAATACCATTGGCACTACCAATGGAGGAACTCACGAAAATGGCTTCCGACATGCATTGCTCAAAGGCATGAAGGATTTTGGGGAACTCACCAAAGCAAAAAACCACAGCAAAATTACGGCGGACGATGTTTTTTGCCGCAGCGTGGCGGTGATTTCCGTTTTCATTCCCAACCCCCAATTCCAGGGACAAACAAAAGAAAAACTCGCCACCGCAACGGTTGCAAAGCTGGTTGAAAATGCCGTGAAGGACCACTTTGACCATTGGCTCACGGGCAATATGGAAGGCGCCACAGCCCTTCTGGAGTCCATGATTGGCATGGCGGAATTGCGGGAAAAGCAAAAGCAAGAAAGAGATGAAACCCGGAAACCTCTGTCTCAAAAACTGCGGCTCCCTGGAAAACTGGCAGACTGCACTCAGCAAGATCCCAAGGGAACAGAACTGTTCCTGGTGGAAGGAGATTCGGCGGGAGGGTCCGCCAAGCAAGCCCGCGACCGTTTTACGCAAGCCATTCTTCCTTTGAAGGGAAAAATTCTAAACGTGGCTAACGCAACAATCGAAAAACTGCGGGCCAACCAGTCCATTCAAGATCTAGAGAAGACCCTAGGCTGCGGCACGCGAGACCATTACAAAGAAGACAAACTTCGCTATGAAAAAATCATCATCATGACGGACGCCGACGTGGATGGGGCTCACATTGCGTCCCTCCTCATGACTTTTTTCTATAAAGAACTCCGTCCCTTGATTGAAAATGGGCATCTGTATTTGGCGCAACCACCTCTTTATCGCCTCTCCCAAGGGGGAAAGTCCATCTATGTGAAGGATGACAAAGAGAAAGAAAAAGTTTTGAAGGAAGAATTTAAAGGATCCGCCAAGGTGGAAGTCAGCCGTTTCAAAGGATTGGGAGAAATGAGCCCTGTTCAACTCCGAGACACCACCATGCACCGGGATAAAAGGACTCTCCTCCAGATCAAACTGACAGATGTAGACAATAAGAATCTGGAAGAGCTGGAGATTTTCGTAGAAAACGTCATGGGTAAAAACCCGGAGACGCGCTTTGATTTCATCCAACAAAATGCCCAGTTTGTAGAAGATTTGGATGTTTAGGGAAAGTTTTCTAATTTAGCATTTATCCTGTAAAAGTTCAGATAGATGTGAGACTGAGCGAGGGGGATAAGCGGAGCCATAAATAGCGAAGCGAGATCCCCCTTGCGAATAAAAAAAAGACCTTCAGGATATGTTTGTTGAAACCATAACCTAGGAGGTCTTTTTTATGCAGATTAAGTGTCTACACAGTAATATTTATAAACTAAATAACTATGCCCTGTCTCAAGAA
>CAIWGV010000034.1 GCA_903912365.1 uncultured Alphaproteobacteria bacterium
TCGATTCCAAGTATTGTAATATCTTTCATGATCATCTCCTTGATGGTTATGGTTTTTAAGTAGATGGAGTAGAGCCCCATCTTTTGCTGGCTCTACTCTATCCCCACAAATTGCTTCCTGCAACCTGTCCATACCATCACCTAGAGGAGGCGCCTCGCGCCGACGTGGAGTCCAGATTTTTTAACTAAAGGGAATGTTAGACAAGCTACCGCGAAAGACATGGTGCCTTCAAAAAACCCTTGTTCCATGGGGGTTACAGGGTGATTTTTAAGACTAAATTTGTATATTTGAAAGAAAGGTTTCTACCTCCGTTTGATATCGCTAAAAGAGAGTAAAGCCTGGAGACGTTCCAAAGCCTTTACGCGTACCGGATCTTGCGAAAATTCTTTGAGAGAATTAGGGATAAAGTTCCTTGTAATATGTCTAATTGGCCACTCTAACTCTTGGTAAGAGGGAACTTTTTTATCATAATGTACCTGTATAATGGGCAGAAGG
Organism: uncultured Alphaproteobacteria bacterium; assembly: GCA_903912365.1. Lineage (GTDB taxonomy): Bacteria > Pseudomonadota > Alphaproteobacteria > UBA7879 > UBA5542 > CAIWGV01. The sequence continues at coordinate 496 of CAIWGV010000034.1, forward strand.
CTTTCTAAGAAATGAGTTAGTTGATTAATATTTTCTGTGGTTAAGGAAATATCCTCATACTTCTTCTTCTGGCTTGATACCTCGTTGGATTTTAAACTCGTGAATCTATCCAAACAAATTACTATAGCATACCCTGTTGCTTCACTTGCATAAGGTCCCCAAATAGGGGCTAATCTCTCTATAAGTCTATATTTTTCTAGAGGATTTCCTAAATCAAAACCTAAGCCATAAATACTTTCGATAAAATCTTTTTTCTTTGGAGCATCTGCGTAAAGCCTTTCCCAAGGTTCACATTCCTTCTTTTCCTTCTCTGAAAGAGAAGATTGCAAAATAGAACTGTAAATAACCTCTTTAAATTTTTCTTCTTTCATTTTAGGAAGATCTAGTAATTTTTTTAGAAATTCTTGTTTCTTATTAAAATGAATGCTTTCTTGATCTAAAAAATTTCTGATAAGGTTATTCATGAATGTTTTTCCTGACGAATAAGAAGGATCTATTTGGAGGAACTCTCTCAAATCAGACCAGGTAAAAAGGACTCCTTGAAGAATATCAAAAATTTCTTTTGGAGCCAAAGAATGTTCCAAAATTCTTTTTTCTACCAAAGAGGCAAAAACAGCTTTTGCAGAAGCATAAAGTTTCATCATAAAGAGGTATTCTGGAATTCTGATGTCATTAAAATGTTCCCAGCCTTTCAACTGATCGATCTCTACCATTAATGGTTGTATCAAGAGCTCTCCAAAATGCTCTTTTTTGGACAGAGATTCTGGAGAGGGATCATTCATAATTCCTTCCAGGTAAGCGCGAGACCAGTCTTGATCTACTAAAGGAGGGCAAGTGAGACGGGTCTTACCCCCCCTGCTTAGAGTAGAGGATGCCGTAAAAAATACTTTTTGAAACCCATATTTTTTGATCAAGCCGTCAAGACGCTTCACATCGTGGGAGGTATAAAGGTTTTCTAAGATTTTACCCAAAAATATTCCCTCTTGGGGAGGAGATTTCAAGAAGTTTTCAAGCTTCCCCCTTTCAGAAGGAGATTTAGACGGATCATTGAGGATTTCTTCTAAGTACTTAAAGACCCAATCCTGATACAATAGGGCACTTCTGCCCCCCAAATTTGAGAAGTCTTCTTTATAAGAATCAGCAGAAATTATAGGCGTTAAAAGAACTTTTTCCAAACCATGTTTTCTTATTAAATCTTCAAGCAGAGATGTGTCTTTTAATGATTCTACTTTAGCCAGAGTTTTATTGAAGGGAACTCCTTGTAGCGCATACTGCTTTCCAAAGTTTTTTTTGTATAACTCAGAATATCGGGTGCGGGCGGCGGTTGGAATCTCAGCATGAGTAGACACCCCTGACTCTAGCTGTTCTTTTTTATGGAGCCATACAGATAGATCTTCTCTGAGGTATTCCCGAAGTTTTTCAAGGAATTTTCCGTGATTTTCTTGAGCTTTTTCCGTTCTATGATACAGAAAGGTCTTTACAATTTGAGGGTTATGAAAACACTCTGGACTCAACAGAAGGCGTGCCTGTAAAATGCTTGCCCCTGTTGTTCCCCTATCTACATGTCTCTGGGCATCGCTGACTGCTATTCCAAACAGATCAGGATTTTCTTTTAGGACCTCAAAAAATCCTTTGGGAGCCGTGCTAGTTGTAACCAAAGAAATTTTGGGAGGGGATTTAAGGGGGGTACAGCTATGGGTTACAGACACTGATATATCTGGAAACTTAGTTGTAACTCTTTCAGTTTTTAACAAATCTCGCAATCTAGAATAATTAAAATAATAAGGATATCCTCCGGATAAAGCTCCATACACTAAAGTGTTTATATAATTAGGATTTATGAATATCTGATAGAGACGTCCATCTAAATTGGGGGTTTCCTTGATAATGCTTTCATAAAGGCGCGTATATCGGTCTCTATCAAGTCTAAGTCCTCCAAACGCAATTTCTAAATAAGATAAAAACTTTCCTATATCAATGGGCTGCAAAGAAGCGCTGTCAAAAAATAAACTAAAACTGCACGAAGTTGGGTTCTCTGGATTGCCAAACAAAAAGAAGTTTGTAGAGATAGCTAAGTCTTGATAGTTTCCCTTATAGTTTCCCTCAAAAGAGTTTTTTCCCCGATTCTCTGGATCAACTCCAAATTTTCTTTGAAAGGTGAAAATGTTATCAACGTCTTTAAAGGCTTCGTCAATACCTCGAAATAGCTGGCTATCTTGGTGAAATTTACCACTGATGAGCTGTCGAAGCTCGGTGAAAATATCATACAAAAAACCAATATTTCCATCACACGCGTGATAGAGAGCCAAGGAACGGGGATCGTAGGACCGTTCTTTCATAAGCACAGTTAGGAGTTGAGAACGAAAGAATTTATCTTTTAGAAGGGCAGGTAGTCGGGTAGGGATGGATAAATCTAAATCTACTTTCTGCACGCTTTTTTGGAGAGCTATGTCGATGTTTTTCTTTAAAGATCGAAGTGTTTCCAAGGAAGTGACTGGCGTATAAGCATCTCCTAAATAAATCTTTAATTGACCTTCTGACGCTGTATATCGATAAGGAGAAGAAATATCCTCATTTGAAACATAATTTAGGGCCCCTGACAGCCCTTCAGGGAGTCTCGCTTTGATATCTCGAAGCATGATACTTTTATTAATAACAGAATGCCCCAGCTGACGCTCCTTCTCAAATTGGGTGGAGGAAAGTTCTGGTGGGAAGTTGTTGATCTTTCCATTGACGGGAAGATGGGGATTTTGAACGGTGGATTGGGTATGAAGCTCTCTGGTTTGGGGCCTATTTAAGACATATCTTTTCAGGAGATACTGAACTTGTTCTGTTTTGAGCATGTCCCAGAAGGGCTCGAAGAGCTTCATGGAGGTGCCTTCGATTGTTCCTGTTTCAAGGGTTTTTCGCGAAAGAAGATTTTCCACAGGAATCCATTTATAATCTAGGTATTCATGGTAATGAATGCCTGCCACATCCACATAGGGAATTGTAATAAAGTATTGTCGGAAGAGATGATCGGGTCGCACCAGATCATGGGAAGGAGCAACTCGTAGCTCCGTATCGGGAATATTGATGCGTTTATCAGATTCCTCATAAATCTCCCGTGACGCAGCGGTAGCCAGATCCAAATCAATGCCGTAGTCAGCTTTACCTCCCAAAGTACACCACGTCTCATGGACATGAGGTTGTGAGGAATTTCTTTGTCCGAGGAGCGCATAAAGTTTCCCCTCGCGTGTTGAGAGGAGAAAAGCCCCCGCCGCGGTAAAAGGGGACGTATACCTATTCCTAGGGGCTACGTAGGTATTATCTGGATTTGCAAGAACTGTAAGGGTTCGTAGCCGTCCCACCAGCATATGTTCAAGGTCTGTATAACTTTCCTCTGATAAATTCAGGGCTTTCCCAACCCGGTGAAACGTTTTGAGGACATCAGGAGCTTTTGCCAAGACGGTGCGCATTTGTTTTTGGGCTTCTGCGTCACTTAGTCCTTGGTACACCATAGCACCGTGCACCAAGAGGGTTTTGAGTTCCGGAATAAGGCTTGAATCCCAAGAATCTTCTGCCCTCCCCTTCCGTTCACCCTTAGATCTGAATCGCAGGCTGCCGCCATTATCAATACGATAAGCGATGTTGTCTTTAATAATTACATTGCGTTCAACACCAGCTGCAATATCTCGGTTTGCTAAAAGGGCATCTGCCACGAAAAAGGACTTAATTTCCTTATCTATTTGCTCTTTGGTGGGAGGATACCCCTCAATGAACTCTGCCAGACGATAGGGTCCCTTTGGGCATTTTTGTTGAGAAGGATAAAAATTTGGAAGTTCTTCTAGGGAATTCAATACCATGAAGGGGGGGACAGGAACGCCCAGACTTTTATAAAGTCCATCGGCCATAATTTCCTCGTTGATATGGTCTGTTTCCCGAGAGGCTTTCAGGGTATACTTCTTCTCTCGAAGCTCATAAACATCCACCCCTCCTGACCCACCGGAGAGAGTCTCTTTATAGTGAAGATTCTGAAGGGTTCCCAGATCCAGAGAAAGGCCTGCGTTATAGACAACTTTTCCATGGCTAGAAAGTACAAATAAAATCCCGATAATAGTCCAAATTTTTTTCACGATAGATACCCTCTGTCTTTCCACTATATCACAATGAAAAAGATTAAACAGGTTCCAGATTCTGGCGCCAAATGTTGCTTTTATAGCGCCAACAAAAGAGGGAAAAATTCACGGACGAATAAAAGGCTGAGATGGCCCAGGGAAGATAGTAGGGCCCTTTCTGGAGGTACACAAACAGGTACACGGGGAAGAGGCAAAAGAGAAAGATTGTGACCATATTTGTCTTCATGATGAATTTTGTGTCGCCTGCCGCGGTCAGGACTGCTGCAAAAATCCAGCTCATGCCATCGATGGAGAAATAAAGCCACACAAAGACGACGGCGATTTGTGTTGGTCTTAGGAGGGCCTCCAAGGTTGCCTCATCATGAATAAAGAGGCGAATTAAATAAGAAGAAAAGAAGACGAGAGGCAGGGAGGTGATCATCACCAAGACGCCCTGAAATTTAGCGGCGGATCTGATGGCTTTGTTTATTTTGCCATCTTTTTCTGCACCGATCAGGTTAGAGGCGATGGCGATGACGGACTTCTGAAGAGCTTCCACCAAAAAATTAAAGAGCACAAAAATGCTGACCGCAATGTTGTTCACGGTGGCGTACTCCATGCCGAGACTGGCGACCAAGAGAGTCACCAAGGCCCAGCCTCCAAATTCAATGCTGTGGCTCACGGAGTTGGGAAGTCCGATGTCTATGCATTCCCGGAACAATTTTTTATGAAAGGGCCACTTATGGGTGTGATAGAGTTTTCGATTCTCTCGTTTTAAGAAAATAAATAGAAGGATTCCCACATAAAAAAGCTGTGCCAGGATTGTTCCAAAAGCGGCACCCTTGGTACCAAGAGAGGGAATAAATCCTTTGATTCCAAACAATAAAACAGCGGACAAAATACCATTTATAATATTGGAAACTAGGGCCACCACGCTGAGGATTTTCACCTGACCCCGTCCCGCATAAAATCCGGCCAAAGCGCCGATCATGGGCATCAAAAAAGAAAAGGACATCATCCATTGAAAATAGGGAATCCCTTCTTTCTGAAACTCCTGAGGAATCAGAGGCCAGGCAAAGATACCCAGAGGGATGTAGACAATAGCCAGAGAGAGGGCGAGCCAAAGCATTTGCCAGACAGGTTTTCCAATTTGTTTATAGTCCTGAGCGCCATTGAAGCGGCCCACAAATACCTCTGAGATGCTTGTCAAGGCAATGGGGGCAAATTGGAAAACGCACAGGACCTGGGCAATGACAGCGATGGCATTCATGGCCTCTAAGGAATACCAAGACAGCAACCATCGATCTACGAAAATCATCAAGTTGCCGGACATGATGGTGATCATCAGGGGCCAAGCGAGAGACGCAATTTCTCGGGTACTTCCTGCAGGATATTTTGTTAGTAACTTATAGGATTCTGTTTTCATGCCACCCTTATTATAGCCGACATCTTAAATCCGTCTGGCTATATTTTATTCCCCTCCAGGATACTCACCTTTAAAATTTTGTCAAATTTGATCCCATCTGCTTCCAGAAAATGCCTATTACTTCGTGAAACTACAGGCTCTCGGTTCCCTCATGTACATCTATGTACACGTGGGAAACTCAACCTTTGCTTCACTCGTACTAAACATTTTCTGGAAGAGGAATAAAACTCTTGCATAAATAGTCTTCAATTTGAGACTCAAAATCTCTATTATGCAAATTGAAATGAGTATAGACAGACATCATCGCGGAAAACGCTCCTGGAAACGGGGTAAGTATGCCGAGTCTCTTTCCGCCTGGATCTTGCGTTTTAAAGGATACTCCATTCTCCATAAACGTTACAGAAGTCCTTTGGGGGAAATTGATCTGATTGCTACACGAGGGAATACACTTGTGTTTGTGGAGGTGAAGGCCCGTGAATCTTTGGAAAAGGCCATTCATGCCATTAGCTTTTATCAGCAAGAGCGTCTTAAAAAAGCAGTTCAACATTATTTGATGCGATATCCGACTACACAACAGGTTCGATTTGATGCTATGTTGGTGAGCTCAAGGGCCTTGCCGGTCCACTTGAAGAATATTTTAGAGGCGTAGATGAAAGCATTTGGATGGATTTTATTTGTAAGCGTTCTGTTTTTGGACGGATGCTCTCCCCACACCATATTCTCTTCCAGTGTGGCTACTCTTGATACCACCTCTCAAGAGCGGGGGCTGGGGGGATATGTGACCGATACGGAAATACAGGCACGCCTAAACATCGTTTTGTTTGAGCATAACCATGTGCTTCATCACCGCATCAACATTAATGTGTATGAAGGACGTGTTCTCTTCACGGGGCGAATCCTTACAAAGAAAATGCAAGAAGATGCGGTACGATTGGCATGGCAGGTGCCGGGCGTCCGGGCTGTTATTGATGAAACAACTGTGGGAGAGCCTCGATCCTTAGGAGATTATGCCAAGGATAAATGGATCTCCACAAAACTGAACACCCTTCTGTTTATGGATTCTGACATCAGTTCCCGAAACTGTGAGGTTGTGGTGGTGGATGGGGTCGTTTATTTAGTGGGTGTTTGCAATGGTAAAAAAGAGCTGGATAAGATCATTGAGATTTGCAGGACCACTAAAAATGTGAAAAAAGTAGTGAGCTATATGCGTCTGATGACTGTGTTGGAACGTCGTCGTCGGAAAGTTTTTAATACAAAAAAACAGCCCTCTCCCCTTGAGCGAAATAGGGTCGAGAAGGAAAAAAAATCCAAGCCTGGCCTAAATAAAGGAAGATGGATTCAATCTGCCAAGGGAAAAAATTCTAAGGAGAACTGATGGTCTCAAAAATCTGGACGGTTGCCTTTCAAGGTATTGATACTTTGGATGTTGAAGTGCAAGTTCAGACGACCTACGGCAACCTCCCCTCTTTTGCCATCGTAGGCCTTGCTGATAAGGCGGTAGGAGAATCCCGAGAACGCATTCGAAACGCTCTTCACGCCATTGGTCTTTCCTTACCGGCGAAAAAAATCACTGTTAACTTAGCTCCCGCCCGCGTCCAAAAAGAAGGCACACACTACGACCTCCCCATCATCCTGGCCCTTCTTGGGTCCATGGGGGTTTTAAATAGGGAAGAACTTTCCCAATGCACAGCTGTGGGAGAACTGGCCCTCGACGGATCTTTGGCCTCTGTGCCTGGGGTGTTGCCCGCAGCTTTTCAAACATATGCCCAAAATCGGAAGCTCATTTGTCCTGCCCAATCTGGTCCAGAAGCGGCCTGGATAAAAGATCTTGAAGTTGTGGCAGCACCCAATCTCTTGTCCCTTGTGAATTATTTTAAAGGCAATCAGGTGCTGAGCCCTCCCGAAGCGCGTATTTCTATTCCCGAAAGTTCTGGGGTGGATTTTAGGGAGATTAAAGGTCAGGCCACGGCAAAAAGAGTTTTGGAAATTGCAGCCGCAGGAGGGCACAATGTATTGTTGATTGGTCCTCCCGGAGCTGGAAAATCCATGCTGGCCAAAAGATTGCCCACTATTCTTCCCTCCTTGGAACCGGAGGAAGCCCTGGAGCTAAGTATGATCTATAGTGTGGCTGGATTGCTTCCGGAAGGTCGTCTTCTTCACGATCGCCCTTTCCGGGACCCCCATCACTCCGCCTCCCTCCCCGCTCTTGTGGGGGGTGGATTAAAGGCGCGGCCGGGAGAAATTTCTCTGGCCCATCGAGGGGTTTTGTTTCTGGATGAATTGCCAGAATTTTCAAGAGCGGCACTCGAGTCCTTGCGCCAACCTTTGGAAACGGGCCAAATTTCTGTGGCACGGGCTAATTTTCATATAACCTATCCGGCACAGGTTCAATTGATTGCTGCCATGAATCCCTGTCGATGTGGATATCTGACGGATCCGGGTCGGTCCTGTAGTCGAGTTCCTTTGTGCGGACGGGATTACCAATCTAAGATATCGGGTCCCCTCTTAGACCGCATCGATATGCATATCAGTATGCCCGCGGTGGCACCGGTGGAGTTGAGTTCCATGGAGGTTGGAGAATCAAGTGCCTCCATAAAGCAAAGGGTTATGAAGGCAAGAAAAATCCAAAAAGAACGGTATGAGGTCCTTAACTCAGAGGCACCAAAGAAAAGTTTTACCAATTCGGATTTATCAGGCCCTTTGTTGGAAGAGGTAGCAACCCCTTCGGAAGAAGGAAAAAAGCTTCTGAATCAAGCGGCTGAAAAATTTAGACTGTCCGCTCGAAGCTACTATCGTATTTTGAAAGTGGCCCGCACCATTGCGGATTTGGAAGGGAGCTCCTCTGTCAGCTCCTCCCACGTGGCCGAGGCTTTGTGTTACCGTCAGATGGAGTGGTAGAGTTTAGAAAAGAAACAAGTGTCTCCTGATTTTTACGGCCCGACTTTATGCGAACTTCGAGGATTCTTGAAAGTTTTTGGGCTTTTTCTAAAGCTTCCAGGGCGATATCTAAGGAAGTACGCGCCTCTTCCGCATAGAAATGCAGTTGGTTAAAGTCTTCGTAAAGGCTTTCTAAAATCGCTATATAGCTGACGAGGTCTATCGCAGACAAAGAATTCCTCCTGTTAAGTTTATATTGTTGTAAAAATAAGTTTCTGAGATTATTCCTTCTCAGTTCATTTTTTGAAATTACTAGTATTATTAATAAAAATCAATATTTTTATTAATAAGGTAAATTTTTTTATTTAAATTATTAATAGAATTACTAAAAGATCTTTTCTTGAAAATCCACAGCTTTTTCTAAAACCTTTACAGGACCAACGGCCGCTAAAGAGAAGGGACAATCTAGAATAGTTTTTGCAAACTCTTGAATTCTCTCTAAAGAAGGGGCGTCTATTTCTTGAACAATTTCTTCCGAAGTAAATACTTTTCCAAAGGTGAGAAGTTGTTGTGCCAAGGTCTTTGCCCGATGAGAGGTACTTTCCATGCCCATCAAAAGCCCTGCCTTTAATTGAGACTTAGCCCGATTCACTTCTTCTTGCGAGAGGGTTTTTGTGGATTTACGGAGTTCTTCTTTAATAACCTCTAAAACTTGGGGGGCCTCTTTTTTGCTGGTGCCTGCGTAAACCCCAAATACTCCAGAATCTTTATAGGAAGAGGAGAAAGAGTAGATGGAGTAGGCCAATCCCCTCTTTTCTCGAACTTCTTGGAACAACCGAGAAGACATACCTCCTCCTAAAAGAGTTGAATAGATGGACGATGTATAAAAATCCTTATGTTGGGATGAAACACCTTTGACGCCCAGAATGAGGTGGACTTGCTCAAGTTCTCTGGTTTCTTGGAGCGTTCCTCCTTTATAGGAAGCCGGCTCTGGAACAAAGGGCAGCGCTTTTTTCTCTTGAGAAAAGTATAACTGAACCCTGGCAACAATTTCATCGTGGCTCACATTGCCGGCTGCCGAAAAAACCATCTGAGAGGGATTGTAGTGGTTCTTCATGAACTCAATGAGGGTTTCCCGGGTCATAGATTTTATGTTCTTTTCCGGCCCTAAAATCGTGCGTCCCAGGGCTTGAGTTGGATAAGCTATTTCTTGAAAGTGATCAAACACGACATCATCGGGGATGTCCTTTGATTGATGGATTTCTTGAAGAATAACATCCCGTTCTTTTGTAAGCTCCTCCATATCGAATGTGGAGTTTTGAAGAATGTCTCCCAAGATATCGATGGCGAGCCCCACATCTTCTTTTAAAACACGGGCATAGTAAGCAGTAATTTCTCGGCTTGTATAGGCATTTAAATACCCCCCAACATCTTCAATGGCCTTGGAAATTTCATAGGCAGAACGGGAGGTGGTTCCCTTAAAAGCCATGTGCTCCAGAAAATGGGCAACCCCATTGTTTTCAGGGGTTTCGTAGCGGGATCCGGCGCCAATCCAAACACCCACGGAGGCTGTTTCTACAGTGGAGATGAAATCCGTGATGATGCGAAAGCCGTTGGGCAGAGTGGTTAGACGTATTGACATGGAAATCCCCTAAAAATTGTGTTCAATTTAAAAGACTACCTGAATTAAAAATCTTTTCAAGGGACAATGCTTGAATCATTCTTTTTAAGAGTGGAATTTCTCAATCTTATTAAGGAGAGATATGGCTTCCAGGGCAGATTCTGCAGAGGTTAAGGGGTCTTGATTTTTTTCTATGCACTGAATGAAATGTTGGAGTTCTAAACGCAAAGGCTCAGCTGGCTCCAAGGGAAAGGGCTCTCCCCTGTCATCTTTGGTGAGGGTTACTTTCCCTTCTGCAAGAACAGCGTGGCTCTTATAAAAAGTGGCCTTTTCTGACCAAGGTTTTGTGTCATCAAACACGGCAACTCCCTTGGTGCCAATGACCACAAGTCGCTGTTCTTTCCAGGGATGAAGGCGAGATAGGTTAACCTGGGCAGAGATTCCTTTTTCGAATTCAAGGAAAATCACATTCGTATCATGATGGGGAGTTATGTGAGCCTTTCCATGGGCGGAAAACTTCTTTAACTTGCTTCCCTTCATGAGGGCAAAGACCATGGAAAGATCATGGGGTCCCAGATCCCAGGTCACACTTTCATGAAGATGGACTTTTCCTAAATTCATTCGGTAGGTTTGGATTTGGAGAACGTCGCCTATTTTTCCCGAGTCTACCCACTCTGCAATTTTTTGGAAGGCGGGATGATAGATCAAAAGATGCCCCACCATCAGAATCCGATGGTTCTTTTTTGCTAGTTTTAAGAGGGTACGAACCTGCCTTGTTTCTGTGGCGAGGGGTTTCTCTACCAAGATGTGTTTGCCTGCTGTAAGTGCCCTGTGAGCGAGATCAAAGTGGGTGGGGGTAGGGGTAGCAATGACTACAGCAGAAATGGAAGGATCCTTTAAGCATTGATCAAAGGTGAGGTCGGGCACCCTTAGTTCTTTTTCTAAACCTGTAGACGTGGGGTCTACAATGGCACCTAGGGCTTCTAGACCCGCAAGAGTACGGGCAATATTCTTCCCCCAGTCGCCACATCCCACAAGGGCGATGGAAGGTTTAAGGGAGTGTTTCACGAAATTGCTCATAAGGACAAGGATACCTTAATTTAGAGAAATTTAAAAATAACAAGAGGGGCTATCACAAGCATTATTGAAATGAAAGAAAGGATGACAGCGGATTTTTTTTGAGAGGGTAGGGATTCTTTTTTGAGGGAATTAAAATATAAAGAATCTCCCCAAGCCCCGAAGCCTATGGCCAGAAGCACTTGGAGAAAAACCCACATTTTTTTTATAAAAAAAGCAGAAAAAGGAAGACCTGAAACCTCTATAGCCCATCGGACCATGTGCTGTGCTCCCCCGAAAAGAAGTCCCACGGCTAACCAAAAAGAGGCCAAAAGGGAGGGAAAGAGGTGATAAATTCTGGTGTCGATGCTAAAGACGTAGAACATGTACATGGCAACCATCAGGCCCACAAGCCCCAGAAGACAGAACCCCACATAGCGGTACATGCGGCGGTAGAGCATCCAGACCAAGGGCAACCCTAACAATCCCCAGAAAAAAGCGGCCCAGTTCCAACTGATAAACCATTTCTTTCCAGAATGTTTGTCATACACCTTTCCGTAGTGGGCGGGCGCATTTCCAATTCTATCCGGTAAGGGACTGGTGTTCTTAATAAAATCTAAAAATTTTGTGCGCGTGAGGGTCATTTGTCTAACTTATACAATAATCTAGGATGAAGGAAAAGAATAAAACTTAAGACAGCCCCCCTTGAAATTGGTCATAAAAAGAGGGGTACATTGATTTTAAAAGAAGAAAAGGAACCACTAACATAATAACCATAAAAAGGAGGGGTATGCCTAAAGAGGTTCCCCCTTGAGACTCGCTCCCTCTAGAGAGCTGTCGTCTAACATGGGAAAAATAGAGGGCATTTCCCCAAACGCCAAAGGCAAGAGCAAGGACCATCTGAAGAAAAAGCCGACAATGTTTTAAAGCCATAAGAAGGGGGATCATTCCCGTAGGGGTGACCGTTGCAAAAGGAATATTCATGAAAATTCCTGTTCCCACCGTGAGGACAGTAAGAGCCCCAAAAAGAGCCGCCATGTACAGGATTGCGTAAAAATACATGCGGCGGTAAAGCATCCAAACAAGCTCCATGCCAAAAAATCCCCAGAAAAAAGCAGGCCAGTTCCAGCTAGCGAACCATTTTTTTGTAGGGAAATGATCATAGAGGTTCATGTAGTAAAGGGTGAATACGCCCACTCCTTGAAAAGGGCCAATTTTATCTTTTATAAATTCTAGGAACTTTGTGCGGGGAATCATTACTCTAATTCTTTACGAGGGGGTCTCACCAAGAATGTATAAATGGCAGGAATCACAAACAAAGTAAAGAGGGTTCCAATCAACATGCCTCCAAAAATCACCCATCCGATTTGACGACGGCTTTCGGCTCCCGCGCCGGAGGCAAAAACCAAAGGAATGGCGCCCAATACCATGGCCGCTGTTGTCATAAGAATGGGGCGAAGTCGCAACAATGTTGCCTGAATCACCGCTTCTGTTTTGCTGATACTTTCCTTTTCGCGACGGATCTGATTCGCAAACTCCACAATTAAAATCCCATGCTTTGTGATAAGCCCAATGAGGGTGATGAGCCCAATTTGACTATAGATATTAATGGAGCCATTCACCAATTTTAGGGTGATAATGGCGCCCGACAGGGAAAGAGGCACGGTAAACATGATAATAAGGGGGTCCGTAAAGCTTTCAAACTGAGCGGCCATAACTAAAAAGATGAAGACCAAGGCCAATCCAAAGATCAAATAGATGGTGTAGCGGGCCTGTAAGTATTGTTTTGTTTCCCCTGCAAACTCTGTGCGAATACCTTCTGGTAAGATCTCAGCGGCGAGGGCTTCAAACTTTTCTACGGCCTCTCCCAAGCTGACACCTGGAGACAGCTCCCCAGAAATTGTCACAGATCTAAGCTGGTTATAGTGGTTGATCTGTAGGGGGATGGTTTCCTTTTTGAGGGTCACGAGGTTGATAAGAGGGATCATGGTTTCCTTGTCCTTAACCCGGCCTCGGACAAATAATTCATTCAGATCATCGGGAGACCGTCTCTTTTTTTCCAAAACAGATCCGATGACTTCAAATTGCTCACTGTCTTTTTTGAAGTCAGTTAGACGTCGCCCACTGATAAAAGTATCGAAAGTTTCGCCAATGGTGGCCACATCCACACCCAGCATGCCGGCCTTATCGCGATCGATTTCGATCACATATTCCTGTGTATCTTCTCCTCTATCTGAATTCAGCAAAGGAATCACTTTTGCTTTTCTCAAAGCGTATTCCAAGAGCTCAGAAGAGAGGTCTAGTTCGTTTTGAGACTTTGTTGTTTGTAATACAAATTGAACCATATCATCGCTTTTCCCCCCGCTGATGATGGTAGATCCTGCATTGGGACGGGCCCGAATACCCGTTATGTCTTTTAGTTGAGGGGCTACATCCTTGATGATATCCAAACTTGACCGTTTCCGTTCCTTCCATTTTTCCAAAAGATTTCGGGTTATCACAAATCCTGTGGAAGGCAACACGATGGAAAGCTGTTTTTTAACCTCCGGCACCTTTGACACAATATCTTCCATTTCTTGTACGTAATGACTAATGTATTGAAGGGTTGCTCCTTGGGGGACATAGGCTATGGCGTTGACGATTCCTTGATCTTCTTGGGGGGCCAACTCGCTGGGCAGGAATTTGAACCCGATGATGACCCCGATGAGGGAAAAGAGGGCAGCAAAGGCGAGAATCGTGCCTCTGAATTTCATGGACCATCTCAAGAGGATGCTGTATCGGTTTTCTATTCTTTGATAAACCTTTTCAAAATTAAATTTTTCTGAAAATTCATGGGCTTTGTCGGAAACTTTTTCGAAAAAAGAGGCGTTTTTGGACAAGAGCCTTCTTTTTGATTTTTCCTTTGGTTTGAGGATGTAAGCACACATCATAGGAGATAGGGTTAAGGCCACGAATCCAGAAATCAAAACAGCCCCCGCAAGGGTGAGCGCAAATTCAGTGAAAAGTTTTCCAATGGTTCCTTGAGAGAGGGAGATGGGAGCATAAACTGCCGCCAAAGTAAGCGTCATGGCGATGATGGCAAAACTGATTTCACTGCTTCCCTTGAGGGCGGCTTTAAAAGGAGAAAGACCCAGTTCAATATAGCGGTGGATGTTTTCCATCATGACGATGGCATCATCCACCACAAGCCCGATGGCAAGAACGATGGCAAGGAGAGACAGGGTGTTGAGGGTAAAGCCAAATATATAAAGCAACGTAAAGGTAGCGATAATACAGACAGGGATGGTGATAAGGGGGATGAAAGCGGCTCTGAAAGACCACAAGAACAAGAGAATAACGAAAAATACACAGACAGTGGCCTCAAAGAATGTCTTATAAACTTCGTCCAGGGACTGCTGGATATAAACGGTTTTATCATAGGCGATTTCAATCTTCATACCGTCAGGAAGATTCTGCTCAATGGAGGGGAGAAGTTTCCGAAGCTCCTTGGCAATTGTCAGGGGGTTACTTACGGATTTTTTCATGAGGCTGATGGCAAGAGCGGGTTTTTTGTTAAACCGTACTAAACTTTTTTCCTCAGCGGGCGCGAACTCTACCCGAGCGATGTCCCTTAATTTGATGAGGTGGTCCTTTTCTCGACTCACAATAACATTTTCAAAGGCATTGATATTTTGGAGGTTGGCGGCCGTTGTTAGGGTGAACTCCCGGTCATTTCCTGTGATACGGCCTGCGGGAATATGAACGTTTTGTTGTTTGAGAGAGCTCGTGATATCCTGAGTGGTCACACGATAGGCGGCCATTTTTATGGGATCTAACCACACATGCACGACGCGCCCACTGGATCCGAGAACCTCAACGGCAGACACGCCCCCGATGGACTCCAACTCATTTTCTAGATAGTGGTGGGCATAATCGTACAACTCTGCCGTGCTTACGTCCTTCGTGCTATACAAAGCCAAATCGATAATGGAGGCCGCTTCTGCCTCAGATTTTTTAATGATGGAATCCCTGGCTTCCAGGGGAAGCTTGTTGCGTACCCGACTTACGCGATCTCTCACGTCGCTGGCAGCGGCGTCAATGTCCCTTCCGGGCTGGAAATTAAGGTTGATGGCACTGGTTTCAGCCGTACTTTGGGAGGAGAGAAACTCAACCCCTTCGATCCCAGCCAGCGCAGATTCCAAAGGTTTTGTGACTCGAGATTCAATAATCTTAGGGCTGGCTCCTTCGTAGGTTGTGGTCACGCTGATGACGGGTCGATCCACTTGAGGGTATTGTCGGAGCTGCAAATAGGTATAACTAACGGATCCCACGATAACCAGAATTAGGGTTATCACAATGGATAAAACCGGCCTGCGAATACAGATTTCTGAGAGAGTCACTTTATCGCCTCTTTAGGCTGTGAGGGGGAACCACCATCACAGGATATTTATCCTGAACCTTTATTTGTCCTGCAACAATGATAACCTGTTCCGGTTGCAATCCCGCTAGAATTTCAACTTTCTCACCATTTCTTCCGCCGGTGCGCACAGGCACATAGCGTGCGAGACCTTTATCAACGATGTAAACAAACTCTTGGTTGCCGCGGCTTTCCAAAGCTGTTTCTGGAACCATGATGACATTCTCATGGGAGCTAATCAAAAGTTTCACTTTTGCGAAAAGCCCTGGTTTAAAGAGATCCTCTTTATTCGCGAGAGTAGCGCGCACTCGGATGCTGTGGCCCAGAGGATCTACGTTGGAATCAATGGCTTCGATGGTTGCTGTAAAGATATTGTTGGGGAAGCCATCTATTTCCAGCTGAACTTCTTTTCCAAGAGAGATTTTGTCCAGCATCACTTCTGCCAAGCGGAACTCTACCTTAACAGGGTCAAAATCATCCACAACGACAAGATCTTCCCCGGGCCTTACATAGCTTCCGGGACTTACATCTCTGAATCCCACAAACCCATCGAAAGGAGCCTTAATGACAGTTTTTCTTCTTTGGGATCTGGCCAGATCCATCTCAGCTTCTGAAATCTTTAAATTGGAAAAAGCTTCATCTTTGTCTTTTAGGGTTCCTGCTTTTCGTTCATAAAGGATGCTGGCGCGCTCATATTTTCCTTTCCAAAGCTCCACCTTAGCAGAGGCCTCTTTCTCTCGAGCCACATAAACATCGTCTTCGAGGAGCAAAAGAACTTCTCCTTTTGAAACCTTTTCCCCGCTTTTGAAAAGAACGCTTTTTATTTTGCCTTCAATTTCTGGGCGGATAATGACAGATTCGTTAGCTTTCAGTGTGCCCACGGTTGTTATGAAAGTTTCAAACACGCCCACTTCCACAGGCGCTCCTTCCACCACGGCAGGCGGGAATTCAAACTTTTTATCACCGCCCTGATCCCTTACGAATTTCCAGTAATACCACCCAGCCGTTCCTGCTCCAGCGAGAATGAGGGCAAGTTGAAAGAAAATAACAGAATGGAGGGCATGGGAGGGCAAGGAAAACTTCTTTCCTTTAATTTTTATTTTTGATAGATTTTGCTTTGGGAAATTACTAAAAAGAGTTTTAAGTCTTTCTTTTATCTCCCCAAACTTTTTTTTAAACCACTCAATCATTGAGAACATCACTTTCGTTTGTAAGTACAGTATACTTAAAACCTAAGGAAAATTTAAGTAAAATAATATACGGTCGTTAAGTTCATTTTTCAATAGTATTGTTAAGTTCCTCTAAAATGGAGGGTTCTAAGAGAAATTTTTTAGAAAAACGAATCTAAGTATAAAAAACATTTTTATGTATAAAGGGTTAAATCTTACTTTTGAAAAACTCCCCTCCCGTTAACGCTTTCGGGACGCCGGTGGTTGAAGGCAGGCTCAAGGGGAGGCCTTTTTGGGATCTAACAGCCAGAAAAGCCCATGCTTCTGCTTCAAGAAAATCTCCAGACCATCCCACATCTTGTACCCTTTTTACAGGGGTAGGATTTAAATAATCCTCAATGCGCTGTACAAGGGTTCTATTATGCCCCCCTCCTCCTGTTAAGAGCCAGAGGAGAGGAGGTTTTGGGAAAAATTTAACCCCTGCCGCAATGGCGGCAGCAGTAATCTCTGTAAGAGTTGCCGCTCCATCTTCTAAAGAGAGCCCCTCAACGATATGAGCGGAATAGTCTAGCCTATCGAGAGATTTAGGGGGTTTTCGAGAAAAATAAGGGGACTTTAGAAAGCTTTGTACAAGGTCCTGATGGATTTTACCTTTTGCGGCAGTGTCTCCCTTTTCGTCAAAAGGTTTTCGGGCTTGCTTTAGCATCCAGTCGTTCAAAAGGCCATTTCCTGGCCCCATATCAAAAGCCATAATTTCATCATTTTTACCCAACCAGGTGACATTGGAAATGCCTCCAATGTTTACAATGGCCAAAGGTTTTTCAAGATCTTGGGCTAAAGCTTGGTGGTAGAGAGGAACAAGAGGGGCACCTTCTCCTCCTGCGGCCACATCTTTGGCCCGCATGTTGGCGATCACATCAATGCCCGTTAGTTTGGCCAGGAGGGCTCCATCCCCAATTTGCCAGGTGCGGCCCACGGGAAATCGGGAAGGGGGTTGGTGGAGAATGGCATGACCATGAAATCCGATTAAATTGATGGATTCTTTGGGAAAGGAAAATTTTTTCAGGAATTTAAAGAATGCTTTGGCATGAAATTCCGTTAGATCTTTTTCGATGCGAGAGATTTTGGGAGAAGGTTTTGTAGAGCCCAGAATGGATCTAATATCTTCTTGTAACTTTTTGGAGTAAGGAACGAGAAGTCCAGGGCTTCTCTCAAAAACATGCACACCATCCGTTCGGATCGCCGCCACATCTACGCCGTCCATGGAGGTGCCGCTCATCATCCCCACAGTCCATTTGGATTCCATTACTACGCCCTAAATTAGTTTGCTCTCTTATATTATACCACGCGCAGAAAAAGTATAGAGAGCAAACTCCTCTAAAGCGATAGCTAGAGCCATCGGCCCTAGTCAAGAGCGATCGCCTCCAATCGAGCATTTTCGAAGATTCCTAAAACAGCTCGAATATTTAGAAGAAAATCGGGATTTTCTCGTCTTTTATCTTGGATTTCTGAAATAGTTTTATTGACAAGAAAATCAAAATTTCTATCTCTATAAGTCATATTACCAAAGCCAAAAATCACTGAAGATAAAAGAGGAACGCGTTCCGCGAAAGAAACCCTCATATCCATCATGTGAGGTAATAGCAGCGAAATGCGGGGTATTTCTTTTCCTTCTACATCTACCCTGCTCCCATTGTACGTAAAACCACAAAGACGAGAGAAAACACTTACAGAGGATTCACGAGTTACTCGATCCATTCCCTCATTGCCTCCCCTCAAATAGTCATTTGCAATCTGTAAAATCGTATTTCTGGTTTGAATAGCAGCATTCTTCCCTGGGCCGTCAGTTTCAGCAAACCTATGAATGGCACTAAGATTTCTTAAGGCTCTGTCATGGCCCTCTGCTCTAGGGCCTGGCACATGATTCGTAGTCAATAGGCCATCCTTTTTGTCAATTTTAATCATGATTAATTTTTCTTTATTCAGTAAGGGTTTCAGGGTATAGTCCTCTTAACCAAGATAACTGAAAATGAGCTGAATTTCACTAAAAAGGTAGCACAGAGGTAGCACCAGGGTAGCACCGGAATTTGAGGAGAGGATAAAATGGAAGAAAAAGGAAACAAAATTACTTTCACAAAAAAGGCTATAGAGAGCCTGTCCACCCCTACTCCCGGCAAACGCGCCTACTATTACGACACTAAAGTCCGCGGGCTAGGAATTGGCATCACAGACAAGGGAACTCAAACCTTTATGGTTTATCGGAAAATAGAAGGGCGTCCAGAGCGTATTATTCTAGGGCGATATCCTGATCTGTCTATTGAGAATGCCAGAGATGAAGCGGCAAAGATCAATGCTAAGATTGCTCAAGGTGAAAACCCTAATCGAGAAAAGAGCGCGCTCCGAGCAGAATCCACCCTCAAAGAGCTTTTTGACCGCTATCTGGAACAACACGCAAAAGCTCATAAGAAATCCTGGAAAGCGGATGAAGAGCAATACAAATTTCACCTTTCCCATTGGGACAAACATAAAATCTCCAAACTTCGTAAGTCCGACATAGAAAATCTACATACCAAGATCGGGAGAGAACGGGGCTTTTATAAGGCCAACCGCATCCTGGCGCTCCTATCTGTCATGTTCAGCAAAGCGATCGACTGGGGATGGAAATATCCCAACCCTACCATTGGTATTAAGAAATTCAGAGAAAAGTCCAGGGAACGTTTTTTGCAAGAAGATGAGCTGCCTAGATTTTTTCGATCTCTAGCGGAAGAGCCTAATCGTATTCTTTCTGATTTCTTTATGATTTGTCTTTTAACAGGCGCACGGCGCAGCAATGTGCTTTCCATGCGCTGGCAGGATATTAACCTGAACCAAAAAACATGGAATATTGTGGAGACGAAAAATGGCGACTCTCAGTTGGTTCCTCTTTCCACAGAAGCTATGGAAATATTAGAGCCCCTTTTAAAGAAGAAACAGGGGGATTGGGTATTCCCGAGCGCTAGCAGTAAGTCAGGGCATCTGGAAGAGCCAAAAAATGCCTGGAAACGGATTTTAAAACGAGCTGACCTTGCAGATCTGAGACTCCACGATTTGCGCCGAACTCTCGGGAGTTGGCAGGCAACGACGGGGGCGAATAGTTATATTATCGGGAAGTCCTTAGGTCATAAAACTCAACAAGCCACCGCTATCTATGCGCGCCTTAATACAGATCCCGTGCGAGCCTCTATCGAAAAGGCAACGAAAGCAATGATGGGGACGAGGGAAGAGAAAAGTAAAGATCTTTAAGTTCGCGATTTTTTCTTCAAAGCCAGCTTTTCTTTCTCAATGTCTTGCAGCCATTTCGTGGCAACATCATAATGGGGTTCGAGCACCAGAATTCTTTTAAAGTAGATCTCAGATTGATCGAAATCTTTCTTTTTGTAAAAAACTTTTCCGAGCGCTTCAAGGGTCAAAATATGATTTTTATCTAGGGAAAGAGCTTGTTCAAAATAGGATTTTGCTTGATTCAACCTTCCCTTATCAGCCAAAATGCCTGCCATGTGGGTGAGGGCATAAATGTTTTTGGGATCTATCACTAGAATACGCTTGTAGTAAGATATCGCTTTGTCCTCATTATTTTTTTCTTCGAATATATACCCCAGAGCCTCTAAGGCGTGTATATATTTTGGATCTATATCCAGAGCTCGTTTACAATAAGATTCAGCTTGGTCTAGGTCTTTTTTCTTGAGCCAGGTTAATCCAAGTTCTCCAAGAACATAGATATCTTTTGGATCCACAGCGAGAACCCGTTCATAATAGGCTATCGCCTGGTCTAAATCCCCTGTCTGAGCACGAATCCATCCAAGAATCATCAGGGTGTATGTATCTTTTGGTTTTATGGAAAGCACGCGCTCATAATACAGTTTTGCTTGATCTAGCTTGCGTTTTTCAAGCCATACTGCAGCCAGGTTTTCAAGAGCACCAATGTAGCTTGGATCTATACCTAAAGCTTTCTCATAATAGAATAGAGCTTGATCCAAATTTTCTTGTCTAAACCATAGTGCCCCTAGATTATTAAGAGCAGAAACATTTTTTGGATTGATAGCAAGAGCACGGGTTAAGTAATCTTGCCCCTCTTTTAGATTTCCCATTTCCATAAGGATAGCTCCCATATTGGCCCATGCTTCACTATCCTCTGGATAAGCTTCAATAAGACGATCAAGGTAAGATTTCGCTTGATTAAAATCTCTTTTTTTCCACCAAATAGCCACTAAATTACTAAGAGCTTTATCATTCTTTGGATCTATCCTGAGGAGACGTTCATAATAAATCCTAGCCTGTTCGGAGTTTCCTTCTTTGTCCAACATGATTGCCAAACGATTAAGAGCTTTGGCATCTTTTGGATTTTCGGCAACGGCATTTTGAAGGGATTGCAGTGAATCTTTCTGAGGATTTTGACAAGAAGACAGCACTCCCATCAAGAGTATTCCAAGAAGAGCGCAGTTCGGTAATTTGATAGAGTTTTTCATGCCACTTTGATTGTATCAAACATTTTATGGATTTCAAAATTTTGGAAGGACCTAATTTTATGACTTCCTATTAACCAATATTAATTGACATTAATACCTCACCTCTTTTATCTTCTCCTTTAAATAAAAAGTGGAATTAAATTGATGAAGAGATAAAGAGGGAGAATTCATGTATACAGTCGTGCCAACAGACTATTATCACATACATCAGATTTTTGAATTTTTAGGAAGGGATACTTTTAGATATAGATGGACGGGTCTTGAATTAGAATTGGCTCAAAAAACTCCCTTATGGAAAAAAATTCCTGAGATGGAAAAGACCCTTTTGAAACGACTTGATCCTTTCTTTTATGGCCTGTATGCAAAAGAACAATATGAAATTTTTGTGAAATTCACTGAGGAACAAAGTGGTCTCTGGAGTGAGCATTTAGAAGAGCTCACATCACGCCTTACAAATGAGATTTCTTACCACAGCGAGAAAGAGGGAAATATTTCTATATTCGACCTTGTTGCTCCTTTTCCTAATATTTCAGACTTTATGAATACACTTATGAGAGCCCTTATCATCAAAAAAAGATTATCTTTGATGATGGATGGCATTCATATAAATGGATATGTACACGATACATTAACAGGAGAAATTGCCTGCCTTAGCTATTCCGTTTGGCTTCGTAGCCTAGAAATAAAATACGGCGATAATAAAGATGCAGATATCTTTGCGGGTACAGGCATTGTTCAGCTGTCCGATGGTCACAAATTTGAAGTTTATAAAGGGCCTCTTATGTTGGCTAAAAAATCTTTTGATCTTATAAGATCAGGGGAAAGACCTCCCTTGGAGCATGATTTCCCTTGTAAGTATGAACGGGAATTGGCTGCATATGAAAAAGAAAGATTAGAGAGAAAAGAAATGCAAACCACGCTGGAAGTCCTTGAGGCAGAACCTGAGACTGAAGAGGAGAAGATCTCTCTGCAAGAAATAGAAGAAGTAATTGTAGAACAGGTCACTGCTCCGTTCGAAGGCTCCACCTACATGAAGCTATTAGTCCAATGCTTTAAAGATCTCAAAATAAGCCCTACCAATCAGCCTTCCAAACGAGCTGTGGAAGCGTGGATCCTGCAGCATGCTCCTATTCTAAAATCTCAGCGGGAACGGGATTATTTCTTTACCTTCCTTCGCGAACCCGAAATGAAAAAAGGCGGTGTATTTACGGGAAAGGTGAGGAAGAGATCCAAAATATCTTCCTCTTAAATTTTTCTTCAAAAATTTGTGGTACAATAAGAGAAAATCTAGGGAGGATAGACAATGAGTAAACTTCAAGGATCAGCCGTATGGAAAGAGGCGTATTCTTTCACCTTTCACAATTTATCAGATCTACGAAAAATCTTATTGTTTCCCTCATTGATCCTTATAGGGATTTACTATCTTTCGTCATTTTTTCTTAAAGAAGACATCGTGATATTTAAGAATGACTTTTTGGGTGATTTCAAGCTTTCTTCGGAGGCTCTTATGCTTGTGTCCTACCTTTTTGTTCCTGCTCTATGGGTTCCCCAATGGATTCAATTTTATGCAGATCCCAAAAAGAAACCGAGGGCGTTCTCCTTCAATGAGTCCAATCTGAAATTTCTTGGATGTTTTCTGTTTTATGGAGCAATTATCATGGGAGTGATAGTGATTATGTTCACTGTTCATGATTTATTATAGTCAAGGGCGGATAAAATGAGTATAGTCTTTCCATAATTTAATTTAAGGGGGAAGACAGATGACATACTCAGTAGATTTTCGAGCTAAAGCGCTAGAGATTAAGGAAGAAGAGAAGTTAACTTATGAAGAAACAGCA
>CAIWGV010000035.1 GCA_903912365.1 uncultured Alphaproteobacteria bacterium
CTGTTTTATTTATTTTACTTTAGGAATTCAATACTTCCAATCTGATTCTTAGGTCGTCATTGACTACTATGATTCAGTCACTTACTCAACTATTTAAAATCACATTAATGATGTTCAGTTAGGGGGTTTGAAAACTTATTTAGAAAAATTACTTGATGCTAATTATACAAGGGTTTCCTTTAATAAACGTCTAAGCTCTCTAATCCCCGATGGAGAGATTTGGGGTTCTTGGATTCAGTCCTTTAATGAAGAACTAAAGAGTTCCGATTTTCCTATAATTTTGGGAGATTTAATATTAGAGTTCTAAAAATTCAGGTACATGTGTGCGAGCGAGCTAAATTTCTCTAAACTCCATCTTTAAAGGAGTCTCTTCTAAAAGGAGCCTCTTTGATGTATTCAGGTCTATCTCTTTTGTATAGAGGGGAGAAAGAACCACGTGCAGGCAGAGAGGGCTATTTTTGCTGCATTTGAATAAACTTTCAAAGGGATTAAGAATAGGACCTTTTGCATCTTGCTCAGAATAAATCGAGCGTAACACATAAGTTGCTTCTTTGTTTTTCTCCAAGAAACCATCTTCAGGGCGCCCCTTATAAACAGAAAAATTCTCCGGCGTCCCCACAATTGTCAAAAAAGGCTCACTATAGTTGTTTTTGTGGGAAAAAGTAGAAAGGGGAAATCGTGTTATGAACGCTAGAGTTCCCGAATGGAAAAAAGAGGGAAGAGGATCTGTCTCAATTCTCATAACTCTATAGACTGGAGGCGCCACTGTCGAGCCTTCTTGAAAATCACCCGATAAAATACTACAGGCATTTAAAACAAATAAAACTGAAAAAACGCACGCGTCATACCTAATTTTTATCATTTTTTTATTCTTTCATGTTATTTAATTATTTCGGAGTATTATTATTTTTTTTTAAAAAATCAATGTATTATTTTACATATTAGATTGTAAATTTATTTAAACTCCTTCCAACTCTCTTACGTCGAGCTGAGGCTAGATATGCCCCCCCACACTCCCTTCTGCAATTTTTAATTACTACCAATAGAAGAGGATTTCTTCTTTTTTGCGAAAAAAGTCAACAAAAACTATTTAATGAGACCCTGACCGCATGACGCAGGCAATGTAGCCTCGAGGAATAACTCGACTTTTCTCAAATGTTTGAGGCATCATATACTTGTTGGCGGCCGCCAAAGTTACTTTTTCTCCTGACAGGCTATACCGCTTCAGGTGCCCTTCATTTCCATCTATCACAGCGAAAACCAAAGACTGCTCAGAGACAAAATCCGTCATGCGAAGGCACAAAAGGTCTCCATCCAAAATGGACGCATCCTTCAAGAAGTCTCCCGTTACCACAAAGGCCACATACTCTGCATCTGTCTCATGGTTTTTAAGCAAAAAAGTAGGAATTTTAAGATTTTGAAGCGGAGGATTTCTGAAGCACTCCAAAGAAAGACTAATAGAAATGTTGCCATAGAAGGGAACCATTGTTAGACCTTCTGATACTTCCTCTGCTTTTACTTCCTCAACGCAAACAGGCGCTCTTTCTTCTGCCACCATAAGGGCCGCCGTCTCAAACAAATTCGGGCTTTTTAAAATTTCAATGGCCCGCGCCTTAAAGGGCAGCTGTCTGATGACACCCCGCTCTTGCAATTTCTTAATTAAAGAATGGATTTCTGCCTTGGATTTTTTTTGCACGCCTTCCCGCATTTCCTCATAGGAAGGGGCGATCCCTTTGGCACGGATATATTTCTCAATAAACAACAAAAGTTCATACTGTTTTTTTGTAAGCATCATAATATTTTAGTCTTACCCTTTCCTCTGGACACTCTTATTTTGCCAAATCTGAAAATTTTGTAAACCGCGCATCAAAAAATAATTTAATCGTCCCAATGGGCCCGTGCCGCTGTTTTGCAATGATGACTTCTGCTTGATTTTGGATAGCTTCCATCTTTTCTTGCCAAGCTCCATATTTTTCGGTGCCTGGTTCCGGCTCATGACGGGCTTCATAATACTCTTCCCGGTAAATAAACATAACCACGTCCGCGTCTTGCTCAATGGATCCTGACTCTCTAAGATCAGAGAGCTGAGGCCGCTTATCATCCCGTTGCTCTACGGCCCGAGAAAGCTGGGACAGGGCTATCACTGGGATTTGAAGTTCTTTGGCCAATGCCTTAAGTCCCCTGGTGATCTGAGAGATTTCCTGGACCCGATTCTCAGACTTACCTCCGGGACTCAAGAGTTGCAGGTAATCGATGATCACCAGGTCAAGTCCCTGTTGCCGCTTAAGACGCCGGGCCCTGGTCCTCAAAGAGGCCACCGTTAGAGAGGCCGTATCATCAATAAACAAAGGCAGCTGGCTGATGCGGCGATTCACCTCTGTTAGCTTTGGAAAATCTTCCTTACGAAGCTCTCCTCGGCGAATTTTGTCGGAGGGCACCCCCGCTTCTTGAGCTAAAATACGCGTAGCAATCTGGTCTGCTGACATTTCTAAAGAAAAGAAAGCCACCGTCCCCCCCTCTTTTCCCTTCTGGAGTTTTGAAAGGGCCGCATTAAAAGCAATGTTAACTCCCAAACCAGTCTTTCCCATGGACGGCCGTCCCGCGATAATAAGAAGATCTGAGGGATGCAACCCTCCTAGCCATTTATCCAAATCATGAAGGCCTGTGGTTACACCTACAATCTTACTGTCACGTTTATAGGCAACCTCTGCCATCTTGACCGCTTGAATCAAAGACTCTTCGAAACTTTGGACCCGAGACCCGTTGGAGGACCCACTCAATGCAAGATCAAAAAGCTTCTTCTCCGCCTCTTCAATTTGCTGTGTCGCCTCATTATCAAAGTCGTGTGCCCGAGCATCATCAACAATATTTTCACCGATATTGATCAGCTCTCGTCGCAGAAAAAGGTCATAGATAATCTGCCCATAATGCTGAATATTTCCCACAGAGACCATGGCATCGGCCAATTGCACCAGGTAGGAAACTCCCCCTATGGCACTTAAGGTGGCCTCTTTTTCAAAGAAGTCTTTTAAAGTAATGGGATCCGCTACAGTACCACGCTCAATAAGGGTAAAAATGGCTTGATAAATCTTTCCATGATTTCCATCGGAAAAATGGTTGGGCCGGAGAAAGTCACTGACCTTTTCTAAGGCATAGTTGTTGTGAAGGAGGCCCCCCAAAAGCGCTTGCTCCGCTTCTACATTCACAGGAGCGGCCCTGTCCTGCAGGAGAGTCGCTTGCGAAGACGGGGTTTCTAACATTTTATTTTATTTTTCCACACACATTTCAAGGACGAAGACGTCCCACGTTTTTCAGAATCACGTTTATACCTGACCTCCCTTAACTATAAGTAAACTCTGAAATTTTTTCAATTACAAAAGACCAAAAAAAACAATCTCTCATCCCCTTTGCTTTTAAGACGTGCACTCTTTATAATTTTGAATAGAGAGACGGAGTGCTGTATAAGCAATCTTAGAATAATTTAATTTTGGAGGAATGAAGAAGATATGGGCTCGCCCGCTGTTGTTTCTGGCGCTCTCGCGGCTTGCTCCATGGGAGCAGCCCCTGCTTCTCTTATGTTTCTTCCTGCCCCCATAGTAATGGCCGGCACCCAGGCAGGAACCATTGTGAATATGATCCCTTTTTTGAATATTATGCCCTTTGGAATGTGTATTGCTCCCGCGAATCCAGCAGTCATCGCGGCAACAACTGCGGCCATGGGGACGCCGACTCCGGGGGCTTGTATCCCTACACCAGCGGGTCCCTGGTCTCCTGGATCTACCAAAGCTGTTATGGGAGGCATACCTATGCTGACGGCTTCAAGCACTCTTAGTTGTAGTTTTGGAGGCTCTATTACCGTCTCTTTCTCCGGCCAAACTATCTGCATGGTATGAAATGAAAGAATTTCTCAAAATAATTGGTATTTCAACCCTTTGCATTTTGGTCGGATATCTTTTTGCACATTATGTTAGCAAAGGATCTCTCGAGAGAGTTGAAGATGTTTTTGTTAAAAAGACTGAGTCTGCTCTCCATAAGGGAGAAAAACTTGCAGAAGAGTTAAAAGGACCCTTTGAAAAAGAGGAGAAAAAAGCAGACTCTCTGCTAAAAGATGCGGAAAAGGATATTGACCCTCACAAAGCTCCTCCCAAAAAAGAGGACAAGGAGGAAGAACTCTCTCTAAAACTTTTGGGATCCTTGTGGCCTATCCAGAAACGACAAGCTACGCCTCAGGCAACCACAACAGGCTCCGTCTACATGGATGGAACATCTCCTTATGGAATTTCTTCTTCTCAAGAAGATGAATTGTTAGCACCTCAAAACCTTTTACACTTGGAAAAAAATATCCCCCCTAAAAAGCCCTCCAACACTACTCCCTTCAAGGTATACATTCCTTTTGAAAAAACTCCTTTCGACAAGCTGTTCTGGGTTCAGTTGGGAGCATTCGATTCTTTGAAAGCCTCTCAGAAGGCCACTCGATATTTCATCTCCAGAGGATATGATGTAGAAGCCGTCCATAAACCTGACCCTTCCAATCCTAGCCCCCTTTATTTTGTAAGGCTTCGGGTTCCTCAAACAGAAAAAGAAGGAGCTCAGAAGATATGGCTGCTGCGGATGAGGGAAAAAGTTTTTGCTACTTTAGTTCCTTGCGCTTGATTTTTTTCAGACCTTAGGCTTTGGACGTTGTCCTTTATCAGAATGAGCCTTTGTCTTTTTCTTACAAAACTCTGGATTATCTGATCGAACTGTTACCGGACTCTGACCCGGTTTTTTAGTAGCATGACTTTCCAAAAGGCACATCATAATGTGTTGGGGCGCGTAATAATAGCCCTTCTTCACATTAATAGAGGCAAGGCAGTGATCTGGACTTTGCCCCACCCCTATCTGGAATTGCACCTGAACATACCCCCCTAGGTCCTGCTGAACATCAATCCTAGAGTGTTCGTCATTCACATCCAGTTTAAAACTCCTAGCTCTTTGAAGGGTGTTTTCAGGAAAGAATAGGTATTGTTCTGATATGGGAATTTTCTTAATACCTCTTAGACCGCGAGGAGTGTTTGATCTATAATATCTTGTTCCTCTTTCACGGGGAAGCCCGGAATAGTATTCCGTCATCTTAATGAGGGCATCCCAAACAGGTTTTTTATCTTTCTTACTTTTATAAGGTCTCCTCTCTATATTTCCCTCCTTAACTACAAAAAATTCTCCTGCATCCCAATTAAGGGGTTTGTTAGAACGCTGTTTAACAGAAGTTTTAGGAAGATTACTCATCCTCTGCTCTTCAACAACTGACCACAAAGGGGTTCCCAAAAGAAGGGGGATCAATACCAAAACTCTCTTTAAAATTATATTCATGTTCTTCCTCTGTTAATAAACGCCTGCCTATATATCACATCCCTAGACTTTGTAAAACCCCCTAAAAACTTGACGCAGAGCCCATAACCAGGTAGAAAGTCTAACACAGATGGCGGGTGTAGCTCAGTTGGTTAGAGCGCCAGTTTGTGGTATTGGATGCCGTGGGTTCGAATCCCATCACTCGCCCCATTTTTTCTAGGAACTATTATTGTATTTATGCCTAACAAAGACACCAACAAAGTCCTTACGTTTGGATGCCGCCTTAATATCTACGAATCCCAAGTCATTAGCGACTTACTGAAAAAATCCGACACAAAAAACACCATTGTCGTAAATACTTGCGCTGTTACGGCAGAAGCAGAGCGTCAAGCCTTTCAAAGCATCCGGCGCACACGACGGGAAAATCCAAACCATAGAATCATCGTAACGGGTTGCGCGGCTCAAATTAATCCAGAAAAATTTAGCAACCTCCCAGAAGTGGACCAGGTCTTGGGCAATCAAGAAAAAATGCAGTTGGAAAGTTTTATACCGTCCAATGGGTCACGAATTCTTGTAGACGATATCATGACTTTGACCAATGCAAGCGCCCCCCCTGTCAGTGTCTTTGATGGAAAAACACGGGCCTTCATTGAAATTCAAAATGGCTGCAATCATCGCTGTACATTTTGTCGCATTCCTTACGGACGGGGAAATAGTCGAAGCGTCCCCTTAAGAGCCATTCTCTCCCAAATCCAACAGCTTGTGAACTCTGGTATTCCGGAAGTTATTCTGACCGGAGTTGATATCACCTCCTATGGAGAAGATTTCCCAGAAAAACTCACCTTAGGTTTTTGTGTTCAACAGATCCTAGAAAACTTCCCTGACCTCAAAAGATTACGTCTTTCCTCCATTGATCCCGTTGAGTTTGACGAAACCCTCTGGGAAATCTTTGCCACAAACAATCGTCTCATGCCCCACATACATATTAGCCTTCAGGCAGGAGATGATCTTATCCTTAAACGAATGAAACGCCGCCACTTACGAAAAGATGTTATTAATTTCTGTGCCCGCATGCGCTCCCTCAGGCCGGACGTGGTATTTGGCGCTGACATCATCGCAGGATTTCCTACGGAAACGGAGGAGATGTTTCAAAACTCTCTGGATCTCATCGAAGAGTGTAACATCTCCTATCTCCATGTATTTCCCTTTTCACCTCACGCAGAAACACCTGCTTCTCGCATGCCTCAAGTAAATCGTGGTATGATAAAAGAGAGGTCTGCCCGCTTGAGGCTCCTGGGAGATAAAATGAAGGAAAAACTTTTTACATTAATGCAGGGCCAAGAAGCTGAAATCGTTGTAGAGCAGAATTATTCAGGATTGACAGAGCATTTTGCCCCTGTCATGCCTGATCAGAACCTTGAACCCGGAACCATTTCCCGTGTAAAGATTGTTGGAAAAACATCAAGCCACTTGGTAGGGCAGGTCCTCCCATGCTGAAAAAAGGATGGCTCTCTCGACTAAAAGACGGCTTGCAGAAAACTTCTGAAAAGCTAACACAGAACATCGCACAGGTTTTTACTCATACTAAAATAGATGAATCCACCCTAGAGGAGCTAGAAGATATTCTCATTCAGGCTGACATGGGAACGGCAGCGGCTGCTCAAATTATAGTAAAAATAAAAAAGAAAGCCTTTGAAAAAGAATTCTCCCGAGAAAATGTTTTAGAAACAATCTCTGAAGAAATTGAGGGAATCCTTCGACCCTATGCTTATCCCTTAGAAATACTGCCAAAGAAACCCCACGTTATTCTCATGATTGGAGTTAACGGAACAGGAAAAACAACCACCACAGCAAAACTTGCCTACTTTTTTCAGAAACAAGGAAAGACTGTTGCTGTAGTTGCAGGAGATACGTTCCGAGCAGCGGCCATTGAGCAGCTACAGGTCTGGGCAAATCGACTCAATATTCCCCTCATAAGCCGTCATATGGGGGCAGATCCTGCAGGACTTGCCTATGATGCTTATCAAGAGGCTGTAAAAATGGGATACGATGTGCTTCTTATCGATACGGCCGGTCGCTTACACACCAATGAAACTCTCATGTTTCAGCTGCAAAAAATTGATCGGGTGTTAAAAAAGATATCCCCAGAGATTCCCCAGAGCTGCCTTTTAGTGTTAGATGCCATGATTGGACAAAATACTTATGCTCAGGTGGAGTTCTTCCAGAAATGCCTTCCCATTACTGGGCTTATTATGACGAAACTAGATGGGACTGCTCGCGGGGGCGTTGTAGTAGGAATTGCTGAGCGCTTTAAACTGCCCATACATGCCATTGGCGTGGGAGAAGACGCAGAAGACCTACATCCCTTTCATCCTCAAGATTTCGCACGTGCCTTAGTGGGTCTAAAAGATCTTAATTCTTAGGTTATGGAATTCAGCCTGTTAAGAGCCGCCTGAACATTATTTGACAAAATATGTACCTCGTCTGGCGTTAATCTTTGAATATTTGCAGATAAATATTGGACAATGGCTGCAGCATAAGAGGCCTGCAACCGAATGAACGCCATCAAAAGATTCGGATAAATCAATCCCTCCCAAACGCTCGGCGCATTTCCCTGTTGTATAAAGAGTCCTGACAAATACACATTATTTGAAATAGATCCCTTAACAGCTTCCGCCGCATTCACGGAGGAGGATACCGAGGCTCCAGTTAAAGAATTCAGAACCGAGTCTATGGTAGCGGCTAAGTTCTGAGCCTGGGCTTTGGTTGGGAATTGGGAGGGAGAATATCCCCCAAAACTTATAAGCTTCGCGGAAAGGGACGTTAGATTCGTTCGGAGCTGAATGTCTTGTTTTGTTGACCCATCCACAAGCCGCGTGAGGTCTTTAGCTTCGCCATAAAGCCCTGCCGCCGTAGAGCCGCCGCTCCCATCGGGAACTCCTGACATACTTAAAACAGAAGCAGAAGATAGAAAGACTACCCCACCGAGTATTAATGATACAACTCTCATACCTGCCTCCCTACTTTCTTCTGTTATACGTCTTATCCTATGATTCTAGAGTTCTCATGGCCAGTTTACAAGCAAAATAAAACATGAGGACACCCATAGTGCGATTAACCCACTTACCTCCCTTATAAACAAGCTTTCTAAAAAAAGGATGGGAGAAGAGAAACGCGGATCCACTGTACCAAATCAACGAAGTACACATGAGTAAGGTCACGTAAACTATGAGGACACTCAGGGGCGTCTCTCGGCTCACGGTAGCGGTCAAAATTGTAATGAACCCAATGGAAGAGGATGGGTGGACTATATCAATCAAGAATCCCATTTTGAAGGCTTTCTTTGGAGTTAGTCCCTTGAGATGGGTAATATATTTACTATCTTGTTTGCTGGGCTCGGCAACTGGAGAAAAAAACATCCGGACTGCCAAATAGGCCAGATAGGTACTGGCCACATATTTGAGAATATTGAGCCAGAACAAAGAACTCTGAGTCAGAACCACATGGAAAATGAGGATGCTATAAATACGGTGGATAATAGTGCTACACAAAATACCAAAACCCGTGTAGAGCCCAACCTTGCGCGAATAGTAACTGCTATTGTGCATCATAAGAGCTGTCTCGGGTCCTGGACTCGCCAAGTTGCCGAGGTTCACCGCAAACAAATCTAAAAACTGAGGTATATAATACATGATGGATTCTCTTTTAAAGGATTTTCTTCTTTAATTCAACCCCCTTTTCAAGATCTCTTTATTCAGGTATTTTAAGCTTATGAAGATTGAAACCACACAGTTGATTCAGGAAATTCAGGAAACCCTTACCCTCTTGCGGAGGTTTCTTTGACATCGATGCCATCCAAAAACGTCTAGATGAAATTGAGATTTTATCTCAAGCCCCCACCTTCTGGGATGACTCTAAAAAAGCCCAGGAACTCATGGAGGAACGCACAGGTCTCACGGCTCAAAAAGAGAAAATTTCTATTTTGGAACAGAACCTGGAAGATGCCCTCCTCCTTCTTGATTTGGGAGAAAGCGAGCAAGACGAACCCACGATTCTAGAGGCCGAACAGCTTTTAGAAAAGTTAAAGAAAAAAGCTAATACCCTCCGAGTGGAGAGCCTTCTTTCGGGAGAAGCCGATAAATGTGATGCCTTCTTTGAAATTCATGCGGGCGCAGGGGGCACGGAAGCCCAGGACTGGGCAGAAATTCTACTCCGCATGTACAGTCGTTGGGCGGAAGATCATGGCTACAAAATGGCCATTCTTGAAGAAACACCTGGAGAAGAAGCCGGAATTAAATCCGTTACTCTCCAGATTTCTGGAAAAAATGCTTATGGATGGCTAAAAACAGAAAGCGGCGTTCACCGCTTGGTTCGGATTTCTCCTTTTGATGCTAACTCCAAACGTCATACAAGCTTTGCATCTGTCTGGGTGTATCCGGTTTTGGATGATGACATCAAGATTGATATCCAGGATAAAGATCTTCGCATCGACACTTATCGGGCGTCCGGCGCCGGCGGCCAGCATGTAAATAAAACAGACAGCGCCGTACGCATTACCCATTTACCTACAAACATCGTCGTACAGTGCCAAAATGACCGCTCCCAGCACCGAAATCGGGCTCAGGCTTTTGACATGCTCCGCTCCCGCCTTTATGAGCTGGAGATGCGCAAACGTGAGGAAGAAGCTCAGGCGGCTTCCAGCAGCAAAACGGAGATCGGCTGGGGAAACCAGATTCGATCATACGTGCTGCAACCCTACCAAATGGTAAAAGACACACGTACAGGAGTGGAAAAAGGAAATGCTCAGGGCGTTCTGGACGGAAAGATCGATGAGTTTATCGAAGCGGCCCTAATGCAACGCATTGGCAGTGGAAAGAAAAAGGCTTAGAACCTTACTCTTCATACCACCAAGACTCTATGCGAGACTCCAGATTACCTGTTAGTTTGGGATGATGATACCCTTTCCAATAGGCAATCATATCTTTCTTAAGGTGGTACAAAGGGATTACATAATTTCCTGCCATGAGAATCCGGTCTAGAGCTCTTGTATTGGCAACTAGAGTGCCGCGCCCTTTCGACGTCACAATATTTTGAATAATACTGTCAATCACTGGATCACTGATACCTGGGTAGTTCCGACTTCCTTGTACCCTAGCCGCTTTTGTAGACACATAGTTCCACAGCTCATTCCCGGGGGATCTTGTTCCTATCCAGTAGACACAGATCATATCATAGTCAAAATCCACTTTCCGACGTTCGTATTGGGGCCCATCCACAAATCGGGTCGTGACCATAATTCCCAGGGTGCTGCAATTTCGAGCAAAAGATAGGGCTGCTTTTTCATGCTCTGTGGAATCCAGCAAGATCTCAAAGGTAAAGATTTTCTTTGTATCCTTATGAACTAAGGATCCCTCTCGAAAAACCCATCCCGCCTTTTTCAAAAGATTCTGAGCTTTGTCTATGTTGTGACGGGCGCTTTCTGGTGTTCCATTAAAGGGCGGCACGTAAGCGCGTCCAAAAACAGCGGCGCTCACCTTATTTCGGTACCGATTAAGAATTTTGAGCTCTTCTCCTGAAGGGAATCCTCTCGGCTCTAGTTCCGTATTATCAAAGAAGCCTCGCGTACGACTATAGGCCCCATGATAAAGGCTTTCATTTAACTTTTCAAAATTAAAAATCAGATTAAGAGCTTCCCGCACCCGTTTGTCTTTAAAAATTTCCTGGCGTGTATTAAAGACAAAAGAATCCATGCCTACAGGGCGATTATGAATCACTTCTTCCTTAATAATATCCTTGGATTTCGGAAAGTTATAATCCGAAAACCAGGCCTGGGGATTTTCTTCTTCCATCAAGTCAATTTTTCCAGCCTTAAAGGCCTCAAACATGACAGAATTGGTACGATAGTATTCTACCTTTACTTCATCAAAGTTGAATCGTCCCGCATAGGTAGGGAATCCCTCTCCCCAAAAATCTTTTACTCTTTCATAGGTAATGGAGCGGCCAAAATCCACTTTTTTAATACGGTAAGGACCATTACCCATTAAAGGTTCCGTTGTGATTTTACTTAAATCTTTCCCCTCATAAATATCTTTTGGAATAAGGGGCATAATGCCCATGATCAGGGGAAGCTCTCGATCTACCATATCCGTTTTTTTAAAGGTAAATTTAACACGACGGTCCTTTAATTTTTCTACCTTTTCTACTTTCTTATAAAAGGTTTTCATAAAGGGCTGACCATCTTTAAGCCATGTATAGAAGCTAAAAACTACGTCATCTGCTGTAATGGGCTTTCCGTTATGCCAGCACGCCTGAGATCTTAGGTTAAAAATAATCCAGCTTCGGTCTTCTGGCATTTCAAGGCTCTCGGCCACCGCACAGTATTCGGACCAAGGCTCTTCGGCAGAACGTGCCATGAGCGTCGCCCGCGTTAGATTAAGTTTGGTTACGGTCACCCCCTTTAAAACATAGGGGTTTAGGCTGTCAAAGGTTCCCACTTTTCCCAAGACAATTTTTCCGCCTTTGGGTGCTTTCGGGTTTACAAAACTATAATGTTTAAAATTCTTAGGGTATTTAAGCCCTCCATGCATAGCCATTCCATGCACAGGACGGGAGGTTGCCCCGCTCATAAAGGAAAAGATAATAAGAAAGAGAGAGAAAAAAACAGGTCTTTTCTGCATTATTTACCTTGTTTCGTTTCGGAAAACCATGGATAGGAATTCACAAAATCTCTTAACGGGGATAGCGTCCGAATGAATTGTGGGATACACATAAAACAAATCCATAACACTCTGCTCTTTGGAAAGAACTTGCACCAACTCTGGAGCCCCTTCCACAAGCTCCTCTGGTAAAAGTGCCACACCCATACCCGCTTTGGCAAGCTCCATCTGTGTTTTAAAACAATTTGTTTCCACATAAGGATCTCGAGGTTTTCCGTCCCGCCTGCTTGATTTGAGTGTTAAGTGCCAACTCATGGAAGAGTAGGTACTCGTGTCTGGCCCACAGGAAATGAGCTGATGATGATCCAGGTCTGCAGGAACTTTCAAGGGTGGAAATTTCTTGAGATAATCCAGAGATGCATAAAGTTTCATCTGAAATTTCTTAAGAAAAAATTGAGTTAGGTTATCTTCGTTAGAAAAAAGATAGGGCCCTACCATAACTGACATTTTTGTGGGATCTATATTCAGAACGCGTTCATCTCCTTTATTGATGGAGACCTGGATGCCAGGATACTGACTCAAAAATTGGTCAAGATAGGGAAATATATATCTTTCATAAACCCCGCTCATTACCTGGATATTTAAAAGACCTTTCTCTTCTTTGTTCACGTTCTTAATGAGATTCTTCATCCCGTCAATACGGGCCAGAATATCTTCTGCCTCATTCAAAAGGATCCGGCCTTCAGGCGTTAAGGTTAAACCTCGAGACTGCCGAGTAAAAAGCTTTGCTCGAAATCTTATTTCCATAGAAATAATTTTCCGACTTACATTTGATTGGTCCATGTTGAGCTGTACGGCCGCATTCGTAAAACTCCCTGCCCGGGCCACAACGTAAAATGTTTTTAATTGGTCTAAAGTCATCTCTATTCCTTTTAGCGTCTATAGCCCTAACATTATCATATATATACAAGGGCCTTGGGAGGGATTGCAAGGACTTTTAAGTCCTATTTTTAAAAAAGAAATAATCTCGCATTTTTCTCATAATTTGTCTTGGGATGAAAACTAGGATACACTTAAAGAGAGATGAGTGAACCACCCTTAAAAGTTTTGAAAAATCATTTAAAACAGCTCGGATATGATGGGCTGGTCTTACCTATGGCCGATGCTTTTCAAACGGAATCTCTCTCTCCAGCCCATCGACGCATTGAGTACTTAACAGGCTTTAAAGGATCTTATGGATACCTTTTAGTTCTTCCTGAAACAACGGGCCTTTTTGTGGATGGCCGCTATACACTTCAGGCACAGAACCAAGTCAATACGAGTGATATTCAAATACACCCCCATGGATTTCCTTCCATCAAAACATGGCTCGGCCAGCAAAAAGTAGAAGGCCTAAAAATTGCCTATGATCCTTGGATTCAAACCGTTGCTGAAATTTCTCATCTTGAAACCATGGGAAAAAGTCTTGGGGTTTCTTTTGTTCCCCACCTCTCTGAAAACATTGTGGATCAAGTTTGGAAAACACGCCCCTCCTCCACGGAGGCCTTGGCAGAGATTTATCCCTCTGAGTATGCGGGCGAGGAATCCTCGGTAAAAATACAAAGAATCACAGACGTATTTCCTGACCATAAAATAGACACCATGTTTTTGGGGCATCCCGAATCCATTTGTTGGCTTTTAAATTTTCGAGGAAAGGATACGGCCTGCACCCCCATCGCCTATTGTTATGCTCTCCTCCATAAGAATGCCTCCCTTGACCTATTTATAGAGCCTGGAAAAATATCTTCTGACCTTCAAACCCATCTGGGACCAAGGGTTACTGTTCGTCCCCTGAACCAAATTCAAGGAATTTTTTCACAGCTTAAAGAAAAAGGAGTGAAGGTGGGATTAGACCCAAAAACAACCCCTTCTGCCATTTACAAATTTTTAGAACAAATCGATTTACCTTTTTTGGCTCTTGAGGACCCTTGTGTTCTGCCAAAGTCCCTCAAAACAGAAAAAGAAATTAGTCATGTACACCAGGCTCATATATGGGATGGGGTCGCTTTGGTTAAGTTCATGGCATGGTTGGAAGAAGAAGTTCCCAAGGGAACTGTTACCGAATTTTCATCTGCTGAAAAGCTCAATGGGTTTCGCCAGGAAAACCCCCATCTTAAAAGTTTAAGCTTTGAAACAATTTCTGCCGTGGGGCCCAATAGTGCCATGACCCACTATCATGCCTCTGAAGGGACATCCAGCCCCCTAAAGACAGGGGAGATGTACCTCTTTGATTCAGGGGGCCAATATTTTGAGGGTACCACGGATGTGACCCGCACCGTTTCTTTGGGGAAAAAACCTTCTAAAAAACAAAAAGAAATTTTTACGCGGGTTTTAAAGGGAATGATTTCCCTTATGAATGCCAAATTCCCTGTGGGCACAATTGGAACTCAGCTGGATATCTTAGCCCGCCAATATCTGTGGCAGATAGGACAAGATTATTCCCATTCCACAGGTCATGGGGTGGGATTCTATTTGAATGTGCATGAAGGCCCTCAGAATATATCAGCTCGCCCTTTGAATGTTCCTCTCCGGCCCGGTATGATTTTATCCGATGAACCTGGGTGCTATTTGGAAAACGAATTTGGTGTGCGAATTGAAAATCTAATGGTCGTTAAGAATTCAGAACTCCCCAAAACCTTGGAGTTTGAAAACCTAACCGTTGCTCCTCTGGATGCATCTTTGATGGACAGGGCCCTTCTTTCTTCGGAGGAGATTGATTGGATTAATGCCTATCACAGAGATGTTTATAAGAAACTAAGTCCCCTTCTTGAAAAAGACCTAAAGCTTTGGCTGAAAAAAGCCACACAGAAACTTACAAAAAGGCTGGAATAGGGCTTTTAAAATTTTCCTTCACAGACCCTAGGCAGCGGAAGAGGCTGCAAATGCTTTTGAAAGACCACTTTTCGCGACAGCCCCCAAACTATCTATCAGGACTTTTGTTCCCCCCCTTAAAGTTTCTTGATAGGTGCGTTTTAAAAAGTTCTCATCGGCCACGATAAAATTTTCAACATGCTCTGAAATTTTAGGAGGCGCCTTGAAAACACCCCCTGCATCTATATCCATTTGAGGGTTGTTTATATCCACTCCATATCCATTCCACCACCCATCTGCTTCAGTTTCAGGAACACCGATGGGGCTTGCATTGTTTTGGGCTTCATAGTAAACATCTCGGGCGATTTGCCTCTTTAAATCAGCAGCTAAGATAGCCCTTACATTTTCTGTTCGATTTGCCGCTTTGAAAGCTGCTTCTGACCGAACAAGGGCTGCCCTTGCCTGTCGTAGAGCCTCCCTCTTTTCATCTGTTACGGCAGGCGGGGAGAGTTCCGCCACATGATCTGTTATTCCTACCTTT
Organism: uncultured Alphaproteobacteria bacterium; assembly: GCA_903912365.1. Classification (GTDB taxonomy): domain Bacteria; phylum Pseudomonadota; class Alphaproteobacteria; order UBA7879; family UBA5542; genus CAIWGV01. Next base: position 15,379 of record CAIWGV010000035.1, read on the forward strand.
GTTAAGGTTGGAGAGGCAAGGCTTGGTACCTCCACAGGTCCCGTTGGCAACGTCACCATGCCGCCCCCCTGGGAGAGAGCCTCTTTTGGAGCAAAGGGATTAGGGGCAGCTCCCCCCTGTCCAAAAGAAACTGGCTGACTAGTGCCCCCCACATTAAAGACCCCCTGGGAATTTCCAAAGGAAGGAAGTCTGCGAGATTTTGCATCCCAAGGAAGCAATTTTTTATTTGCTGGGGAAGCAAAATTAACGGAGGAGCCATTGTTTTGAGCAAAAGTAGGTACGGCACTTCCTGCCGGTACTGCAAAGTTGGGGATAGTTGACGACCCGGGAGAAGCTCCAAAATCAACCCCCTCTCCCCCATTGTCAGAAAAATGATCTCTCCTGTAAGGCCTCCGCCCCCTATCTTTCCCCACATCTTCTGAATCAAAAATATAGGGCTCATCTCTTCTTTCCTGCCCCTCAGTTACATTCGCAACTGTTGCATCTGCCCCCGTTAGAGTATCCTCCACGCTTCGTCCCGCAGCCCCTCCTTGAGCCTCCACGTCTGCTAGCTGCTTCTCCAGATCACTTTGTTCTTTGTCTTTCGTCGCTCCAGCCGGTCCCCCCAAGCTGGCCGCAGTTAGGGCTTCCGTTTCTTTTTCAATGGTCGCCTCTAGCTTACTGATCTCAACATTTAGGCCTCCCAATTCAATGATATGTGTGGAAATAGGGCCTACAAATTCCTTTTTCTTTTCCTCACTTTCTGCCTCTTTTTGATTTTTTATTACTATTCCTAATTTTACCTTTACTTCTTGCCGATGAATCAGCAGACTCTCTAATTTCTTTTGATTTTGCTCTAGTCGCGTCCTCTTTTTCTCAATGAGGGTTTGGGTTTTGCTCAAACTCTCATGAACCTTTTTTTTTGCTATAGCCAGATTGAGAAGAGCCTGTGCATTTTCGGATTTTGCCTTTATAAGGGCTTCTTCTGCCTCGCTAACCATTCTCTGGTTAGTCCCCTTTTTTGCCTCATTAAGGGCCAGCTGTGCCTCGTTTACTTGCTCTTTAGTTTTTTTCTGGGCTTCTTTTGCCGCCTTTACTGCCATCTGCGCTTTCTTATAAGCCCCCTCATTTTCTTGAGCAACAACCTGATCAGCCATAACTTGAGCAAGTACACTTTTTCTTTCGGATATTTTAGAACTTAACTGTTGAATTTTTCTTCTAGCTGTTCTTGCCTGTCTCTCTTCTTTAATATATTCAGGAGAACCTTTTATTACTAAAGCCATCCGTTTCTTAGCATCCCACAAAGCTGACTCTGCACTTACTCTTTGTTTTTGAAGACTATCCAATTGGCTAGACACACTCGTTATCTTTGTTTCAATAATTTTAGACTGGGTCCATGCTTTCCCTTGAGCAGACTGAGCCATTTCTGTAGCGGAAGATAATCTGCTATTTGCAGAGCCTAGTCTTTGATTAGTAAGGTCCAACCTACTTTGAGCCACATTTAAATTAGCTTGGGCTATTGTTGTTTCCTCTGGACTTTTTGCATTTTTCACCTGCTGTTGGGCATCTTCAAAATTGCTTTGCGCATTTTGTTGATCTTCTTGAGCTTTTTCCTGAGCCGTTTGAGCCGCCGCTTGGTTATTCGTGGCCTCATTCGCCAAACGCTCGTTTGTTTGGGCTTCCGTTTCTGTTGCTCTTAGAGCTTTATCCGCTTTAGCCTGGGCATTTAGGGAGGTGGTTTGAGCCTTTTCCAAATCAGCAGCCGTGGATTTTTCTCGGGCTTGATCTTGCCTAAGCTTAGCTTGCAGCTGTGCTCTCTTTGCTGGATCTGTTTCATTGGCTAAAGCTTGCTGATCATCCAACACATCATCTTGCGCGCTGTTGTGAGCTGCACTGGCCGTACTTAGGGCATCATCCGCATCACTAGCCGCCTGCTGATCTTTTGCCGCAAGGCTGGACGCTGTTTCCGTCTTGGCAGAAAACTTCTCTGCATCGGCATGCAGTTTTTTTGAGTTAGCCTCCTCCTTGACAAGAGCTTCTCGAACCTTTTTATCCTTTTTTTCTGCCTCTGCAATACTTGCTGTATCGGGGGGAGTCGCTTTCCTTAAGGAATCTAACTCAGCATCTGCAGCTGCAACTTCAGACTTTTTCGTGGCAATAGCTTTATCCGCCTCGTTTGCCGCATCTCGAGCCTCACGAAATTTAGTTCCAGCTTGTGTGGCAGACACAGCAGCTTTATCCGCTTTTGCAAACACTTCGTTGGCCTTCTTTGCATCAGCCATGGCCTTTTTCTCCGCTTTTAGGTCTTCTGACCTCTTGGCCTCCAATTCTTTTAATTTTTGTTCTTCTTCCTCGCTTAAAGGGTGGTGTGATTTAATATCCTTTATTGCCTTATCGTCTGCCTCCCGAGTTTCCTTCGCAGTCTTTTCCGCGGTTTGTGCCTTTGTTAATTCGTCCCCAGCTTTCTTCTTATCAGCATTCGCTGCAGCTTCCTTGGGAGTAAGATCTTCTTTTTCCACCGCAGTCAATTCGCTGCCCGCAGCAGGTGCTGTGGCTGCAGAGGCATCTGCTGCAGATGTTGACGCTGCTCCTGCAGCTTCCTTGGGAGTAACATCTTCTTTTTTCACCGCAGCCAATTCGCTGCCTGCAGCAGGTGGTGTGGCTGCTGCAGGGGCTGGAGAGGCATCTGTCGAGGTTTCATCTCCAACAGGAGAAATGGCATCTAGCTCATCTTTTGTTTTTTCTGGGTCAGAACCTGCAGATGTAGTTGCTGCTGAACCATTTGATGCTGGTGTAGTTGCTGCTGGAGCTGAGGCTGCAGAGTTACCCTGAGCGTCTGTAGCAACGCTAGGGGCGGGATTAACGTCTGCTTCTAGAGTGCTTGTGCTTGCACCTGCGCTTCCCATACAAAAAATCACCCCCAGAAGAAAAAGCGCTAAGAAGGGTTTCCTCATGAAGGGGGCCCTCTCATAAGATCCGGAAGGGCAGCAGCACCCCAAAGGAGAAACTGAATGCTTGAGTAATTTTTGAAGAAACCCTTGTTAAACCTTCCATAAATCCCTGCTTTTTCTTTTATTATCAAGGGTTTACCCTAAAAAAGCAATAAAATTTCAAGGAGAGACTGGACCCCCCTTGAAAAGTATGGTATCACTACCTATCTTAATTGTCGCGGGGTGGAGCAGCCCGGTAGCTCGTCAGGCTCATAACCTGAAGGTCGTCAGTTCAAATCTGGCCCCCGCAACCAATTACTAAGCCACTTTCAAAGATCTTTCCTTAAAATCCAAAAATCCCATTGCCGCACTGTTGCCGCAGAATGAGATGAACTTGTTTTTAATCAGCATCATCCCCATATGATAACTGGACAATATCAGTCATTATGTATAGGGATATGTAAATTGAAAAAGTTGGCGCTTATTTTTGGAATTCTTTTAGGAAGCAATCTATTTGCTGCAGCCGATTCTGATTCTATCAAGGACATTAGAACTGCCGTTAAGTCTTTAGAAACAGGAGCATCTTTCTCGTTTTACGATCTCCATCTGTCCGATCAGGAGTTAAAAGACCTACAGTCCCTCCAGATAAAAACTGCGGATCAGTATGATAATTTTGGAAAGATTGATGCTTTTCCTCAAGAATTAAGAGCTTTTCTTAAGAAAGTCGGACCCAATGAAGAAGGTGCCATAGAAAAAGCCTCTAAGATTATCGAAAGAATGGTATCTCAGTTAGTCGTCGCTTCAGGACAAGAAGCAGCGCACATATGCATGAGGGCAACGGTCCCAAGCCCCGCTTTCGATACGCTCCGTTGGCATGTGGATGGGTATTACTATGAACCTCGCACACATCAGTACAAGTTTGTTGTTTCTCTTAAGGGACCTCCAACTCTGTTTTATAAGCCCTCCCTTTCTACCAGAGAAAAATTTCTAACCCTTCTCAATGAAGATATTTCTTACCAAATGGATGCAAAGAAGCGACAAATTCTGGCAGATCTTCTGAATGATCCTTCCCAACGTTTCCAGGCAGAATCCACTCAAGGAAGCGCTTTCGTTGTGGGAGATGAAGCCGTTGCGGCCGTGCATTCAGAACCTCCTATGCCTGTTGAGAGGCTTTTTATTTCTGTTATCCCTGGAACCAAAGAGCAAATTGCTGAGTGGCAGAGGCGTTAAATAGAATTTACAAATTCTAACCTCTTTTAATCAATATTAATTGACATTAATGGAGAATCTCTTTTATCTTCTCTCTTAAATTAATCGAAATAGATTCGAGTATAAGAAAGAGGGGCAATTTCATCATGTATCACGGCATTCCAGAAGGGTATTATTCTTTAACTGAAGCTTTCCATTTCATGGGTGAAGATACGTTTAATTTTATGAATTGGGATAACTTTCGCTGGCGCGATATAGCCGATGCATGCACGAAATACCAAATCCTTCATGAAATGACCCCTCACTGCTATAAAGATATAGGCGAACAGCTATCTATTTTTCTAGACCCCGTTGAGTGCTATGCAGACTATAGAGCGTACATCACTTTTACTGCTGTAGAAGCTACTTTGTGTGATTTAAGAGCAGAAAATTATGCTCGCGGCCAGCGTAATTGGCAGATAGGAGAGCTTATAGGCTCTGCCAAGCCCCCGCAAGATTTAGAAAAATTTATGAAATATGTTTTCAGATTTCTGTTGGTGGCCAAAAAACTCTCTCATATGTTAAAAAGAAATGCATCCTTTTCTGTTTCTATCCAAGATAAAAGAACAGAGCACATACGAGAAATTCCTAAAGAATGGTGGGAATCTTCCGATGGATCGGAAGGCAACCAATTTACCTATGATTTTTTTACAGGGTTTGGATCTTGTCTTTTTTATAAGAATACAATAGCGGAACCTTACAAGGGTTTCCTACTTATCGAGAAAAAAGCCTTTGAAAATTATCGTAGAGGAGACCTTTCACAATCTTCTCCTTTGCAAAAGCGTGAACTAGCACGTAATTTACTCAATGAAGTAGGTGTCCTGAGAAAGAAATTGAGCGGACAAGATAATGAACCTGAGTCTTGGCCTTCTGCCTACACTACTCCTGAAATTGAAGCCTTAAAGCGTGTTCTGAATAACTATGGGATTAGTGAGGAGAATCAGCCTATTGTTAAAACGGCTATGGGATATTTTCAGAAAGAATGTCCTGGAATGTCTGATAATTTAGCCCATGCTTTGGCAACTGTTATCAGAACATCTAAAGTCAAGAAAGGAGGATTTCCTGGATCTCCTTTGTTTCAGGATCATAAACCCATAAAAGTTTCAGAAAAATGAGAAGATTTATACCACTTTAACCCCTTGAAGGGCTTTCCTTAAAAAAATAAATTTCTAGAGAGCCGTCGAACCTCTTAAACCATTGCCTGTATTGTGTTAGATATGATTGTTGAGAGGGGTTGAACCCCTTCTCAAAAAGAGCCATCGACCCAATATCGGGGTTTTCTCTTATTTATTTTTATCCTACGCTTTCCTTCATTGATTAACATTTATGAAATGAGGAAAAAATGAAAGAATTACGATTTAACGACAAACTACTGAATCGCCGAGAAGCGGCAGAGCTTTTGGGCACAACGGAGGGGACTCTTGCGGTTTGGACCTGCAACAAGCGGTACAACCTGCCCGTGGTGAAGGTGGGACGGCTGGTGAAGTACAAGCTCTCGGATCTGATCACCTTTATCGATAATCGCACGGTTTATGGACGGGAGGCGTAAATGGAGCAGAAAAGAGAAAAGCCCGCTGCTGTCACAGACGGGCCCTATAATCTAAATCGCCCTCAGAATATCGTATCCTTCCCTGAAAATCAATCGAAGATTGTGACGTTGAAGGCGTTTCTGGCGCATCCCTGGCCCCCACGACAATTGATCTTGGCTCCGTGGCTTGCCACACAAAGCCTCAACATGATCTATTCCTGGCGAGGTGTGGGGAAAACCCATGTGGCCTTGGGCATTGCCTATGCGGTGGCCTCGGGGAGTGAATTCCTAGGCTGGAAGGCGGATAAGCCAAGAGGTGTTTTGTATCTCGATGGGGAGATGCCGGGGAACGCCCTGTACGAAAGGTTAAGCGCCTTGACGAGCGGGGCACCAGACTTCCCTGAGGAAAACTTCCGGTTGCTCACCCCTGACCTTCAGAAAGGCTTTATGCCGGACTTGGCAACCTTCAAAGGACAACAGGAGATTGATCGGTTTATTCTGCCATCGACGGAGCTTATCATCGTGGATAATCTCTCGTGTCTACTGCGAGGCGATGGACGAGAGAACGAAGCAGAAAGCTGGATCAGCTGTGGCCAATGGGCTCTCGCCAAGCGGGCCCAAGGGAAAAGCATCATCTTCATCCACCATGCGGGCAAGAACGGGAACCAGAGAGGCACCTCCAAGCGGGAGGATATCCTTGATACGGTGATGGTGCTCAAACGTCCCAGCGATTATGAAGCCAGCGACGGTGCCCGGTTTGAGGTGCATTTTGAAAAGGCCCGGCATCTTTATGGAGAAAACGTGGAGCCTTTTGTGGCGAGCCTCACGCAGGAAGGGCCAACACAGTCCTGGGAGATGCTGCCCTTGGTGGAATCCAACAGGATTAAGGTGATTGATCTGTACAAAGAAGGATTGTCCATCAAGGACATTGTGGAAGAACTTGAGATCGATCGCAGTACTGTCTATAGGACCCTCAATAAAGCAGAATCGGAGGGTGAGATTAGAGCGCTGAAAGGGAGGAGAAAGGGGTGAAAACACCCACTTTGTCGCATGTCGCATTCCCTAGGGCGTGCGACACGCGACAAACACCCCTCTTTTGTGCGACAGGGGATGCAACAAATTTGCGGCGTTTGTAGCTAGAACTCTTATAAGACATAAGTTTTACGCGCGACATCTCCTGCGACGCCTATGCGACAGACCTCTCCAAAACCGTGCGACAAATGGGGGTATTTTTTTGCATGTTTTGTCGCATGAAAAATGGCGTGTTTACGAAAGAGGATTTCAGGAGTTTTCTGACCTAAAATGTAGTTGATGTCTACACATATTCTAATCAGGCAAACTTTCTAAAAACTCTTTTATGCGAGGATGATAAAAGGAGAGATCATAGGCCTTAAGATAACTCTTGGTTTGAGGAGGAGAAGAAAAGCCTTTATTAACCAGAAGTTTAAATATTTCTAACTTATCCCTATATAGGGCAATTTTAAGGAGAGTAGCTCCAATATTAACTTTATGTTCAGGAGAAGACGAGATAGCCTTTCCAAGATTTGTCTCATTACCAATCAAAAACTCAACCATTTTTAGGTATCCAAGCTCTACAGCGCATGTAAGAGCTTCGAGTTCAGAATTGTTCTGATCGACTATGCTTGGGCTATGCTTTGCCAAAAGTTTCACCACATCTAAACGATCATACATAGCCGCCACCTCTAGAGGTGTTCTTCCTTTACTTTTTTTATTAACATGTGCTCCGTTGTCGACTAATATTTTAACGACCTCAGGGTTTCCAAAGCGCACGGCCACCATAAGGGGAAGAGGTGCAGAATTCATAATCTTAGGATTTTTTTTGATTAAAGACCTGATTTTTCCTACGTCTTGATTTTGAATTGCTTTTAGAAGAGGGTCTTTGAATGAGATTTCTTTTAACAAAAAGTCCACCACTGCAGGGTAAGCCACCCCTTCTTTAAAAGTTTCATCTATGGTAGGCAAGTCAATGTGGGCATTCTTTTCAACTAGAAATTTTATTATGTCCAAAGATCCGCGATAAGCAGCTGCCATCAACGGCTTCTCTCCCCACTCAACATTAACCTTAGCCCCATTACCAACCAGGAATTTAACCACATCCAAATGATTGTATTTAATCGCTCCATCAAGAACGGTGGTACCAACAGAAGTAGCTTGATTCACATTAGCTCCATGTTGTACGAGGAACTTCACAACATCAAGATGCCCAAGATTGGATGCAAACATAAGGGCTGTATAATTGGTGCAACTGCTTATAGCCTTTGCTTCAGTATTTACCTTTGCTCCTTGCTCCACCAAAAATTTTACCATGTCTAGGCGATTATAAATGGCAGCATACATTAACAAGGTCAGATCTTTTCTTTTTTTGGTTAAATCTGCTCCTTTTTTGACTAAGAATTCGACAGTTTCCCTATTTCCAAATCGAACGGCAATCATCAGAGGTGTAAAGCCAGAAAGGGGTTCAGAATTGACACAACTTGGATTTTTATTAACTAAGTCTTTAACTTTATCTACATTCCCTTCTTTTATAGCAGAAAAAAGAGGATCCTCAAAAACCATCTCTTTTTTTAGAAGAGTAGCCATTTCAGTGTATCCTTTTTCAACTGCGCTATCCACCTCAGTAAGCTGAGGATGTGCCCCATTTTCGATTAGGAGTGTAACCATAGAGAAACTATTTTTCTGTATGGCGGCGTCTAGTGCAGAAGAAACATAAAAAGCTTTGTATTGCTTATTAACGTCTGCTCCTTCTTTTATGAGAAATTTAACCATCTGTGTATCTTCAATTTCAATGGCTATTATTAATCCATCATTAGGATCAGCTCCATTTTTCACAAGAAATTCAACAACATTTTGGTGATGATTCCCTATAGTTCTAGGCAAAATCCTGCTATCTTTACAAGAAGCTCCCCGCTCTAGGAGAAATTTTACTACCTCCAAATGTCCATTGGAGGCCGCATCCACTATAGGAGCAATACCATATAGGTTCTCTTTTTTAACATCAGCTCCCTTTGCAACTAAAAATTTTAGTAAGGATAAATCTCCGGCTTCTGCCGCATAATGCAAAGGAGCCAACCCATTCTTTCTCCTAATATTCACGAGCTTGGGATCTTCTTTTATAAAAGCCTCTACCTGCTCAAGATTTCCCTTTTCAACAGCCTCCCAAAAACCTTTGGGCACTTTTGCGGAAACAAATAAAGGAACGAAACCTATTAGACATAGGACAGATAAAAATTTCTTGTATCTCATAGGTTCAGTCTAGCACAATTTCATCTACCAGGTAAAATTGGGAGTCCCGTTCCCCACACGTTCCGAGAAGTCCCTGCCCAGCTTAGCTATTTAAAATGCTGCTGGGAGGGCTGTGGAAATGTGGATAACTGCACGCTCATTTTCGAGTTTGCATATTGCGTATGTTTTATAAACGCCTCAATCTTAATTTTTCACCTCTCTCAATTTTCATTTTTTATCCCCTCCTCCCCGAGGGCTTTCCGCTCATTTGTAGGAAATTTTTCATCTCATTTTTCCCTCAAAATCCGCTCTTCACATTTCCCACTGAAACCCGCGTATTTCTGCAAAAACTGCAAACTCGGTTAGAGTTTGCGTATTGCGTATAAGAACTTCCCCCTCTTCCAAACTTTTTCCAACTTACAAATTCTATCTCCCAATAAGCTCTTCGCACCGATCTAAAAGGCCTCTCTGACCAACTGGAAGAGGAATACAAAAACTCAAGCAACATTCTCAGATTCAAAATGAAATAAGCGTGAAAAATTTATCGCAGGAGATATCTAAAATGAAAAAGATACCGATTCCTTCACAACGCCACCGATCCCCTCTCCTGCCTCTTGAAAATCAGCAAAACGATTTGGGATGGTTTTTAAGGAGATTCCAGAGTCTAAATTTTGAGACAAAAATATCCCCTAAAAACCTTGTATTTATTGAGTTTTTTGATGTTTTTTCCTTGATTTTTGGACTCAAAAAAGATACCATGAGAGAGTAGGGTTTGGAGGAATCCAGATTCATTTAATAGGCGTGAGACCCAGGTGTTTGTACCACCTAAGTCCCACTAATCACAACAAACCATTGGAGGGTTTATTATGACTAAGTCGACTCTATCAGAAAATTCACACTTTGTGACCACCCATCGTTACAGAACGTCTCACAAACTGGGCATCCTGCTGGTAACCCTGGGCTGGAATAATACTAACCGAGGATTCTTCCTGACTATCCATAAGGATGAGGAGGAAGAGGGAGGACTGCTATGGTCCCACCAGAATCAACAGAAGCCCTATCCCAAATCTCTGGGGTCATTTCTGGAGGTCTTGGAAGGGTTTGAGATCATGGTCCCCCAAGACATGATCACGCAAGTGAAAAAAGACAGAAAAGGAATCCGCAGCAAAATCACTTGGCATCTGGATGCCCCCTACTCCCCTCAACACACAATGACCCATCATTATTTCCATACAGCTCACGAGGGTGTGCTCACGCATGTCCATATGGGGTGGAATAATTCCTTGGAGGGGTTCTATCTGATTATCGAGAAGGATGGATATGCGAAGGGACCCTTTTGGTCCAATCTTGATCGGCAGGATAAGCAGTTTCATTATCCTCAAACGTTGGACCTCTTTGTGATCGTATTGGAGAAGTTGAGAATCACTCTGCCTCCAGAGATGATCGAAGAGGTTCTCTCAGACAAAGGACGGAACAAAAACAAACTTGTTTTCCACCACGTAGGGTCAGGAGAGTACACCCGTTGCTTGGTGTGGGAGTAGTTATCCACATTTCCACAGCCCTGGTGGCGGCTCCTTCATAGAGCATACGCCACACTGGGCTTGTGGAATTCGTGGGGAACTATAGAGAAATCAACCCGATCGGTATTATTTAGGTTCTTATTTACCCTAAATTACAACAATACACCCGATCGGGAGTTTTTCCTTCCATTTTCGAAGATATTTTATTTGACCCCAATTTAGGAAAAAACCCTCTAAAAAAGAGCCTGACAGTTTTATCCTCTCCAATTTCTTGCATCCATTAAATCATCAAAGGTAATCACATGATCAAAATATCCTTTGTTTAAAAGAGCTTGATCTGCCCCTTCGGGGCAAATAAGGACTTTATGAATAGTTTTGTTTTTTTCATTTGGGAAAAGAGATAACTTGCGTTCAAATTCCTCAATCACACTGGATGTTACTTTGCTTTGAAGATATTTGATTTCACAAATGGTTAACACATGGTCAGCCCTTTCAAAGACTAAGTCCACCTGAAATCCTTTTTGTTGTTGGTTTGTGGCTTTATTAAAAAAGCTACCAGACTGATAATGAACTCCTGAAAAACCTAAAATTTTGGCAATAACGTAATGATATTTACGACACCACCGTTCAAACGAAAGCCCCAACCACTTGTAATAACTATCTGTTTTTATAGCCCCTTTAGGATTGTGGTTATAAACTCCCTCCTTGATAGAGCGCTCTATCGGTTTAATGAATTTAAAGTAGTAATACAAATAATTATCCAGAATCGTATAGCGAGATAAGCGTGTACCAGAGTCCCGATTAAAAGGGTGATATTTCTCTATAAACCCACAGCCCTCTAAGTCATTCAGTAAAGAACTAAGAGTTCCGCCAGATTCAATCCCTACGCTCTTGGCAATTTCAGAACGACTGAGAAAATTCTTTTTGCTCAGTTGCTCTATAATTTCTTTGTAATATTTATTTTCTGCCAGATGACTGGTAAAAATGCGTTTATACTCATTAGAAAAAAAGCTATCTGCAGCAAAAGAGTTATTGCACAATCCTAAAAACAAAGAGGACTCCTTATTAACCCACTTTAAATATTCTGGAATACCCCCTACTGTTAAATAGGCATCAAATACCTCTTTGTTGCTTTTTCCTTTTAAAAATTCCTTTGCTTCCAAAATAGTGAATTCCTTTAAAGAAATCTCATATTGGCTCCTATTATAGAGAGCCTTAGAATGCACCACTTTATCAATCATAAATGAGGGCGCAGATCCACATAGAAGCAATAGTAGCTCAGGGTTCTTTTTAAAGAAATTATCCCAGGCATATTTAAGGTCAGAAATCATATCTGTTTTATAATTAGCAAGCCATTGTAACTCTTCAAAGTAAATGGTCCATTTCCCTGTAGCTGTATAAGTAGCTAACAGTTGAAAAAAATCTCCCCAGTTTTTGATCTGATCTTGAGGAGGCAAAGGCTCATTAACATAAAGACTCAGCTGGCTCATAACCCTTTCAAGCTGTTGTTTTTCATCAAGACCTTCAATGCCCTCAAACTTAACAATGTTTCGATCTCTAAAGGCTTGCTCAAGAAGTTCTGTTTTTCCAATTCTTCGTCTCCCATACATCACAACAATGCTGGCCTTTTTAGTTTTATCAATATCTGCTAATTTCTTTAATTCATAAGAACGCCCTATAAATTCTTTGTTTTTCTCTATAAATAACGATTTCATTTTTAAATACCTTCTTAGCCAATTAGCCTAGGTATAACACATAATTGGCTAAAAATAAACCAATATTTCAGCCAATCACTATATAAATTCAACATGATTGGCTAAAATTATAATATGAATTTAGCCAAATAAGGGGAGATGTACAAAAAGAAAAGAAAGAAGCCTGATGGAAAGAATAGGGCCACAGCACCACAGTTTCGTTGGGTTTTCAGACTCTGAAGAAATATCTCTAAAGAGCCTGGAGCTCACAAAAATGTCTTTTTCCACTTTTGTGATCTATGAAGCATACATTTCAGAGGTCACAAATTTGTGATTTTCTGTCTAAATGTTTACCCACAGTCTACATTTTCGCATTTTTTTACAAAAAAATGACATTTGATACTCTTTATAAATTCTTAAGCAATCATACCAAGGGTATCATGGTGCATAAAAAATTAAAGAAGCTGATGTCTATATGATATCTCCCCACATAGTGACTACCTCTATCTGACCTTCTTTTTGAGGAATTTTCTGAGAGGGCCTACCTTGTAGATGAATTATGATTAGCAGCCAAGTTTTTATATCTCTATAATTTCCTGAATTTCTGGATACCTATATTCAGCTTTCCCTACCTTTACGGTAAGATTCTCAAGAGGCTGAAAAATTGCCGCGTCGTGTGTATGTCCACAAAGGACTAAAAAGTCCACATTCTTATTCTTTTTAGCGCTTTTTAAAAGAATCTGTCCGGTTACTTTGGAAGAAAAAAACGGCAAGTGAGAGTCATCTGTTTTCTGACCTCTAAATAAACAGGCTTCTTCAAAGGGAGGAACATGAACTAAAATAATCATTTTTTTTGGATTATAAAGAGTAATAGCTTCTTCAATGTTTTGATGAAGATCTTTGGCATCTCTATCCGCTAATTCCTGCATCTTTTTTAATCTGTGAGAGTAGAATTCAGCTTCATAAGTACGGGGGAATTCAGAAAATTCTGATAAAAACTCTTTAATATACCTATGATCGTTGAGCATAACTGTACTTTTTTTATAATTTCCATATCGTCCATCGGCAAAACAATCTTTTCCGATAACAACCACCCCTTCCTTTAAGACGGGATTATAATTCTTTAAATCTGTTGTTCCTATCCAGGATAAGAGGGGATTATTTTTTGTTAGAGAGACCATTGCAGCACGGGTCTCCTCAACACTTCCGCGATAAAAATCATGATTTCCCAAAACAAAATAAATAGGAATTTTAAGGGCCTCCCCCATTTCGGTAAGATATTTTTCAACATTCGGAGATTCGGCAATATCCCCACTTATGATAACCGCATCAGGAGACTCCTTTGAAATAGAGGAATAGAAAAATAATCTGTCCTCTAACATGAGGAAATTTAAATGAATATCTGTAATCCAACACAATTTCATGTTCGGCTCCTTTATAATCTTGTATTCCTGGGCCGTCTAAAATAAAGAACAACATCGTAAAGTGTTTTGTGAGAAACAAGACAGAGAACAGAGTTGCACTTCATACTTGAATTCGGCATATAAATATATAAAATAATTTTGCTAAATACGAGGATATTTTTACAAAAATGCAAAAAACCTTCTTTATTGGGGATACCCATTTCGGACATAAAAATATAATGTCTTTTGAACCAGTGGCACGCCCCTTTTCTTCATTAGAGGAAATGCATGAAGTCATGATTGATAGATGGAATTCAGTTGTAGACCCCGATGATATTGTCTATCATCTGGGAGATTTTTGTTTTGGAAAAGGATGGATTTGGAAGGCTTCCCTTTTGAATGGAGACAAAAGACTTATCCTAGGAAATCATGATTCTTACCCTATGGAAGAGTATCTAAAATATTTTAAATGGGTACGAGGTGTTTACCATTGGAAGGATTGTATTTTAACTCATATCCCTATTCATCCTAATGGGTTGGGAAAGAGGTTTAAATTCAATATACACGGCCATCTTCATAGCAAAACTGTAGGAGATGACCGCTATATTAATGTGAGCTGTGAAAGGAATAATTTGTATCCAATTGATGCTACGGAATTGTTTAAGCAGAATCAGCCTTCAGATAGCTATGATTGAGTTGGTGCAAAAAATGCACAAACTCCAACTACCGAGAGATTCTCGGTAGTTCAACACCTTATCAAGGCCCTTATTTCCCAAAAAGTCGCGCATACTGCAGAAAAGGACCGAGATATGACCAAAATATCGCTTACAGATTTACCTGAAGGGTTCCTCTCAAATACACCCGGCCGGGAGCTTTTCCTTCCATTTAAATCAAATATAATTAACTTTTCTTATATTTTTCCCTTGAAAATCAAATATAATTTATTATAATTAGGAATAAGGATGAAAAGTAAAATATAGCTTACCATGGCAAAGTTATTGTGGGGAAAAGTTTATTATCAAGATCGGTTCGCTGGGATACTCAGTGAAGAACCAGGGCATTCTATTGCCTTCACTTATGACCCGAGTTACTTGAATGGAAAAAATCCCGCCATTGCCCATACACTTCCCCTAAAGGAAGAACCTTTTATCAGCCAGATGGGATTACCGCCTTTTTTTGACAATCTTGTATCAGAGGGATGGCTTGAGGTGGCCCAGAAAAGATTACTGAATCGGCAGGCCTCTCGATTCGAACTTTTGCTTGCTTTTGGGTATGATTGCATCGGCGCAGTTTCTGTCCTTGACCCAGACCCTATTAAGCTTCAGAAAACATCTATTGATATGACGGATATGAAGGAAGTAGCTGTTTTGGCTAGTCGCGCGTCCCTTTCAGGGGTTCAGCCTAAGCTTGCGCTCATCGAAAGAGAAGGAAAATTTTATTCAACCCAAGCGGGAGAGCTGAGCACCCATATTGCCAAGTTTCCGTCTGCGGCTCACAAGCATGATGACATCATTTACAATGAATATCTCATAAGCCTTGCTTTTCAGGCTTTGTTACCGGGAGATTCTGTAGCCCAGCTTCAGATAGGATCTGTGGAAGGGGTAAAAGAAGAGTCTCTGATTATCAAAAGATTTGACCGGGCCCCCGGCGGGAAGAGAATACATTTTGAAGAATTTAACCAACTTTTAGGACGCATGTCTCAAGACAAATATGAAGGCGCTTATGAAGATATGGCTCGGTTTATCAACACAACACCTGGATGTTTGGAAATTGAAACCTATCGCCTCTTTCTAAGAATTTTGGCAGGCCTTCTGTTGGGAAATACAGATATGCATCTGAAAAACTTTGCCATGTTTCACACAGAAGCAGGATTGAGACTGACGCCTTCCTATGATCAGCTTTCTTCCGTGCTGTATAAATATAAAAACATAGCTCTTTCCATGAACGGATCTAAGGATCTCCTCTTAGGAAATCTGAAGGCTAACGCCATTGTTCGATTAGGCGAAGGCTTTGGATTGAAAAAAGAAACCATCCGAATGGCGTTTGATCACCTGGCAGCCCATAAGGAGAGCGCTAAGGAAAAGATTTTGGAAGCTAAATATGGACATTTCTATTTCAGAAATAAACTTATTAACATTATGGATGCACGATGGAACGGAACATTCGCCTCGATTGGAGCTCTCTTGTAGCGGAAGCTATTAGACGCCGGAAAGAACAAGGGCTGACTCAAAAACAATTGGCTGTTTTTGTGGGTCTCAGTAGCCCCACTGTCAACGCCTTTGAGCAAGGAAAGCAGACCATAACTCTGGAATCTGCAGTTAAGATTCTAGCTAGCCTGGGATTGGCGTAAAGAGATCGTTTTAGTGTTCTCCACGAATTCCACAAGCCCAGTCCGGCTTAGCTATATGAGAGAGCAGCCGTTAGGGCTGTGGAAATGTGGATAACTTTGCTCGCCTCTTTCATTAATTTTTTGCAAACAACCCCCTAAAATATCCAAAGACAGGACAAAACAACCCCTTGTTTTGTCCTATTTCATGAATAGCATGACATCAAACTCCTGGAATCTTCAGCCTGTAAACACTTCCATGGTTTCCAATCAAAGATAGAATTTCTTTCCTCACAGCTTTGCCTTCCCAGATCTGCTGGCTATTTTCAGATGTGAATCCACGCTCCCAGAGAGATTTCCGAACCTCTTCTGGAGGCAGCTTTTTAAATACCACCTGCAAGGCCGGAGGTTCTTTTTCGGGCTTCTCTGGTTTTGCGAGATACGGCAACCCATGCTCTGCCCATTCATTGGCTACTCTTTTATCCCTCAATGATTCTTGGATGTGCAAAAACCCACCTGCCAAAACTTTGTGGTCAAAAGTTGAGATCCTGCATCGCTCCATAATCTCTCCCAGGCGGATGAAATTACTGATGCGCGCTTTGCGCTCCTTGATCTTTAATAATATTTCATGGCTCTGAAGCCTCGCCTGTTCCTGAGCGAGCTTTTTTCTGTCCTCTTGCAAAATATACATCCCATACCCTCCAAACGGCCCTTTGGCCTTCCATATTACAAGCTGATATTACCAAAAATAAAGGAGATTTTGTAGTAAGTTTGAAAAGGGATTCGTCTTATATGCAATATGCAAACTCAAAGTGAGTTGGCGATTTTTGAGGAAATAAGGAGTTATAAAAAAATCTCGCCTCTTTAAAAAGGTCAACATTTCTATAAGAGGGTATGATAGATTTCTTGACTGAGGAATGATTATGACAGAAAGAAAACTGGATCAAGAATTGAAGGAAAAGACAGAGATTGAGGACTCTTCTGAGCATGATCTTCCGCCCATTACGGTCTCATCTTTAAAGCTCTTTGCTCAAAAACAAACCATTAAACCAGGAGTGATAACTGTATTTGTGGGGCCTAATAACTCTGGGAAGAGTCAAGCCCTTAGGGATATTAAAGCTTTGTGCACGGCTAAAGAGAAAGAAGGATATTACTCGAAGGTAGTAAAAGAAATAGAACTGGATGGACTTCCAAACACTAAAGAAGAGACACAAATAGCCTTTCCCGGTCAGTGTGCTCTTTCTCTTAATGAGGCCAATCCACCTGAATGGGTTTGCTCTGTAGAAACATACTCCACAGAATCTGGATTTTTGCGTTTTTCGCAAGAAGACTATGCAAAAATATATGATAAAGATGAAAAAGACAGGATAAGTACAAAAAAGTATCTTATGCCGAACCGTCTTGTTCATTTGACTGGGAAAGATAGATTCTATCTAGTATCTCCACGAAAGAGTGCCGCCAGTTTTTTTGGTACCCATTTAAGGCTTTTAAGTGGAGTACGTTTGAATAAATTAAATGAAATCATTTATGAGTTTTTCTCCAAGTACATAATTCCTGTGAGAAATGGCTCTAATAGCTGCATCTTAAAGGTGTCAGATTCCTTGCCCGATTTTGAGTTAATGCCTTCTTGGGTGTCTACTGAAGAGTTGGAGAAGCAAAATAAATTTTATAATAATTGTCCTTTGCTCGAAGATGAAGGAGATGGAATTCAAGCGGCAGTAGGAATCCTAAGTGCTCTCTTGGTGATGCCCCAAACAATCCTTTTAATCGATGAACCAGAAGCGTTCTTGTCTCCATCTCTTGCTAGGAAACTGGCAGACAAACTGACACGTTTGGCCAAAGAGAGGAGAGCTTCTTTGTTTATTTCTACGCATAGTTCAGATTTTTTGATGGGCTGCGTGGAGACTTCCAAAAAAGAAGAAGAAAATGACTTGAAGATCGTGCGTCTAACGCATAAAAACGGATTTTCTACAGCTCATGAAGTTCCTTGGAAGACGGTTAAAGAATTTGATACCAATCCTGCTCTTAGAAGCTCAGCAGCTATTGATGGACTGTTTCATAAAGGTACGATTGTAACGGAGGGACATAGGGATAGAGTTTTTTATGATGAGGCAGCTCGGATCTTTGGTTTAAAAGATAGAAAGGTTATTGATTCAGGTGGAGGATTTAAACAGATTCACAAAACTATAGGACCTTTGAGAGAGATGGGGGTGGTCGCTGCAGCAATTGTAGATTTTGATTTCCTTCTAGACACAGACGAAGATGCAAGGACCAGTTTATATAAATCACTCAATATAACTTCTCCTGTATTTAGTGACTCTTTGGACAGGAAATTGAAAGATTTTTTGGAGAAAAAACCGAAATGTTCTGAATGTGGTGGATCAAAAGAAGGTGAGAAGCATCCTGCAAAAAAAGGAGGAGTTAAGTGGATAGGCTTTTCAAGTAAAGACAAAAAGGAGCTAACTGAAATCCTGGTTAATCTGCATGCAAAAGGTCTATTTATAGTTCCGTATGGTGAGTTAGAAAATTGGCTTGAATTAAAAAAAGGTAGAGACTGGGATGCAAACTGGCTCTCTCGTCTTCACAACCAAACGCCTGATGAGTTGAAAGAAATAGAATCTTTTTATAAAGATATAAAGCGTTTCTTTGAGGAGTAATATCTTAAACTCTTGGAATTGAAGAGGAAGTTCCTCTCCCAAAAGTAGCACCAGGGTAGCACCGAAGAAAATCTCGAGATCCCTGAGGCCCCTAAAATCCTTAGTGAGAGTGGTGGGCGCGACAGGATTCGAACCTGTGACCATTTAATTGATGCAAGGTCACCCCTTCTCTCCTCCATCTCCGTGCAAGAATATATTCTCAATGGCCTTTTCCATGGAGTTTCTGACGGCCTCCCGATTAAAACGAGCATAGATGGCCGTCGCTTGCTGGGACCTGTGCCCTAAGGATGCTCCAATGGTGGGCAAGCTCGAACCCATGATGGCTTGATAACTTCCCAAAGTACGTCGGATATCATGGATACGCAAATTTGTGATGTTGGCTCTCTTCAGAACTCGCATCCACGTTTTTTTGGGATCTGCGAGATGACCTCGTTTACTCTTCTCACTGGGGAACACCCAAGGGCTTGTAGCTTCCGCTTTCCGCGCCTCAAGCACTTCTAAGGCATGGTCCTCAAGCGGCACATGGAGAGGCTCTCCATTCTTCGTTTCAGGAATACGCCATTCCTTATGGTACCAATCAATCTCATCCCAACGCATGGCTAGAACATTCGACTTGCGGGCTCCCGTTAACAGCGAAAGCCAGATATAATCTCGTGCCGCGGTATTCTCCTCTTCTTTCAAAGCTTGGAACAAGCCTGGCAGTTCAATGGGCTGAATAAACCGATCCCTCGATTTCTCTTTGAACTTCTTGATGCCCTCTGCAGGGTTCCTTCCCTCCCATCCCCATTCTCTGGCCTTATTGTAAATTGCCCGAATGCGTTCCAGAAGGCGATTGGCCTGGTAGAGTCCATTCTCTTCTTTTACTTTTTCGTGCAGGCTCTGAACTTCCTGCTTCGTAATGGTGGATATTTTACGCTGAAACCAGTGAGACAGAAATTTATTGACCTCCCGCTCATCGTAGATCCAGGATCGTTTGTACTTCTTACTGTAGCGCTCCATGTATTCCTGGAATAGATCTCGAAAGAGGGTCTCGTTCCGAAGTCTCTGACGCTTAGAGTTGGGATTAATGCCCTGAGCCACATCCCCCTTCGCTTTAAGGGCCAGTTTCCGCGCATTTTCCACGGATAATGTGGGAAAAGCTCCCAACACAATGCGCTCATCTCTTCCATTGATACGCTTTCGAAGGAAGAACGTTGCCGCACCCTTGGAGGTTAAATAGAGACTTAGACCTTTTTCCTTGTCGTCATGATACGTCACCAAACCCTTTTCAGGAAAGGAAAGTTTCTGGATACTAAGCTTCGTAAATGTAAATTTTTTGTCCTTTTCCATTGCCGCACCGTTGCCGCATTATTGCCGCAATCCATGTTAAAAACCCTCTAAATTGGGGTACTTGCATTAAAGAGAAAATACGCTAGAATCCTTTGTGTGTAAAGGTTTATTAAGATTTATTAAAAGTCGGAAAACACTAGATTCTTAGGCTCATAACCTGAAGGTCGTCAGTTCAAATCTGGCCCCCGCAACCAATTACTTTCTTTTCTTTCTCCAACAGCATTGCCAACTCCCTTGGATCTCTCTATTTTAGAAGATGAGGGGTTTTCATGATTTATTTAATTTTGGGCAGTGTTTTTTTTGTTTTGATTGCTCTTTTGGCAAGCATTCCTTTTATCCGCTCCTTTCTAAAAAATCACCGTCCTAAAGGGTTTGTGAATCTTGCCCTCCTTGATCCCTCTATCTTCATTGACCTGAAATATTACGGGGAAGATAACTTTGTGGGCCGTCGGATTCGCGGGTATGAAGCCCCTATCTGTTATATTACCCTCCCGGCTGCCCTTGCCTTGAAAGAAGTTCAGGCAGAGCTCACTAAAAAGGGCCTGGGTCTTTTGGTGTGGGACGCCTATCGCCCCCAACGGGCCGTGGAAGATTTTTGGCGGTGGGCACAGAGTTTGGATAACCACACAAAATCCAAATACTATCCCCAATACTGGAAGAGAGAACTTTTCCGCTTGGGATATCTCTCCAGAAAATCTGCCCACTCTAGAGGAGCCGCTGTGGATTTAACCCTCATAGATCTCGCCACAAAGAAGGCCTTGGATATGGGAACCATTTTTGATTTCCTAGATCCCACGGCTCACACCAATGCGTACGCCAAAAACCTTATTACAAAAGAGCAGCAGAATAATCGGGAACTTTTAGAGAAAACAATGCGCTCCTACGGATTCAAAGTCTATGAAAATGAATGGTGGCACTTCACGTTTCAAGATGAAATGTATCCGAATCGCTACTTTGACTTTCCCATTCGATAGGGAATCTCCATATAATCCTTGATGTGGGCGCCTGATAATGGTACATATCTTCATGTTCGGGGCGTAGCGCAGCCTGGTAGCGCACCTGGTTTGGGTCCAGGGGGTCGGAGGTTCGAATCCTCTCGCCCCGACCATATAATTTTCTCTACGGGCGTCCTTAGCTCAGCTGGATAGAGCATCGGCCTTCTAAGCCGAGGGTCGGAGGTTCGAATCCTCCAGGACGCACCACTTTTATTTTTCTTGAGATCCCCTTGAAATCTGCGATCTCCTCTCCTACATATAGTTCATGATAAAAAATATTTTTACTCTCTTAATTTTAGGAACTCTTGCTTTGCAAGAAACCTATGCTGCTGCCAGTGATGAGAAGGACGCTTCCTCTTTAGCAGCTGTTTCTCGGCCCTCTCAATTTTCACTGGAAAATCTCTTGGAGCTATGTACCTCCTATGGGACCTGTCCAGGAAATCGTGATGATAAAGAGCTTTACTATAGAAATCAGTTTGCCAGCTTTAAATCTAACCTAAAGTCTCTAGATTGGGGGAAAGTTTCCTCTCGACTCTATTTTCTGTCCCTTGCAAACAGTTTTTTGGTTTCTCTTAACAATTTCTCAGCTGTGGCCTATAGCGGCACTCAAGCGGGAGGCTCTATCTCCAGAGATGTTGTTCGAACTCTTTACCCTCTTAAAGTTCATCCTGTTGTAACCTTTGTCCAGGAGAAGTTTTTTAATCCGCTCATGGAAAAACTCCAGAAAAATAACAGTGTATCAGCTGGGAGTAAATTTGGCGTTCTTCCTCATGACCCAACGGTTTCTCTGGGATACATGGAAGATACCCCTGGTTCTTATTTATTTATGTCCTTGTCTCACCTCACGCCTTCTCTTAGAAAATGTGATGTGCCTTTTGGAATAACTAATATTGAAAGTCAAAGTGCCTTCCTGTTGCGAGGAGAAACCCTCATCACAGATCCGGGCTTCATCATCGACTATAGACGGGACGGATCTGGGTTTGTTCGCATAGTCCAATATTATGGGGGCAATCCCGATCACCCTTTGAAAACTTTTCCTTTATCCGTTTGCGGGGGAAAAGAAGTTCATTCCATATTCAGAGCCCTCGACGACCTCTTACAAAAAGAGATTGATGGGAGAACCCCTTCTCACTCCCCCATAATTTTTATGGCAACCCCCCAAACACCTCAGGAGAATGAGCTTCTGGAAATTCTCCTCTTAAAAGAGCTCTCCCAAGAGAAAGATCCAGAAATTCAAAAGGCCAATCTCCTCTTGTTAGAAGCTTATGGGTATTTTGAGGAAAAAGAAGTCCCCAAAGCCCTCGCTCTTGAAGACGCCTCTCAAGGGGCCTCTGCAGAAGCAGCCCCTCCTCTCCCCGTCCCTTATTCCGAAGTTATCGCAAATCTGAAAAAACAAGCAGAAGAAAGGCTTGCAGAAAAATTCCGCGCAGAAATTCGAGCAGAGCAAGAATCTATTAAACAACGGGTTATTGCAGAAGCAGAAGCGACTGCCGTTCACACCCCTTCTAAATCTAAAAGAGGGGGCCATGGGAAGGGTCAGCCTCAGCCCAAGACAGCGGCTGCAGAAGCTCCAAAATCAGAAGAAAACATAGACCGGGAAGTAAAAGCCCTTATGAAACAATACCGATTAAAAAATGTGGAAAAATTTCGGAACGTACAAGGCATTCTCAACCTATTTTTAAAGGAAAAAGCATCTCATATGGTAGAACGCCAAAGGGGGTCCCACCATACTATTCATATTCCAGACACGGGTTCCATAACCATCGCTCATCATGGCCTGAATGATAGAGTTCCCACGGCCCGAATTTTAAGAGACTTTGTAGCAGCATTGGGGTCACCTCAATAGATTCATCCAATTCCCACTGCCTTCTTGGCTTCTTCTAACGTAGAATTAGCTAAATTATTTGCCCTTTCAGCTCCTTCTGCTAAGATCTTTTCCACGTGATCTGGGGACTTCATCAGATTTAAAAATCTTTCCCGAATAGGGGACAGAACTTCCACACAAACGGCTGCCAACTCTTGTTTGAATTCAGAAAAGTTTTTGCCTCCAAATCTATGGCATATTTCTTGAGGACTGGCCCCCTGGAGAGAACTATAAATATTGATAAGGTTTCTCACCTCGGGACGATTTTCTGTTTCTTCTATTGTCCCGGGAAAGGGGGCCGTATCCGTCGTGGCTTTCCGAATCTTTTTCATAATTGTGTCCGCGTCATCTAATAGATTCAGTCTGGATCCCTCAGCCGCATCGGACTTACTCATCTTTTTGGTGCCATCTTTAAGGCCCATAACCCGGGTTCCTGAACCAAAAATCAAAGGTTCTGGAACAACAAAAAGGTCTTTTTTATAGCGATGATTAAAAGACTGAGCTATTTCTCGGGTCAGCTCTAAATGTTGCTTTTGATCCTCCCCCACGGGCACGTGGGTGGCCTTATACAGCAAAATATCCGCCGCCATAAGTACTGGATAGGCATAAAGACCCAGGTTTGCTCCCTCCTGTTTTGTCCCTGCCTTTTCCTTGAATTGGGTCATGCGATTAAGCCATCCCAGGGGGGTTGAGCAAGAAAGGATCCACATGAGTTCCGTATGGGCCGGCACCGCACTCTGAATAAACAAAGTACTCTTGGAGGGGTCAACACCCGCAGCCAAATACCACGCTGTTCCCTCAATAACATTACGCCTTAATTCGGCTGGATTTGGATGGGCCGTTAAAGCATGAAGATCCACCATGCAGAAAAAGGATTCATATTGATGCTGAAGACTTACCCAGTTCTTCAGAGCGCCTAAATAATTTCCCAAATGCAGATTTCCCGTGGGCTGCATACCCGATAAAATACGTTTCATAGGTCTCTTTCTTTCATACTAATGTCTTCGGAAGTCCGCTTCATAACCTCCCTAAATTCTTCAACAGAGGCCCCTTTGAAGAGCAGGAGAAGTCCCAGATATGACAAAACCCCTGCCCCAATAAACAGGGCCAGAAAGGATACATCTTTCAAAATACTCTCCGCCCACAAGGGGTTTAGCCAAGAAAGGCCGTAATAAAGTCCACCCCCCATTAATGCTGCTGCCCCTAAGATTCTTGGAAATTTCATCTTCAGTCCCTTATCGGGGGTAAAATATCTTTTCTTTTTTAAGAGATACCCTAAAGTTCCTGCATTGACAAAGGAAGAAAGAACAGCGGCAGTGGCGATACCATAATAACTAAAGAAGGGAAACAGAATTAAGGTAAAGACTAAATTTGATATGATGGAGATAGATGCCACGATCATAGGAGTTCTTGTGTTTCCTCGGGCAAAAAAGTTTGCATTAAAGATCTTGACCATTACGTTTGCTGGCAAGCAAATGGCATAAATAGAGAGAACTTTCCCCACCTCTATGGACATTATGCTGGTAAACCGGCCGTGTTGAAAAAGTACTGTTACGATGGGTAATGAAAGAACAATCAAGGCAATGGTAGCGGGAAGGGTTAAAACAAAACTAAATTGCAAAACTCTATTTTGAACATAGACGGCCTCTTCATGTTTATTAGACGCCATATGCCGGGTTAAAAGGGGCAGCAGTACAGTTCCAATGGCAATTCCCGTAATGCTTAGGGGAAACTGGTTGATACGATCTGCAAAGGCCAGATAGGATACAGCCATGGGCACATAGGAGGCAACGCCCGTAGAGACCAGCAAATTTATCTGATAGACTCCTGCCCCTGCAATTCCAGGACCAATCCGTCGCAGGAGTGTTTTTAACTCTTCTGTTATTTTGATAGGAACAAGCTTAATCACCATTCCTTTTCGAGCACATGCCCACAAGACCCAAAGAAGTTGTGCGGCTCCTGCCAAAGTCACGGCCCAACTTAAGGCTTTTCCTGCCTCTAGTCCATTACAAGAAAAAAGGACAAGGGAGGCGATGCAAAATAGATTTAGGAGGATGGGAGCAGAAGCCGCTGCGGAAAAATGATTCAAAGAATTCAAGACACCCGCACAGAGAGCCGAGAGAGCAATAAATAGGATGTAGGGAAAAACGATATGCCCGAAGTGAATTGCCATTTGGAACTTTTCTGGGTTTTCTTTAAATCCTGGAGCCAGAATGGACATAACCCCTCCCATGTTCATCTCAAAAACAAATACCAACACCAGGAGGATAAGCATGAGCACGGTAAAAACAAGCCGAGCAAAAGCTAATGCTTTGGCTTTTCCTTGCTTATGATGAAGGTGTCCAAAGATAGGAACAAAGGCAGAGTTTAGAGCTCCCTCTGCAAAAAGGCTTCGAAATAAATTTGGGAGCCTAAAGGCTTGAAAAAAAACGTCAGAGATACCGCTATCGCCGAAGGTAGAGCCGATCAAAACATCTCGCACGTAGCCCAGGACACGGCTTACAAAGGTAAGACCGCTAACAGCTGCCATGGAGCGGAAAAATGCCATAAACCCCTAAGATTTAGCAGAGTTAGAATTGTTCTGCCTCTTCTCTAACTCTTCAATCAAGCCCTTGATGCCACTCTTTGATTGCAAAATACCAGTAAACTCAGATCTCTGCGTCAAAGCCATACTGACACCCTCTACGACCACATCATATATTTTTAATAAACCTTGTTTGTTTTCATAGAGGTGCCATTCGATCATAATCTTTGAATCATTGGGTCGGATAATTTGGCTGGACACAGTGAGTGAATTTCCTTTAGCATCGCCAACCTTTCCAGATGTGGTCTTAAATTTTTCATTGTTATATTCTCCAAACCGAGCGGCATAGGTGGTCACAATGGTGGATTTAAACAACCTTAAATAACGCTCTATATCATCGGCGGCACTCCCATGACGGAAGCGCCCCAAAACGAACTTACCAATCCGCTCATAGTCAAAGTCTTCTACAAATAATTTTTCAAATCTATGGCGACGCTCCTGAATGGTGAGCTCTTTGCCTGTCAGGGACTTAATAGCCCGATCTCCCAAATCCTGAATGAATTTTTGAGCCTTCTCCCCCTTATCGCTTGGAACATCGGCACTCTCTGCAAAAAAAGGAACAAAGAAAACCATCCACAGAACCGCCCCCCATGCCTTTAGGGCTCTACTTTTTTGGTGCTTTATCAGTCTTTTCATTACAATCCTATATCATCAACCATAAATTCATCGAGGGACGGGCTCCTATGTACAAGCTCTCCGTTATCTCTGCGCTCAGCACTCATGTACTGTTTATAGAAACTACGCATTGCTGCGTAAAAGTCAATAGAGTTTTCTCTAAAGTTTCTAATATCATCCGTAATATCTGCTCGAGTCACCATAAATGTCACTCCCACCCTAGCCCAAATCAAGCTCTCTTCATCCATTTCCCTCATGTAGTAGCAAACCGGATCCATTATATAGTCACCCCCTAAGCCTGCAAGGAATCTTGGGTTTGAAGGTCCTAGGATAGGAACAATGAGGTAAGGACCAGTAGGAACTCCCCAATATTTTAGCGTTGTATTGAAGCTTTCTTTGTGTTTTGGCAGGCCCAAACTTTCCGCCACATCAAAGATTCCCCCAAACCCAAAAATCGTATTGATTAAAAATCTGCTGAAACTTTCAAGGGCTTTTGTCCCCCGTGCCTGTAGAAAATCATTTGTAAAAGTTAGAGGTTCACCCAGATTAAATAATCCATGAGAAACTGCTTTTTGAATACAAAAGGGCATTGCCATTTTGTACATATTTGCCACAGGATCTATGAGAACCCCATCCACAATTTCATTGAAGTAAAAAATCTTTCGATTAATGGGTTCAAAGGGATCCGCATCCAAATCGTCAACCTCTGTTTCTTTATCAGAAGAAGTCTCACTCTCTGTGGTTGGCGCAGAATCTTCCCCTCCATCTCCCACAAAGATGGTGGCCCCCCAGGAAAAAGGGACGAAGAACATAAGAAAGATCCATGTCCCAAAAATTTTATTCATGCATTATCTCCACCCCTTAATCTTAGTGAATATTTGAGCATGACGCAAACTAATCCTTATGTTTTTGGGTAAGCTAACTTTTCAATTTTTCCGAAAAAAATTTAAAACATAGATGCGCAAAATGCTGGCTAGATTTCCCTGATTTTCTTCATCAATCTGAGTTATGAGTTTAGAGAGACTAATCTCCCTATCCTGGGCAATTTTTTGCAGCTCTTCCCAAAACAGAGACTCCAATGCGACAGATGTTCGGTGCCCAGACAAAGTAAAAGATTTTTTTTGAAGAGACTCTGTCTTATTTTTCATTCACTACCTCTCGAACAATCTCTGCTATTCTTGTGCTCGGAGATATTTTTCCTGCCCTTAGGTAAGGATCTACTTCTTTAAAAGCTCTGATCTGCTCTTTTCTTTTGGAAGAACTCTCCAAAATCTTAAGAAGAGCAGAAGAAAGAATTTGAGGGGTACATTTATCCTGCAAAAGTTCCGGAACGGCCTCTCGCTTTAAAAGAATATTCACCATGCAAAAATATTTAGTTTTTACAAATAGCCGGACAATCCACGCCGAAATTTTGGATATTTTATACGTAATGATCATGGGAAGTCGCGCCAAAGCCAGTTCCAAAGCCACTGTTCCAGAGGCAGCCAGGGCCACAGAACTTGCCGCGTAAGCATCCCTCTTCTCTTCCAAGGATGTCACAAAGATCGTTGGCACGGAAGATAGCCAGTTGCTTTTTAAGTAATCCTCACAAGAGGTTAACGTAGGAATCACTAGACATAGATTGGGGATTTTAACTTTCAGAAGCTCTGCCGTATCTCTAAAAATGCCCAGGTGGCGCTTTAACTCTCCCATACGACTTCCCGGCAAAAAGCATAGAATGGGAACATCTTTTGGAATGTGATGCTTCTTTCTAAATCTAGACTTTAGACCGGAAGCCAGGTCCAGCTCTATCAACGGATGCCCCACAAAGGTTGTTGGCAATCCCTGTTTTGTAAAGTAAGGCGGCTCAAAGGCGAATAAAGTAAATAAATGATTCAGAAATTTAGAAATCTTTTTTGCCCTGCTTTTCTTCCAAGCCCATACAGTAGGGGCCACATAATGCATATGAACCACTTTAAGCTTTTTCAGTTTTTTTCCTAATTGAAAGTTAAACCCTGGAAAATCAATGGTGATTACCACACAGGGGCGCTTCTTTTCTACGTAATCCACGGTCTTGTAAAGATGATGAATAATCTTCAGGTATTTACGCCAATCTTCGAAAAAGCCCATGACACCGAAATCGGAAAGAGGAAAGAGAGATTCAAGGCCTTCCTGCTGCATAAAGGATCCCCCTATACCAGAAAAGCGGACTTTTCCTTTGAATTGCTCTTTCAAAGCCTTAATGAGCTGAGCACCAAACAAATCCCCAGAGGCCTCTCCTGCCACAATAAAAATCAGAGGCCAAGAATCCTTAGTCTTTTTGGGTAAAGCCATAAATAAAAAGCCCCTCTTTGTCTGCAAGTGCAATAGTTTCTTGCTGATTTAAAATTAGACCAGCCCCTGCCTCCAAAGCAATTCCCTTCAGGCCAATCTTGGCAGCAAGTCGAACCGTCTCCATTCCAATGGTTGGCAAGTCTACCCGTTTCTCTTGTTGGGGTTTGGATCTTTTAACCAAAACCCCTCCCCTTTGCCCAAATTTTAGTTCTGCAGATCGTCGAAGGAGCCCATCGGTTCCCTCAAAAGCCTCAACAGCTAAAACAACTCCTTGTTCTACCACCACGGCCTGACCGATATCTTCTTCTCCCAGGGCATAAGCCACTCCAATCCCTCGCTTCATATCCTGAAGGTCCTCTGCATCGGGATCATGTTTTCCAAGGGCCCCTGGCTTCATCAAAAGGGTATTCATGATCTCGTGAGCGCCTAGGACTTTAAACCCCTCTTTCTCTAGAAGAGAGATAACGCCTCCCAGCAATCCATCATCCCCAAAAGCTTTTTTACCAATTTTTGCGACCCATTCCATGGTTTTTAGATCCATTTTAAGGGTTTTTAAGGAAGGTCTTTGGAGGGCGCCGACCATAACAATCTCCCCTACATTTTCCTCTTTAAGAATTTTTAGCCCTTTTCCCACCTCTCCGAATTTAATCCAGGCATGGGGGTGTTTCTTCACAAAGTCCTCTTCCGCTTGCCCCTCAAAGGCCAAAAGAAAATAGGGACGGTTACTCTGTTGACAGAACTCCACAAGGAGTCGGGGAAGATTTCCTCGACCTAAAAGAATTCCAAGCTTATTTGACATGATACCTCTACTCGGGCAAACACAAGGGACGAAGATTATGAGTCCCATTTTCCTTCAGGAACTTAACTATTTGCATGACATAGGGGTCTTTTTTGAAAAGACCCACCACATCTTCCATGCGTTCCGCCAATGTCCCCTCATTTGCAAATAATAGACGGTAGGCTGTTCTTATGCCATGGATATCTTGTCGAGAAACACCCTGCCTCTTCAGCCCCACAAGATTCAGCCCACAAAGACGGGCTCTGTTTCCCAAAACAGACCCATAGGGAATGACGTCCCCCTCTACACCGGAAAGGCCTCCAATAATGCATCCCTGACCAAGCCTTACATTTTGATGAATGCCGCTTAGCCCTCCAATAATGGCAAAGTCCCCAACGGTCACATGTCCCCCAAGCGTGGCATTATTGGCCATAATAACGCCATTCCCCACACGACAATCGTGGGCTATATGGCAAGCCACCATAATCATACAGCTGTCCCCAATACGGGTAAGCATTCCCCCTTTTTTTGTGCCGGGATGAATGGTCACATGCTCTCTAATTAAATTATTTTTTCCAATGATAATTTTTGAGGGCTCATTGTCATATCCTATAAATTGGGGGCTGCCTCCCAAGGAAGCGAAAGGATATATTTTTGTATTTTCACCAACTTCTGTAAAACCAGTAATAACTGCATGAGAAATTACCTGGACTCCCTCTTTTAAAACAACGTGAGGACCTATATGGCAATAGGGACCAACCTGAACGCCTGCTCCAAGCTTAGCTCCCTCTTCAACAACTGCTGTTGGATGGATAAATGGTTTAGCTTTATTCTTTGTCATTAATCTTATCAACAATCATGGCAGAAAAAACAGCCTCAGAAACAACGGTCCCATTGACTAATGCCTGGCTAGAAAATTTCCAAATAGGATCCCGTTCCTTCAGCTTTTTCACATGAATATGAAGCGTATCTCCTGGGACAACAGGCTTTCTAAAGCGGGCCTCTTCAATGGACATAAAATAAACAGTCTTATTTGCGGCCGCCCTTGCTGTAGATTTCATAACCAAAATCCCTGCGGTTTGAGCCATGGCCTCTACAATCAGAACGCCTGGCATTACAGGGTGACCTGGGAAATGGCCCTGAAAAAACCACTCATTGGCCGTCACATTCTTGATGCCTACGGCACTTTCAGACAAAACCACATCCTCAACCCGATCTACCAAGAGAAATGGGTATCTATGAGGAATTAATTTTTCAATTTCTTGAATATTTATCGTCGTCACTTTTCTAATCCTTCTTCTTTATCAATCGAGATACAGCCACAATCTGGCGGTGCCAATCTTTAATGGGAATCGCAGGAGACCCTCCCATGACGGCCCCGTCTTCCACATCTTTTGCAAGGCCGCTTTGGGCAGCAACTTTTACGCCTTTTCCAATTTTCAGATGGTCCTTAACGCCCACCTGGCCCGCCAAAATCGTATGATCGCCAATGACCGTACTCCCCGCAATTCCAACTTGGGAAACGATGATGCACCCCACACCCAAAGTCACATTATGGGCGATCTGCACTAAATTATCAATCCTACACCAGGACCCGATAACTGTATCCTCTAAGGCACCTCGATCAATCGTTGTGTTTGCGCCTATGCGGACATGATCATGGATTATTACGCGTCCAAGTTGAGGGATATCCACCATTTTCCCCTCATGGACAGCAAAACCAAACCCTGGAAGCCCAAGGCGAGCTCCCGAATGAATCTGAGCATAATCCCCCAAAATGGTATGGGTCAAAGTCACATGGTCATAGATTTGGCAATAAGACCCTATTTTAACTCCTGGACCAATGAAGACGCTAGCGCCGATGATCGTATGCTCTCCAATCTCAACTCCATCTCCAATAGAAACATCGGGTCCTATTTCTACTGTCTTGTGAATTTTTGTGTTTTTCGCGGTTTTATTTATCAAAGGAACGCGATGAACCTCTGGGTAGAAGGCCTGGGCAATTTTGGCAAAACTTGCATGGGGATCCGAAGAAACCAAAGGAATCGTGGAGGCAGGCAATTGATTTGCAAACTCTGGATGAATAATGCATACCCCTGCCTTCGTCTTTTTCAAAAGGTTTTCAAATTCCTTTCGATGAAAAAATGTAATATGTTTAGAGTCTGCGTTGCCCAAGGGCCCAATATCTTCCACCATAAAGTTTTCCTGGGCTGGGGATACCTCTGCCCCAATCAAAGCCGCCAGTTCTTTTAAAGAATGGGGTTTGGATTTACGATGAAACAGGGAGTCTGGCATTTATTAGGACTCCTTTTCTGTTTTTAGTAGGGAAAGAACTTCATTCGTAATATCCAATTTTGGATCATAATAAGATGTCTGATTTTGAGAAATCACCAGATCTGCCTCATGTTTATGCGCCACCTTCTTGATAGCTTCATTAATTTTTTCCCTTAATATCCTCATTGACTCTTCATGGTGTTCCTGAAGTTCTTTTTGGCGTCTTTCAGCTTCTTGCTGGGTTTTCATAACCTTTTCCGAAAACTTTTTCTGGCGATCTGCAAAGATTTTTGTCTGGGAAGAGTCTTTAAAATTGACAGATTTTTGGCTCTCGGCAAGTCCTTGATTTTCATTTCTCAGTTGAATTTCTAGATCAGAGAACTCTCGATGATAGCTTTCCAGTTTTTTATTCAACTTCCTTTTTAGAGCCTCCATTTCCGGAAGATTTTCCCATAGTTCTTCCCATCGAATAACGAGAACCTGCAAAGGCAGGGAGGGGACCTGTCTATGCCAGAAGAGATGACCCAGATAGGCGCCCCCTCCCATGAGGGAAATAAAGAGTACCCATAAAATCGGTGCTTTTCTTTTTGGCTTTCTGAACATAATCAAAAACGGCTGGTTCCAAAGTTTACAAGCACAATGCTGGTCTTATCTCCCGGTTTTTTCCAAATGGGAAATCCAAAGTTTATTTTAATAAGACCCATGGGGGATGCCCACCCCAGTCCAAATCCTGTTGATAGACGCAATCCCTTGTCGTTATAAACATTCGGAGATTTTTCCTTAGAATCCCAGGTGGTTCCCGTATCAATGAACACGGTGCCCCGAATACCAAGCTCTCTGGATATACCAAGAGGGAAAGTTGCTTCCGTTGAAAGCGTAAACATACGATCTCCTCCCAAATCGTCTCGGTTTCCTGTCTTGGAGTGGGGCCCGACACCTCCGTAATCAAATCCACGCAAAGTGTCTCCGCCCAAGTGGAACTTATCATTTACACGCATTTTCTGTCCAAGACCCTGGGCCGAACCTGCTTCCGTTAGAACCCCCAAGGTCAACTCATCCACCGGCGTGTAATAAATTTCCCCTCCAATTGTGTTACGCAAGAACCGGATATTTCCTCCTAGTCCCGCCCATTCGTTGTTCATGCTGGCAACATATCCACTGGTTGGAGCAAACTTAAAATCCCTGGCATCATAGCTCAAGGTATGCCCCACCAAGGAAACGGTTTTTGTTCCTGCCTGTTGCCGGATCTGAGGCGCTGCATTTTGGCTGATGGATCCAATCTTATCCAATGAAAGGCTATAATTCCATTTCTGGATCAAAAGCTCAGACAAATGATACCCCATCCATGTTCGAGCGGATGAGGAGTGCTGCGTATAGGAACTTTGAGATTCCTGGTTTGCCTTTGTCTTTCCAGCCCCAATTCCAACTGTAAGATCTCTATTAAGGAAATAGGGGTCTTGTAAGTTGACATCTAAACTCTGCCAAGTCTTTGCATAATACAACCTAGACCCAAATTCGTAGGCCCGACCAAAAAGGTTTCTTTCGGTAAAGTTAATCATTCCAAAGGGACCTTCTGCCGTGTTATATCCCGCAGAAAAGTTGATCTCTCCTGTTGATTGCTCTTCAACCAAAATATCTTCGTCGGTTTTTTCAGGGTCTCCCACAACAGGAACTGACTTTATCTCTACGCGTTTAAAGAAACCTAAGTTTTGGAGATTTCGATCTGATGCCCGAAGTTTGGTGCTATTAAAGGGGTCCCCTTCTGCTAAAAGCATCTGGCGTCGGATCACCGAGTCCACAGTTCGCGTATTGCCAATAATATTAATTCTATTGATAAAGACTTTAGGTCCTTCCAAAAGTTTATAAACCAACTTAATTGTTTTTTTCTCTTCATCTCGGACAGGAATGGGTTGAATATCCACAAATGCGTATCCATGGTCTCCTGCAATATTTGTGATAATTTCCGTGTCTTTTTCTACGACGGCTGTGGAGTACCAATCCCCTTCCTTTGCTCCTATTTTCTTGCTAATCTCATCCACTTTTAGATAGGGAATGGTGTTTTGAACGGTTACCTCCCCGAATCGATAGCGATCTCCTTCTTCAATAGTAAAGGTAATAATAAAGCCATCTCGGGCAGGCACCAGCTCAGCCACTGCTGACGCAACTCGGAAATCTGCATATCCCTTAGCAAGATAGAATTTACGGAGATTTTCGCGATCTCCCTCCAACCGCGCCGGAACATATACGTCATCATTGGCCAAAAACCGCCACCAATGGGCCTCTTTGGTAAGAATAATCTGTCTGAGCTGATCATCACTAAATTTTTTATTCCCGATAAATTTTATACTTCTTACACTTGCAGAGGCCCCTTCGGTGATTTCAAAAACAATATCCACACGATTTTGTTCTCTTTTGATGATCTGAGGAGATACTTTGGCTCCAAAGTATCCTTTTGCCTGGTAAATAGCCAAAATCTTTTGAACCTCTTCGTAAACTTTATTTTTATTCAAGAGTTGACGGGGCTGGATTTTTACTTCGGTGTTTAAAATTTTATCACTGACGTTTTTATTTCCTTCAAACACAATCCGATTAATGCTGGGGTTTTCCACCACTTTTACGATGAGCACGGACCCCACTTGGTTCAAGGATACATCGGAAAAATAATTGGAATTGTAGATGGTCTTTAAATTATCATCTATTTCTTTTTGGGTTGGCTGCTGCCCCTCTTGAATGGTCAAATACCTCAGAACGGTACTTGTCTCAATACGCTCATTTCCTTTTACTTCAACCTTAGAAATGGGGACAGCTTCTGCTGCCACACAAAGACCAAAGGCAATCCCAAAAAAAATCCCACTTATCCTTTTCACGGTATTCCTCATTTCTTTTACCATTTATGAAAGAAGTCCAAAATACTTCCTATTACATTAAAT
Source organism: uncultured Alphaproteobacteria bacterium (assembly GCA_903912365.1). Taxonomy (GTDB): domain Bacteria; phylum Pseudomonadota; class Alphaproteobacteria; order UBA7879; family UBA5542; genus CAIWGV01. Next base: position 49,589 of record CAIWGV010000035.1, read on the forward strand.
CTCATCAAATCGTTCCAAAGGGTCCCCAACATGAACACCCCCAAAATTCCCAATCCTATTTTGAAAGAAATCTCATGGATTTTATGGCTCAAAGGTTTTCCTCGGATAGCCTCCACAATATAGAAGAACAAATGTCCCCCATCTAAACCAGGAACTGGAATTAAATTAATCACACCCAGATTTAGAGAGAGCAAAGCCATGAACTCCAACAAAGGGATAATGCCTTTCTGAAAGCTATCCTTGGACATTTTAGCAATGCTCATAACGCTTCCCAATTTGGAGGCATCTTCCTTTGAGCAAAAAGCCGCCCCTAAAAACTGCAAAAGCTCGCCACTCATGCGGACAACACTTTTTAGGGCCGCAAGAGGCGCATCGAAGAATCCATGGGGCATCAGCTGCGGCATAATCCCAATAACACCTCGAGCAACCTTAGGAGTTATTTGCTCTTTCTGGGGAACAACTTTCAGCGTTTGAAGGGTTCCCTCCCGGGTCACTTGGAAGACTAAAGGGTTTTCTGGATTTTTAGCGATGATGGTTTGAACTTGACGGAAAGTTTCCACAGGCTCTCCATCTATGGATGAGACTCTATCTCCAGGCATAAACCCTGATTTTTGCGCAACACTTCCGGAAAGAACCTCCCCAAGAACAGGCTGTCGACTTTGCTCTCCTTTAAAATAAAAAACGATAGAGAGAAAAAGAACCGCCAGAATAATATTTGCCAAAGGCCCCATACCAGAAACAGCGATTCGCTGCCATACGGTCTTTGAATCGAGAGTTTGAGATTTTTCCTGCGCTGTTAGTTTCGAATTTTTTTCATAGTCTGGAAGACTTGCGGCATTTGCATCTCCGAACATCTGCACATATCCCCCAAATGGGATTAAACTGAACTTCCATCTGGTTCCATGGGAATCTTTCCATCCAAAAATTTCAGGGCCGAATCCTATGGAGAACGCCTCTACCCTCACCCCGTTGCGACGGGCTGCCCAATAGTGCCCTAGCTCATGAAAGAAAACCAGAACCGTTAATACCAAAAGAAAGGGAAGAACCCAAGAAAGAACTGACTGTGCTGATAGTAAAAATTCCATTAATCACCTCACCCGCGATACTAAGGATTTTTTGTCTTCTTTACAAGGAAAAAGCCAACGGCCCGGCAATTTATTTAAGATTAAACAACATAATCTGAGGATACAAAAGAATAGCCAGCGCGACACAGGGGAAGACGAACAAAAATCCATCCAAGCGATCAAGCAACCCTCCATGTCCTGGGATGATTTGGCCGCTATCTTTGACCTTGTGAACCCTTTTAACTTTTGATTCTAATAAATCACCCACGGCCGCCCCAAAAGCAATACACAAGCAAATGCCCATGAATTTTTTCAAAGAGACGCTGCTTTCGATAAAGAAGTAAAAGATTCCTCCGCTGAGGGTTGCACAGACCAATCCCCCAAAGAAACCTGACCAGGTTTTAGAGGGACTAATGGTCGCCATTAATTTGGGGCCCCTAAGCCAGGTCCCCACCCCGTAGGCCGCCATATCATTCACCGCCACAATCATCATGACCCATCCAACCAGAGCCACGCCTCCAAAGACGCTATCCACCATCCAAATAACCGCTTGGCAAGGCAACCCCACATACAGAATCCCCAGAGAAATCCATAGAAATCTCCTATACCAAGCAATCCAGCTGAGAAGAATTGAGATACTCGCCGCACTCAATAAAATGCCTACCCCAAAAAAAGAATGGCCAGAAAGCGTTGCGTACATACTGCCGTAAATCAGCACAGTCATAATAAAAGTTGTTTTATTGAAAGGAAGCTGACAAATTTTAACCCACTCAACCACCAAAGCCCCTGCCAGGAAGAAAAAAAGGAATTTAAGAGCAAAGCTCCCTCCCCATAAAATTGCCCCAAAAGCGAGGCCCATTCCTATACCTGAAATCACCCGTTTCTGCAGGGGTGTTAGCTTATTAAAATCAATCATTATATTCATAAATTTTTTCTTCATTGTACCTGATCCGATGTTTTTCCATGACGCCGTTCCCTCCCATCATAAACTGACAGGGCTTTCTGAAACTCTTGTTTTGAAAAGGCTGGCCAAAAAGTTTCCGTAAAATAAAACTCCGCATAGGCACTTTGCCATAACAAAAAATTACTGAGGCGCTGTTCTCCTCCAGTTCGAATAAGCAAATCTGGGTCAGGCGCTCCTGCCGTATATAAAAACTCTCCAATTTTTTCTTCCGTTATTTGGGATACCTCTATACCAGAGCTCACCATTTTACGAAGAGCTTCTGTAATTTCACCCCGAGATCCATAATTCAAAGCTACCTGCAATGTAAGCACTGAATTATCTTGAGTTTCCTTTTCCGCATGGGCAATAAGCTCTTGAATATCCTTATCCAAACGACTTCTTTCCCCAACCATCCTCAACCGAACGCCTTGTTTTTTAAAAGTCTTAATCTCATTTTTAAGATAGAATCTAAGGAGATTCATAAGGCCAGACACTTCTTCTTGGGGCCTGTGCCAATTTTCTGTGGAAAAAGCATAAATCGTCAAATAGGAAATTTTTTGAGCGATGCTTTCTTCAACAATTGACTTAATATTTTCTGCTCCTCGACGATGCCCAAAAAGACGAGGCTTTCCTTGGGATTTGGCCCAACGGCCATTTCCGTCCATAATTATGGCCACGTGAGTCAAAGATTTTACGTCAGGTTTCAATAAAGACTCCGCACCTAGATATGCATAATATCTTTTTCTTTTTGAACATAAAGCTCATCAACTGATTTGATATATTTATCTGTCAATTCCTGAACCTCTTCAGAAAATTTATGGTGCTCATCTTCTGTAATCTCGCTCTTTTTTTCCATTTCTTTCAAAGTGTCCATCCCATCCCGACGAACATTTCGAACGCTGATTTTTGTGGCTTCAGCATATTTAGCCGCAACTTTCGTAAGTTCTCGACGACGCTCTTCGCTAAGATCCGGAAGCGGCAGGCGAATAAGCTGACCTTCTACCACAGGATTAAGTCCAAGATTTGCGTCCATTAAGGCTTTTTCCACACTCTTAATCATGCTGTGATCCCAAACCTGAATGGATAACATTCTGGCCTCAGGGGCATTAACCGTACCCAACTGGGAAAGAGGCATTTGTGTGCCATAGGCATCAACGGTCACGTGGTCCAGCAACGCTGTTGAGGCACGTCCTGTCCTGAGGGCTTGGAAATCCTTCTTCAAGACATCCAGGGCCCCTTCCATTCTTCTCTTAAGTTGATCTATAAGTTCCAGCGCCATAATGTCTCCTTCCTTATTGGATGAGTGTGAATCGTTCTTCGCCCAGCAATACCTGTCTAAAGCAATCTCTTCCTTTGAGAGCAAACACAAGAATTGGAAGTTGATACTCTTTTGCCAAAGCAACAGCTGGCATATCCATAATCTTCAGGTTACGAGCCAAAATGTCTTTGTACCCTAACTCATCATACCGTTCTGCGTCAGGGTTTTTCTTGGGATCTTCCGCATAAACACCATCCACTTGGGTAGCTTTCATTAAAACTTCACATCCCATTTCTATGGAGCGCAACACGGCCGCTGTGTCTGTAGTGAAGAAGGGCGCCGATGTACCCCCCACAAAAATGACCACGTTATTTTCTTCTAAGGACTTGAGCGCCTCTCTCTGGGTAAATTCTTCACACACCAAAGGGACTCGAATGCTTGAAAAAACTTGCGTGGGAATCTTTCTTTCTTCCAGCTTACTCTTGAGCCCCAGCCCATTAATGACCGTTGCGAGCATGCCCATGTGGTCTCCCGTGATGCGATCGAAAGCCCGGCTCCTAAAAGAGCCGCCTCGGTGAATGTTTCCCCCACCCACAACGAGAGCCACCTGAATGCCTTCTTCTACAAGGCCATTGAGTGCTTCAACGATGTTGCCGAGGGTTTCATGACAAAAAATATCTTCCGAATCCCCTCCCAGAGCTTCTCCGGAAAGTTTAACAAGAACCCTTTTATATCTAGGTTGTGGTTTTGAACTACTCATAGGTATACCTCCTTGAGGTCAAATTTATTTCTGTAAATTTGCCACCTCAGCTGCAAAATCTTCTTCTCCCTTATCGATGCCTTCTCCCAAAGCAAAGCGTACAAACCCTGCAAGCTCAATGGGAGCTCCCAGTTTTTTTCCGTGATCTTCGATGATCTGCTTCACTTTACTATCCGGCGCCATGATAAAGGACTGCTCCATCAGAACAACTTCTTCATAAAGCTTCCGAAGCCCTCCTTCAATCATCTTTTCGATAACCGCTTCAGGCTTTCCAGAGGCTCGCGCTTTTTCCGAAAGGACTTTCTTTTCACGCTCTACAAAAGATGTCTCAAGCTCGGAAACATGAACGGCCTGGGGATTTGTCGCAGCCACATGCATGGCTATCTGACGGCCCAAAGCCTCTAATTCTTGTTTATCTGCCTTGGATTCTAAAGCAACAATAACACCGATGCGGCCTAGACCTGGCATCAATGCTCCGTGCATATATCCAACAACAACTCCGGAAGAAACCTCAAGGCGTGCCGCCCGACGGAAATTCATATTTTCACCCACAAGAGAGATCAAATGCTTAAGCTCTTCCCCTATTGTGCGCCCTGTGTCTTGACCATAAGCACTTTCTGAAAACCCAGCAAAGTCTCCCTTATAGGCAGTGGCTAGATTCACCACTTCTCCGACAAAATTTTGGAATTTATCATTACGTGCGACGAAATCTGTTTCTGCATTAACTTCCACAACAGCCCCAACGGTCCCCTGCACATTAATGCCCACGAGACCTTCTGCAGTCACACGCCCTGCTTTTTTAGCAGCGGCCGCAAGACCTTTTTGGCGAAGCCAATCAACCGCCTGCTCTAGATCTCCCTGGACTTCGCCCAGAGCTCTTTTGCAGTCCATCATGCCAGCGCCCGTACGATCACGCAGTTCTTTTACGAGAGAAGCTGTAATTTCCACCATCGACATCTCCTATATTTCTGCAGATTGCTCGGGAGCCAAGGAGGCCTCTTCTACGATCGCCATTTCTGCCGCAAGAACTTCCAACTCAGGAACTACATCCACAAGAGCCTCTTCAGAGGCCCCCAGATCCGCTCCTGATGCCACAACCTCTGCCTGCAGTCCTTTCAGAACCGCCGAAACAACCAGCTGACAATACAAATCAATAGCACGACTAGAGTCATCGTTTCCAGGAATTGGGTAAGCGATCTTATCGGGACATGAGTTACTGTCCAGAATAGCGACAACGGGGATCCCCAATTTGTACGCTTCTTCCACTGCTAAATCTTCTTTGTTTGTATCAATGATAAATACCATGTTTGGTCGGCCGCCCATGGAGCGAATCCCTCCCAAAACCCGATCCAACTTATCCTTCTCGCGCATCAATCGCAGATATTCCTTCTTTGTAATCCCTGCGCCTTCCTTTGCAATCTGGTCTTCGATCTCTGTCAAACGCTTAATTGACTTAGAAATTGTCTGCCAGTTTGTCAGCATTCCCCCCAGCCAACGGTGATTAACATAATACTGTCCGCATGCCTGGGCTGCCTCTGCAATCTTCTGAGACGCTTGTCTTTTGCTTCCCACAAACAAAATACGCCCTCCCTTAGAGACCGTCTCTGTGATGGCGGCTAATGCCTGGTGAAGCAAGGGCATTGTCTGTTGTAAGTCAATGATGTGAACTTTGTTTCTGATCCCAAACAAATAAGGATCCATTTTTGGGTTCCAACGACGAGGGTCGTGACCAAAGTGAACTCCAGCTTCAAGCAACTGGCGCATTGTAAAATCTACTTGTGACATCTTCTTTCTTCCTTTTCCGGTTACTCCGCCGTAGAATCATGTGCAATCCCTTTTCAGGAACACCGGACAGGTCCAAAAACCCTCAATCCTACGTGCGTAATTAAAAATTGGCCTTTCAGCCCTCCAAAGGATATACTCTCCTTAAGAGGAAATTTCAAGTGAATTCCTTGACTTTGGATTGTTTTTCGGTAGAATTTTCTAAAATTGGATAAAAAACATGGCTATAAAGAAAAAAAGTCTCTCCCTTACAATTCTCTCCCTTATTTTTCTAGGAGGGCTGGTGGGCGTCTATCAGTATTATGCAAAGAAGGGCTTTTTTGCCACTGAAATGCTCAGTGAAAATGAAATTTTGACTCCCACTTCCTATGATTTTTCCATCATTACCCTTAAAAACACCCCCGCAAATGTAACCATCACAAGGACCGGGGACTGGCGTCCTGGAATCACAAAAACCTTGATGAAATTTGTCACCACGGGCTCTAAAGTTCTGCATCTCGGCGCCAACATAGGTTTTGAAGATGTGATTATCGGAAGGCTGGTAAGCCCTGATGGGGCTGTATATACCTTTGAGCCTAACCCGGAAGTATTGGGAACACTGAAAAAAAATATTCTTCTAAACAAATTGGATAGTGTCGTCCAGGTTTTCCCCATGGCAACCGCTGCTGAAAAAGGGATCTCCACGCTTTGTTTCGGGGAAGTGGACCCTCAGCAGGAACCTCCGCAAAAATGTCATCAAATCGGCCTGGTGAAATTAGATGACCTGGAACTTCCAAATATGGATTTTATTTTAATGGATATTGAAGGCTCAGAGATTGACTCCCTTCAAGGAGCTCAAGATCTCCTCAAAAGATCCGGCTACCCCCCCATTCTTATGACCTGGGACCCCCAGATGATGGAAACAAAGGGAACCTCTCCCAAGGATTTCTTATATTCTGCTCAGGACCAGGGATATATGCCCCATAAGGTGAAGATGAATAAAGATGATGGGATATGGATGCTTGTTCCTATTAAGTACGAGGAATTGGAGGAAACAAGATCCTCTGAGATTGTTCTCTTCTCGAAGGTTGCCGCTGATACCAGCATTTCTCTGTCCTGAGGTGGTGGGCGTAACCGGGATTGAACCGATGACCCCTACGATGTCAACGTAGTGCTCTACCGCTGAGCTATACGCCCCTAAACCAACTCAACTATAGCCGACATTTAAATCTGTCTAGCTATGCTCCTCGAGTATTCTTTAGCCGCTCTTTGGCTATTTCCTGCCGGAAGCCCTCAAAATCAAGAGCTCCTGGCACAATATTAGACCCCACAATAAAGGTGGGTGTCGCCGCAATATCCAGAGAATGGGCAAGTGCCATAGTTTCTTGGACTTGCCGCTCAATCTCAAGACTCCCCATATCCCGTGAGAATTGATCCACATTTAACCTAAGCTTTCGAGCAATCTCAATGAGGCTCTCCGGAGATAATGTTTCCTCAGAATTCATAAGGACCGTATAAAAATCTTTATACTTCCCTTGCCTGTGTGCTGCCAGTGCGGCTTTGGAAAGGGTTAAATCACCGAAGATGGGGAACTCTTTGTAAACAATTTTAATATTGGGGTCTGTGGCCACAAGCTTATCAAGAACGGGATTAACCCGACGACAATGACCACAATGATAATCAAAGAATGAGAAAATGGTCACATCGCCCCTAGGATTTCCCGAAAATGGGGACTTAGAATCTCCCAAGAGCTCTTGGCGCTTGGATTTAATCTTATCTAATTTGGATCTAAGATCTGCATCTTCCTGATGTTTTTGGATGGTCTTCATGCCCTCAACCGCAATGGAAGCAACCACTTCTGGTTGTTTACTGAGTTCAGAATAGACCGTTTCCATGAGTCGTTCAGGAGACGGCCCTACGGTTGCTCGCCACAATGCCACACAGGAGAGAATGAAACTAGCCCCTAAAACAATAACAAACAATCTATTCCACATAAAACTTCCCTATGTTAAAAACTTGAAGAGCCCCATCCTAGCAAAAAAAAATATTTTTGCTAGCAGTTTATCAAACTCCCTTTTATTTAAAGATCGCCTGCTCGATGGAGTCTATGCTCTCGTTCACCAGGTCCTTATGGATTTCCTTGCTAATTTTCTGTTGCAAAGATTTACTTGCATGCTCTCTCAGGCACCCGAGCATTCTTGGCTCAGCCGTTATGATTAATTCATGGTAGTCAGATTTGTTCATAAGTAGTTTATCCAAATACTCACAAATCAGCTTGGCGGCGCTCTGATGATCAAGGTCCACAGGCATCGTGTGAGGAGCCGCGGCGGAAACATTGTATCCATCTGCTCCATAGGACCCATGTCCTTTTTCGGGCCTTTTATGATGAGTGAATGGAAGATCTACTGGAGTTGGACCAGCGGTGATCTTTAGTCCATCTGCCTCGTAAAGCATAAGATGGCGGGAATCCGTAACGGCAATTAGTTTCTTGAACTGACTTTTCATTTGAACCCTCTCATAAATGATCTTAGGAAGGATTGTATTAGCTAGGGGGTTAGAAAGCAAGACATTAGGCAAGCAGAAAGACACTGACCCCGAATAAAGTAGCTGGAAATTAACCCTGACGTGCCTTAAAACGAGGTTTAAGCTTGTTGATAACGTAGAGGCGTCCCTTGCGGCGCACAATGCGGCAATTTTTGTCGCGAGCTTTCGCGGATTTTAAAGAACTCAAAACTTTCATTTTCTTTACCTAAAATTAATGACCCATATATACCAAGCCCTGACGCGTGTGTCAACATCCCTGTTTAATACTGTATAGGTTCACAACATATGAGACTCAAGCAGCGACCTTGAGGACAGAGTTAATGTACTCCAAAGGGGTGAGGCCTTTCAAGGAATTATGAGGTCTGTAGGCGTTATATTTTTGGAGAGCCTTTTTAAGGTCAAGGCGTAACGCCCCAATAGAATCAGCAAGAATGTCCTTTCTGGCATAGAACTCC
>CAIWGV010000036.1 GCA_903912365.1 uncultured Alphaproteobacteria bacterium
CTTCCGGACAACGGACGTAACAGGACAAGTGGTTCTGCCGGAAGGAACAGAGATGGTAATGCCTGGAGACAACATTACGATGGAAGTGCAGCTTATTGCGCCCATTGCGATGACAGAAGGGCTGCGGTTTGCGATCCGAGAGGGAGGCCGTACCGTAGGTGCTGGCGTCGTCTCTAAGATTATTGAGTAGAGTTAGAAATACGGGGATGAGGGTAGAGTAAAATGGAAGGACAGAAGATACGGATTCGATTGAGGGCCTATGACCATCGTATGTTGGATCAGTCCACTCATGAGATTGTGGATACGGCGCGCCGTACAGGGGCGTTGGTGTGTGGTCCTATTCCTTTGCCCACAGCGATTCAGAAATTTACAGTGAATCGTGGCCCTCATATTGATAAGAAGGCCCGGGAGCAATTTGAGATTAGAACGCATAAGCGCGTTTTGGATATTGTTGACTGGACGCCTCAGACGGTGGACGCTCTGATGAAATTAGAGCTGGCTTCCGGTGTAGACGTTGAAATTAAGCTGTAGGAGCATTTCTAAATGAGAACCGGATTAGTGGCAGAAAAATTGGGAATGATGAGATTGTTCAATGAAAAAGGTGAACACGTTCCTGTGACTGTTTTGAATGTAGATCATTGCCAGGTGGTGGGTCAAAAGACTCAAGAACTCAATGGTTATGAAGCTGTTCAGTTGGGCTATGGACAAGGGCGCGTTAAGTCTTTGAATAAGGCTCAGAAGGAATTTTATGCCAAGTTGAAGATTGAACCTAAGAAGGGAATGCAAGAGTTTCGCGTATCTTCTGAAAATATTTTGGAGGTTGGATTAGAGCTTAAAGCAGATCACTTCCAGGTGGGTCAATTCATCGATGTGTGTGGAACGTCCATTGGTAAAGGATTTGCCGGGGCTATGAAGCGTCACAACTTTGCAGGAAACCGAGCTTCTCATGGAGCTTCCGTGTGTCACCGCTCTTTAGGAGCTACGGGACAACGTCAGGATCCAGGAAAGGTCTTCAAAGGCAAAAAAATGGCTGGACATTTGGGCGCAGAAAGGGTAACTATTCAAAACCTTAAAGTTGTACAGATTGATGCAGAGCGTGGGCTTGTGTTTGTTCATGGGGCGATCCCCGGACACAAGGGCTCAAAAGTGCTCGTGCGAGATGCGATTAAGAAGCAAGGCAAATAGAGTAAGGATTGTTCCATGAAATGGGATGTTAGAAATTTAGAAAATGAAGTAGTTGGCAAGATCGACTTGCACCAAGATGTTTTTGGTGTGGCTGTTCGTCCTGACATTTTGCACCGTATGGTTCGCTGGCAGTTGGCGAAGGCACGGTCAGGAAACCACCAGACAAAAGAAATTTGGGCAGTGAGCGGAACTACAAAGAAGCCTTTTAAACAAAAAGGAACTGGTCGGGCCCGTCAAGGAAGCCTGAGAGGTCCTCATATGAGGGGTGGAGCTGTAGTGTTTGGTCCTCATAAAAGAGATCATAGTTTTGATCTTCCAAAGAAAGTTCGCAAACTAGCCTTGAAAACAGCTTTGGCTTCCAAATTTGCGGAAGGAAAGCTTGTCATTCTTGATACGTTTGCTCTTGAGCAAGCGAAGGCTAAGTTCTTGTCTGGTCGCATTGAGAAAAATGGTTGGGTAAAGCCTCTCTTTATTGATGGGACAGAGCTCAATATAAACTTTTCAAGAGCGGCAGGAAATTTGGAAAATGTACATCTTTTGCCACAGCAAGGGGCAAACGTGCAAAGCATTTTGAAATGTAGCACGTTGATTTTGTCCAAGGATGCTGTTCAACATTTAGAGGCGCGACTCGCATGAAACCCGTAGAGAAAAAGAAACCTACTTTGAGGGCTTATGATGTTATCCGTAATCCTTTGGTTACGGAGAAAGCAACAAATTTGACTCAATTTAATCAGTACAGCTTTAAAGTATTGAACGAAGCTACAAAACCAGAAATCAAGCGAGCTGTCGAGCAGCTTTTTAAGGTAGATGTGCTTGCGGTGAATACAGCTGTTGTTAAAGGTAAGAAAAAAATATTTAAAGGCCGTCGCGGACAGCGTTCTGACTATAAGAAAGCCATTGTTCGTCTTAAAGCCGGCCAAACTCTTGATATAAGTGTAGGAATCTAATTATGGCATTAAAAACCTTTAATCCTGTAACTCCTTCAACGCGCCAATTGGTGCAGGTGGACCGCTCTGATCTCTGGAAGGGGAAGCCTCTTAAAGCGTTGACCGTGGGTCAATCTAAAACGGGTGGACGGAATAATAACGGTCGTATTACCTCCCGTCGTATGGGTGGGGGACACAAGCAGTCTTACCGTATTATTGATTTTAAACGGCAGAAGTTTGATGTGCCGGCAATCGTGGAGCGCATTGAATACGATCCGAACAGAACATGCCATATCGCCTTGATTCGTTATGAAGATGGGGTTTTGGCATACATTCTTGCGCCGCAACGATTGGCAGTGGGGGATACAGTTGTATCCGGAACATCTGCGGACATTAAGCCAGGGAATGCATTGCCTCTTTCTAGTATCCCTATGGGAACAATCGTCCACAATGTGGAGATGAAAGTTGGAAAAGGGGGGCAAATCGCCCGCTCTGCAGGAACTTACGTCCAGTACGTAGGTCGTGATACGGGATATGCTTTGTTGCGACTGAGTTCCGGGGAAGTGCGCATGGTGCGCCTGGAATGTATGGCAACAATTGGAGCTGTTTCAAATCCAGATCAAAAGAACATAAACCTTGGGAAGGCTGGTCGGAGTCGTTGGCTGGGAATTAGACCTTCTGTTCGTGGTATTGCCATGAACCCTGTGGATCACCCTCATGGAGGACGTACAAACGGTGGTCGTCATCCGGTGACGCCGTGGGGTCAGCATACGAAGGGTAAGAAGACACGTAAAAATAAGACCTCTGAGAAGTGGGTCGTTAGTCGTCGAAAGAAGTAAGGAGTAGTTAAGTGGCACGTTCAGTTTGGAAAGGTCCTTTTGTTGATGGATATCTGTTAAAGAAAGCAGAAGCCGTCATGAATTCGGGCCGCAAAGATGTGGTGAAGACCTGGTCTCGGAGATCAACAATTCTGCCTCAGTTCGTTGGCGTTACATTTGGCGTCCACAATGGTCATAAGTTTATTCCTGTGTTTGTGACAGAGAACATGATTGGACATAAGTTGGGGGAATTTTCTCCAACGCGTACGTTCCATGGACACTCTGGCGATAAAAAAGCGCAAAAAGGATCCAAATAATGAGTAAAAAAGCATTGCCGAGACAACTGTCTGATTTTGAGGCCATAGCATCCGCTAAGGCAATTCGGGTATCCCCTCAGAAGCTTAATCTAGTGGCAGGACTTATCCGAAATAAGTCTGTAAGTGAAGCTATGGCGCAACTAACTTTCTCTAAGAAGCGTATTTCTGGAGAGGTAAAGAAGATCCTCATGTCTGCTATCGCGAATGCAGAAAACAACCACCATTTGGATGTGGATCGTCTCTATGTTTCTGAAGTTAATGTGGGGAAAGCCCTTATTATGAAAAGATTTATGCCTCGGGCAAAAGGAAGGGGTGTTCGCATTGTGAAACCTTTCAGTAATTTGAAAATTATCGTACAGCAACGTGAGGAGACACTCTAATGGGTCAAAAAGTCAATCCAATATCTTTACGGTTAAACGTAAACAGGACGTGGGATTCCCGCTGGTATGCTGACCGTGATTATGGAACCTACTTGCTGCAAGATATTAAAATGCGCGCATTTATTTTTGAGAAATTAAAGCAGTCCGCAGTTTCTAAGGTTGTCATTGAGCGCCCTAACAAAAAGGCCCGTATCACCATTTACTCGGCGCGTCCTGGGATGATTATCGGAAAAAAAGGAACGGACATCGATAAACTTAAGTCTGATCTTGGAAAAATTTCCGGATCTGAGGTGACGCTGAATATTCTTGAAGTTAGAAAGCCAGAGTTGGACTCGAAGCTTGTGGCGGATTCTATTGCGCAACAGCTGGAGCGCCGGGTTTCTTTCCGTCGAGCCATGAAGAAGGCTGTTAACTCAGCTTTGAAGTTAGGGGCTTTAGGGATTCGGATCAATTGCTCTGGCCGTCTGGGCGGTAGTGAAATCGCTCGTATGGAATGGTACCGGGAAGGACGTGTCCCTTTGCACACATTAAGAGCTGATATTGACTATGGTGTATCAACAGCCTTTACGACGTACGGAACTTGTGGTATTAAGGTATGGATTTTTAAAGGTGAAATCATGGAACATGATCCTATGGCTCAGGATCGTCGTGTTCGTGAAAATGCTGTTAATAGATAAAGTTAGGGTAAGATTATGTTAGCGCCAAAGCGTACAAAATATAGAAAAGCATTTAAAGGCCGCATTCATGGGATGGCGAAAAGTGCGACAACTGTAGACTTTGGGAGCTATGGACTGAAGGCGTTGACAGCAGATCGCGTAACGGCGCGTCAGATTGAAGCCGCCCGCCGTGCTATTACCCGTGAATTAAAGCGTGTGGGGCGTGTATTCATCCGGATTTTTCCAGATGTTCCTGTTTCTCAAAAGCCCGCAGAAGTGCGTATGGGTAAAGGAAAAGGGTCCCCTGAGTTTTGGGCTTGTCGTGTAAAGCCTGGTAAAGTCATGTTTGAGATTGATGGTGTTGATGAGGAATTGGCCCGTTCTGCTTGCCGATTGGCAGCAGCGAAGCTTCCTGTTCAAACCAAGTTTGTGACCCGTTTAAAGTAAGAGTTGAAAATGAAAACAAAAGAACTTCGGACAAAAAAGACAGAAGATTTAAAAACATTGGTTTTTGATCTTAAGAAAGAGTCTCTTAATCTTCGTTTTCAGAAGACCACGGGTCAACTGTTGAATACCTCTAGAGTAAGAGAAGTGCGGCGTACCATCGCTCGCGCAAAGACATTGTTGTCGCAAGAAGTTAACGCAAAAGCAGCGAAAAGGTAAGGATTAAATGCCCCGTCGTATATTACAAGGTGTTGTTGTTAGTGATAAGTGTGAGAAGACCCTTATCGTGAAGGTTGATCGTCGCATTATGCATCCCGTGTATAAGAAGTATGTGACAAAGTCAAAGAAATATGCAGCTCATGATGAGGTCAATGCTTTTAAAGAAGGGCAGTTGGTTCGTATTCAAGAGTGTCGTCCGATTTCCAAACGTAAGCGTTGGGAGGTCCTGAGTGCCGCCGAGAAACAATCTTAAAAATTAGGAAACCACTATGATTCAAATGCAAACAAACCTACAGGTGGCCGACAACTCTGGAGCTCGGCGCGTGCAGTGTATTAAGGTTTTGGGAGGCTCCAAGCGCAGAACAGCGTCCATTGGGGACATTATTGTTGTGAGCGTGAAAGAAGCCATTCCTCGTGGAAAGGTAACTAAGGGAAGCGTTCACAAGGCGGTGATTGTTCGTACGGCAAAGGGAATCTCTCGGAATGATGGATCAAAAATTTCCTTTGATGATAATGCGGCCGTACTACTCAATAACCAGGGTGAGCCCATTGGAACGCGTATTTTTGGTCCAGTTACCCGTGAGCTGAGGGCTAAAAACTTTATGAAAATTATTTCTTTGGCACCGGAGGTCTTGTAAAAATGGTTAAACACTTCCATATAAAGAAGGGCGACAAGGTTATTGTAACCACAGGTCAGCACAAGGGGAAGCAGGGCGATGTCCTGAAAATTCTTCGTGAAGAGAATCGGGTTTTGGTTCAAGGGGTGAATATGGTTACGCGGCATTTAAAGCCCAGCGCCCAACATCCTGAAGGCATTGTAAAGAAAGAGGCCTCTATTCATGTTTCAAATTTGGCGCATGTGGACGGCGAATCAGGAAGGCCTAGTCGTATGGGAATTAAAATCCTGGAAGATGGGCAAAAAGTAAGAGTTTTGAAACGGTCTGGAAAGCAGATTGGTAACTAATAGGGAAGAGAGTTTTTAAATGGCGCGGCTTCGTGAAGTTTATAATGGTACTTTGAAGAGTGAACTTATTAAGAAGTTCAACTATAAGAGTCCTATGGAAGCCCCTCGGCTTCAAAAAATCGTTTTGAATATGGGTCTCGGTGATGCGGCCCGTGATAGCAAAAAAGTAACAGCAGCGGCTGTTGAGATGGGTATTATTGCTGGACAAAAGCCCATCGTAACAAAGGCGCGCACATCCATTGCAGGATTTAAGCTTCGCGAGGGAATGGATCTTGGGATCAAGGTTACTCTCCGTGGAGAGCAAATGTACGAATTTTTGGATCGTTTGGTAACGATTGCCCTTCCTCGAGTTCGCGACTTCCGAGGAGTTTCTGCTCGTAGTTTTGATGGGCGTGGGAACTATTCTTTGGGTATTAAGGAGCAAATCGTTTTTCCTGAAATAGATTACGACAAGATTGATCAGATTCGGGGACTTGACGTGGTTATTGTGACCACAGCGAAATCAAATGCGGAAGCACAAGAGCTCTTAAAGGGCCTTGGCATGCCTTTTACAAATTAGGAGAGATGAATGGCTAAGAAGAGTGCTATTGAAAATAATAACAAAAAGCGTGAGCTGACAAAGAAATTTTCTAAGAAAAGAGCTGCGTTGAAGGCTGTTGTGCAAAATCGTTCTTTGTCGGTGGATGAGCATTTTGTAGCGGCTCTGAAGTTGGCGGCTCTTCCTCGGAATGGCTCTGCTACACGGATTCGAAATCGATGTGCTTTGTCAGGGCGTCCTCGCGGTTATTATCGCAAACTCGGACTCTCTCGTATTGCGCTTCGGGATTTAGCGGCCTCTGGAATGATTCCAGGGATGACGAAATCAAGTTGGTAAAGGATTAATAAAATGACAATGACAGACCCGATCGCAGATTTGATCACGCGGATTCGAAATGCCCAGCGTGTTGGCAAGGCAACAACAACGTGTCTTTTTTCAAAACTGGGGCTTAATGTTCTTGAAGTTTTGAAGGATGAAGGATACATTCGTGCTTATAAAGTCCAGCCCGTTCGCGAAGGTATTTCAGAGATCATTGTGGATTTGAAATATTTTGAAGGAGCTCCTGCTATCAATACCATTAAGAAGGTGTCAAAGCCTGGTCGTCGTACTTATTCCTCCATTGGAAAAGTTCCTCGGGTTTATAATGGGTTGGGGATCTCTATTTTGTCTACATCGAAGGGTGTTGTGTCCGATGCTCGCGCCAAAGACCTGAATGTTGGTGGCGAAGTTTTGTGTCAGGTGTTTTAGTAGGTAAGGAATTAAAATGTCACGTATTGGAAAGCATCCTGTAAAAATTCCCGCCGGCGTTACGGTTGAGTTGAAAGAAAACTCTATCAAAGCAAAAGGGAAATTAGGGGAATTAAATTTTAACGCATCTGATGCGGTGGTTCTATCTTTGGAAAATAACGAAGTGGTTGTAACTCCAAGAGATGAGAGTCAGCGGTCTCGTATGCAATGGGGAACCGTACGGAATATCGTACGGAATCTGGTTGAGGGTGTGGATCAAGGATTCACTATCAATCTAGAAATTTCTGGAGTTGGATATAAGGCAGCTATGCAAGGGGATGATTTGGTCATGCAGCTTGGATTTAGCCACGAAGTGCGCTATAAGATTCCTCAAGGAATTCATGTGAAGTGTGAGAAACCTACGGCCATCTCTGTGCACGGGGCGGATCGCCAGTTGGTGGGCCAGGTAGCGGCAGAGATTAGAGGGTACAAAAAACCAGAGCCATATAAGGGTAAGGGAATTATGTACGAGAATGAAAAGATCGTTCGCAAAGAAGGAAAGAAGAAGTAAAAATGGCTGATAGAAAGGAATTGCTGCAACGTCGCCGGTATCGTACGCGACTTAATCTGAAGAAGCTGGCAAAGACGCCTAAGCCGCGTCTGTCTGTTTTTAGATCAAACTTTCACATCTATGCGCAGCTTATAGATGATCAGCAGGGCCTTACACTGGCATCTGCTTCTTCTCTGGATAAAGAACTCAGGGGGCAAGTTAAGAAAGGCTGGGATGTAGCGGCGGCTGAACTTGTTGGAAAAGTAATTGCGGAAAAGGCTGAGAAGATAGGGGTAAAGGTCGTTCTTTTTGATCGAGGACCCTATATATATCACGGTCGTATAAAGGCTTTAGCCACGGGTGCTCGAGCTGGCGGATTAGAATTTTAAGGATAAAAAAAGATGGCACGTCAAAAAGTAGAACGGACACAAGACTCAGGCTTTATCGACAAGCTCGTTAGCATTAATCGTGTGGCGAAGGTGGTTAAGGGAGGAAAAAACTTCTCCTTTTCAGCTCTTGTTGTGGCGGGTGATGGAAAAGGTCGTGTTGGGTGTGGTCTTGGAAAGGCGCGGGAAGTTCCTGATGCCATCCGGAAAGCCACAGAACAAGCACAGCGTAAAATGATTCGGGTTCCTCTTAGGGAAGGTAGAACAATTCACCATGATATTCTGGGTCATTTTGGGGCAGGGCGGGTTGTAATTCGTTCAGCGCCAGCGGGAACCGGAATCAAGGCCGGTGGACCTATGCGTGCGGTATTCGAAGTATTAGGAATTCATGACGTTGTGGCCAAGTCTGTTGGGTCAACAAACCCTCACAATATGGTAAAGGCAACTTTTGATGCGTTGATGAAGGCGACTTCCCCACGCCAAGTGGCGGCTCGTCGGAACAAGAAACTCTCAGATATCATTGGCCGTCGTGAAGAAAAAGTATTAGTTGCGGTTTCTGAAGGAGAAGGGTCCCATGAGTAAGAAAACAGTTACAGTTCAGCAAATTGGAAGCCCTATTCGCCGTAAGGATTATCAGGCACTGTGCTTGAAGGGCCTAGGGCTGGGAAAAATGAATCGCGTTCGGGTTTTGGAAGATACCCCCTCCGTTCGTGGCATGATCGACAGAGTTAAACATTTAGTAGAGATTAAGAGTATATAAATGCAGTTAAATCAATTAAGAGATAATCCTGGATCCAGTCAAGCCCGTAAGCGCCGCGGACGGGGTATTGGTTCTGGTTTGGGAAAAACATCTGGACACGGGCAAAAAGGACAGAAATCAAGAACCGGTGTGGCTATCAAGGCATTTGAAGGAGGGCAGATGCCCTTGCAGATGCGCTTTCCAAAGCGAGGATTTAAGCGCGGGTTTGCCAAAAATTTCGACGTTATTCTTAACTTGGGTCGGATTCAAAAACTTATAGATTTAAATAAAATTGAGGCTACTGAGGTGGTTTCAGGAGCTGTCTTGGCTCGCGTTGGACTGATTCCGAAGGAAACTTCTATAGTTCGATTGCTTGGCAAAGGTGAAATTAAAGCAGGTATTAAAATAGAAGTTTCTTATGCCTCTGAAGGAGCGGTGCAAGCTGTTCAAAAAGCAGGCGGAGAAGTAATTATAAAAGAAAAGAAACAGCCTAAGACGGTATAATTAACTTTAAGGGTTTAGAATGGCATCAGCCGCGGAACAGTTAGCTTCTAACTTGGACTTTCGTCTCTTTGCGAAGGCGGAGGATCTCAAAAAACGCATTTGGTTTACGCTTACGGCGTTGCTTATTTACCGGTTGGGAACCTATATCCCTCTTCCTGGAATTGATATGACTGTTATGGCAGAAATTGCCAAGCGTAATGCAGCGGGTATCTTGGGAATGGTAGATATGTTCTCCGGTGGAGCGCTTTGGCGTATGACCATATTTGCCCTCAATATTATGCCCTACATTACTTCCAGTATTATCGTTCAGCTTCTGGCGGCGGTCTATCCCCCATGGGAAGCTTACCGCAAAGAAGGAGAGACGGGCCGGAAGAAACTCAATCAATTTACTCGTTATGGAACAGTTTTTTTGGCAACGGTTCAATCTTTCGCTTTGGCAAAGACTCTAGAAAGTCAGGGAGCTGTTACGGATCCTGGTCTTTTCTTTGAAATCTCCACTGTCATTCTCGTTGTAGGGGGCACTATGTTCCTCATGTGGTTGGGGGAACAAATTACATCCCGCGGTATTGGCAATGGAATTTCTCTCATCATTTTTTCGGGAATCGTGGCGAACTTACCGCAAGCAGCTCTTCGGATGATTGATTTAGGGCGGGAAGGGGAGTACCCGATTGGGTTCATTTTCATCATCATGGCGTTGATTGTGGCTGTGATTGCCTTCATTATCTACATGGAGAGGGCTCAATATAAAGTTCTTATTCAATATCCAAAGCGTCAAATGGGAGCAAGGGTTTCTGGTGCTGAAAGCTCACACCTCCCCCTGAAGCTCAATAGCGCGGGTGTGATTCCTCCTATTTTCGCAAGCTCTCTTCTCCTCTTGCCCGTTACCTTGTTGGGCAGCTTTAATGTAGAGTCGGGATGGGCTCAAACTCTTATGTTCCATATGAATCGGGGGCAACCGCTCTATATCATTTGCTATAGCCTTCTGATTATTTTCTTTGCTTTTTTCTATACGGCCCTTGTGTTCAATCCGGCGGAAACAGCAGAAAATCTTAAAAAATCGGGAGCTTTTGTTCCGGGCATCCGTCCAGGTGTTAATACAGCAGATCATTTCGACTATATTTTAACCCGCTTGACCGTTGTGGGCGCCGCTTACTTGGTCGTCATTTGTATCCTGCCTGAATTTTTGCAAGCAAAGTATGCTCTGCCTTTTTATCTGGGAGGCACCAGCCTTCTGATTGTTGTCAGCGTGACCATGGAGACAGTGGGCCAAATTCATTCCCATCTGTTAGCCCATCAATACGAAGGGCTATTAAAGAAATCACGCTTTAATACAAAAGGTCGTTAATGAATATCATTTTGTTGGGGCCTCCCGGGGGCGGAAAGGGCACCCAGGCGGATCTCCTAAAAGATCGGTACGGGTTGATGCACCTCTCTTCAGGAGAGATGATTCGCCGGGAGATCCAAGATCAGAGCGCTCTTGGAAAGCAAGCAGAAGAGTACGTGAATTCTGGAAAACTAATGCCAGATAACTTACTTATTGAGATGATTTCTGAAACCCTTGACCGTCCTGAATACAAAGTTGGTGTTATTTTGGATGGGTTTCCTAGGACATGCCCACAAGCAAAAGCTCTCGAAGAGATGCTTTCTAGAAAGAGGCAGCGGGTTGACCACGTTATAGAGCTTGCCGTTGATGAATCTTTGTTGGTAAAACGAATTACAGGCCGGTTCTCTTGTGTGGATTGTGGAGCAGGCTACAACGATTTCTTCAAGAAAGAACACGAAGACGGGGTTTGTGATATTTGTGGATCTACAAACTTTCATCGCCGTAAGGATGACACAGTAGATACGGTAAAAGAACGATTTAAAGTTTACCGAGAGCAAACCATGCCGATCATTCCTTATTATGAGAGGCAGGGGGTTCTTGAGGTATTAGATGGAGCAGCAAAGGTCGATGAGGTTGCTCGGGCTATAAATAATATCATCGAAAAGCGTAAATAAGCTTGACTCTTTCTGTTTTTATCTATAAAAACAGAAAGCCGAAGTTATTTTATATTGAATTGAATAGGAGTTACTAAGTGGCACGTATTGCGGGTGTGAATGTTCCCTCCCAGAAGCGGGTGGAGATTGCTTTAGCTTATATCTATGGTATAGGGCCTACTAAAGCTGTGGAAATTTGTAAGAAAGCAGGCATTGATTCGGCTCGGAGAGTTTTTCAACTTTCTGAGGACGAGCTGTCACAGATTCGGGGAATCATTGATCAAGACTACCAGGTGGAAGGGGATCTTCGTCGCGTTGTAGCTATGAATATCAAGCGTTTGGTGGATTTGGGTTGTTACACGGGATTGCGTCATCGTAAGGGACTTCCTGTGAGAGGACAAAGAACGCATACAAATGCGAGGACCCGTAAAGGAAAAGCGCGGCCCATCGCTGGTAAGAAGAAGGCAGTATAGGATTTAGAATGTCAACACAACAAACAGGATCTCAAAGGTTACGGCGTCGCGAGCGGAAGAATATTGTTGCGGCAGTGGCTCATATTAGCGCTTCTTTTAACAATACGATTGTCAATATAACGGACTTGCAAGGGAATACTATTGCTTGGTCATCTTCGGGCGCGAGTAAGTTTAGCGGATCAAAAAAATCTACACCTTTTGCGGCTCAGATTGCGGCTGAAAATGCAGGCAAGAAAGCTCGGGAACATGGGGTAAAAACTCTAGAAGTAAAAGTAAAGGGGCCAGGATCTGGCCGGGAATCCGCTCTGAGAGCTTTATTAGCTGTGGGTTTTACGGTTTCTACAATCCGAGATGTAACCTCTTTGCCTCATAATGGGGTAAAACCTTCAAAACGACGTCGTGTTTAATTAGATAGCGGGAGCTTTAAAGTGATACAAGAGAACTGGCAAACATTAATAAAACCTACAGATATTAAGATCAAGGGTCTTGATAAGGGGATGACGCGCTCTGAACTGACGGTAGAACCGTTAGAAAGAGGATTTGGATTAACTTTGGGGAATGCTCTTCGTCGCATTCTTCTTTCCTCTATTCGGGGTGCAGCTATTACGTCTATACAGATTGAAGGAGTCGTTCACGAGTTCTCTTCTATCCCAGGTGTTTTGGAAGATGTAACGGATATTATTTTGAACATAAAGTCTTTGGCTCTGAAACTGCATAGCGATGGATCAAAGAAAGTTCAGCTGATTCATAAAGGGGCAGGCGTTGTAACGGCGGGCATGATCAAGACGGGCGCAGATGTTGAAATTTTGAATCCAGATTTGGTTATTTGTCATATGGATGCTGATGCACAACTTTCTATGGAATTAACGGTGGAGCATGGCAGAGGTTATGTGCCGGCGTCGCAGAATCGTAAAGAGGGAATGCCTGTAGGAGTGATTCCTGTGGATTCTTTATTCAGCCCCATTAAGAAGGTTTCTTATCGGGTGGATAATACCCGTGTAGGCCAAGTGACAGATTATGATCGGTTGGTTTTGGAAGTGACCACCAATGGAACAGTATCTCCAGAAGATTCTATTGCTTTGGCGGCGCGGGTTCTGCAGGATCAATTAAGGCCCTTTGTTAACTTTGATGAGCCTCTGGATTCCAGAGATAAGCGTTATGAGGAAAGCCTTACGATTCCAAAAGATTTGCTAAAGAAGATCTCTGATCTGGAGCTTTCCGTGAGAGCAGCGAACTGTTTGAAGAGTGATAATATCATTTACATCGGTGATTTGGTTCAGCGGACAGAAGCTGAGATGCTGAAGACCCCAAACTTTGGTCGTAAATCTTTGAATGAGATCAAGCACATATTGCTTAGTATGGGCCTTCATTTTGGGATGGATGTTCCAGGATGGCCTCCGGTAGATATTGAAAATCTAGCGAAAAAATTGGATGAAAACCTCTAAGAGATTGAGATAAAAAAATGCGTCATAAAATTGCTGGCCGTAAACTAAACAGAACTTCAACCCATCGTCGGGTTTTGTTCCAGAACCTTGTGAACTCATTGATTTCTCACGAGCAGATTAAGACAACTTTGCCAAAAGCAAAGGCTTTGCGTCCTGTGGTTGAAAAGATCATTACTCAAGCACGGGGAGCTGATTTGCATACCCGCCGTATTCTTATGAGCCGTCTTCAAGACCAAGGTGTAGTATCTAAATTGATGGGTGAAATTACAGATCGTTACAAAGAGCGAGCTGGTGGATATACGCGCATCATTAAGGCTGGTTTCCGCTATGGAGATGCAGCTCCCATGGCCATCATCGCTCTAGTAGATCGGTCTTTGACTGGTACAGCGTTGGTTGTGGAGGGAAATGACTCTCTCGAGATCATTGATCAAGCTCCTGTTGAGCCTAAGAAAGCTTCTAAGCCAAAGGCAGAGAAGAAGAACTAGTACCGTTCTTAGAAAATAAGCATCAAAAAAACCCCTAACTGTCACCACAAAAATATATTCCAGATTTTCGTGGTGACGATCCATATCTTTTAATACTTACCTCTTGGGTACGGTATACCCTCTATTCTCTGATTGACTTAAGAGGCCATCCCGTTCATTTTCTAGACTCCACCTCACTATCAAGACTCCACCTCACTATCAAGACTCACCCTCACTATCAAGACTCCACCTCACTATCAAGACTCACCCTCACTATCAAGACCCCCGTCTATGGCGGCTCGTAAATCTTCCTCTTGAAGTGTCATTACCTTAACGCATTTAGATCCGACCCGCAGAGATCTTTTTATTTTCTGAGCTTTTGTAAGGGCAGGAGACCCAACCTTTCCTCTATATTTGGGATGATAAACCAGATGAATCTTCTTAATATCTTTTTTCCCACACATCTCACATATTCCCTCTGGAAAATCGAGTGAAAAAGTATCTATCTCTGTCCACCCAAAGTGAGGAATGACACCCCCTTTCCAATATTTTTGCCATGTCTTTTGAATGTCATTGAGGGGGGTTTCTTCGTAATAGCAGGAAAGGTCCCAATTTACGACTTTTAGGTAAGGTAACAATTCTCTTAAAAGACCTTGGGCACTTGCAGGAACAAGGGGGTCTAAAAGAGGGTTTGGTTTCATAAATGCCTGTCCTAATAATTTTGCAAGCTCGATGCCCGGGCTTGTTGTCCAAAAAATACGCTTTTCATCTTCAAGTTTAAGCTTTGGACGTCTTAAAACCCCCAGGGTTCGAAAAAGGATATCCTGTAATTCGGCATCTTTTTTGCGATCAACCTCTTGCAAACGATCGGATTTAAAATTTCTTCCTTGTCTATAATCGTGACTGTAATGATAAGCGGCGGAGATCCTATGCCTAAAGGGAACAGAGACAGCTGAGGATAGTTTGCACTCGGAAGGCAGTTGGTTTTTATGACAAAAAGTGCAGACGTCCCACCAACTAAATCCATGAACATCTATGCGTATCAAGGACCTTTCGCCCAGCTGAGGTTCTAGAAAGTATTGAGCATACTTTTTCCAAAATGCCTCTGAATGAAGATATCCTTCAAAGGGAGATCCTCCTATGGGAATTTCCTTAAAAGTATTTGAAAAACCTAGCTCTCTCTCTAAATGCTTGTTCATCCAGGCACCGCGAATAATTTTTATTTTTTCCCCTCCAAAAAGGAGAGGATATATCCTTTGAACTGCTTTTTCCCAATCACTTTTTAGGCCGCCACTGGCAAAAAGACAAATTTTCTCTCCCCGCTTTACAAAGGTAGGGGTTGCGTGGGTCTGCCCATGGGGCCCTTCTATATGGAGGAGGAGAAAAGGAATAAAGATGTTGGCGTTGTGATTCGGGTCTCCCAAATAAGTATTAGCCAAAATCTTTACGCGCAGGGCAATTTTGACAGCCTTTTCAAATCCTTCAGGATGTTCTAAGGAAGGTCTTTCTTCCACAACAGGGGGAACGGGAGCCTGAGTTGTTACAAAAATGGCATCCAAGTCTTGGGAGGAAATGCGTCGACGAGGTCTTTTTGTAGAGGGGGGGGCCATTTCTTCGTCGCTCTGGGAAGAATAAGCAGAAAAAGAGATTCCTAAAAACAGGATAGAAAGGAAAACATTGAAAATTTTCATGCAAAACTCCACGGACTTAATTTTGGGAAACCCTACAGGGTCTTGAAAGAGAGTTCAATGTTTTTCTTAAGAGTTATCAGCTTGTTCGGCTGCCTTTTTGGCTTCATTTTTTGCGATGAGATCTTTGGCTTTGCTAACCCACTCAGGAGCAATGGGGGCATCCATGGCATCTTCTTCTCCTTGAGGGAGAGCCTCGTCAAAGAGAGGAGCATTTCCGGTCTCTTCAGTGGGAACAACAGAGGGTTCTGGGGCAGGTGTGGGTTCTTCAAAAGGATTCTCAGGGCTCCCTTGGCTTTGAATTTCGCTCATAACTTTGTCCGTGGGAAGGGGCGGCGGCAGTTGAGTTGTTTCCGGGATTTTTAAGAAAGGATTCACAGGACCTCCCTGATCCTCAATTTCAGCAACAACTTCTGCAGCAGGCGTCTCTGAGGAAGCAGAGGACGTTATGATAGGCTGGCTCACAACGGCCTCTACTGAATACTTACTTTGATCCAGTCGTTTGGCTTGAGCTTCTAGTTTTTTCTCAATAAGGCGTTGTGTTTCAATGGAGGTGGCCGGGCGGTTTGCGAGAACAAGTACGAAATTGTTGGTTCCATCTGAATTTGGAGACATGAATTGATCTACAGCACTGCAGTTATTTGTAGTTTTTATTTGAAGGATGGAATAGTTAGGGTTTGTCTCATCCAATCGATAGGTGGCGATATTGTAGTCACCCAAGTCTCTCGTGGGCATTACTGGCCAATTTGTTTTGGGTAAATAAACCAACAGAAGTTGATCGGAAGAAATTGATTGGAAATCAAAATACTCTTCCTTCTCTGATCTAATGACAAGCCATGTGGTGCCTTCTTCTTTTGGCACAACTTTAATTTGTTTCACCTTATTTCGATGAAGCTCCGTATTAATCTGCTGGGTGATTTGAACCACAGGAGGTTGGGGCTCCACCATAGGCTGTGGGACTTCTGCCGGCATTTCTGGTTCCACAGGGGGCGGAGGCGGGGGTGCCGGAGCTTCCGTGAGAAGATCTATGGTAAAGCGACTCCCTTTCGGTTTTTTTACGAGGGCTTTTCCCACAACACGTGTATTGGGAGCCAGAGAAACAACACATTGGCGCCATCCTTCTGAATTCTTTTTAATGACGTATTTTTGAAATCCACCATAGCTGGTTGTGCGGGACTCTGGAATTTGCCAAAAAGTATCCTCCGGTCCCCCTACGGTTAAGGTATTGTTGTCGACATCTTCTGTGACTGTAAGAGGCATGGACTTGCTAAGTTCAAAAACGATTTTTGTTTTATTTTGTATGAATCCCACTTGAACGTCTCGAACAGTAAGGTTCGAACGAACGTCAGCATTCGCCACAGCTAAACCAATAAAAAGAAAACTGATAAAAGTCCGTAAAATCATATTACCCTGTCATACCTTAAAATAATCATACACAATTTTTAAAAGTTGTGCAGGTATTTTCTTAAGGAAGATCTTTAATCTCTGAGTAAATCGCCCCACTTAAGGTCTAGGAGCTGTTTGTAGTTTGAATTCTTTGATTTGGTAAAGGTTTTTTGATCACGGCCCTCCGGTGTGCACAGTTCCATCCTCATATGCCCTGGCTTTTTAAGAGGTTTTTTGAGGATGCGGGGGTAGGGAACAGAACAGGTCTTTTTGAGAACAATCAGGTAGGAAAATTTTTCATCTTCATAGGATAGTTTTCCTTTCTTAATGGCTTGATGGGTCGCCGTTCTAGGAATTCGTACGGGAAAATGGCACCAGTCAGAGGTATTTTCTAAGGGACACGGGGCATTATGGCCGCAGGGGGCCAATATGTGGGCGCCTTGATCAATGAACATCTTTCTAGCTTTTACAATTTCTTGGAATCCTTTTGGAGTCCCTGGCTCTACGATTAGGAGGGCTTTGGTTGTATGGTTCCAGGCTTTCTCTAGAACTGATATTTTTTTAGTGTCTGGAATTTCGGAAAGCACATAGGACATCACCAGCAAATCTGCAGATGCTTCGGGCACAAATTTCGTAATGTCTTGGGTTACTAACTGAGGAGAGTTTCGTTCTTCTTTCAAGAGATGACGGAGGACCTCTAAAACAAAAGGATTCTGTTCCGTAAGGGTGACAGATGAGGTGGGAAAATAATTCTTTAAGGCCCAAAAGGTTGTGCCAGGACCGCTCCCTAAATCTAAAACAGTTTCTATGGAAAGGTCAGATAAAGTTTTAAGCTCATATAAAACCCGTGACAAAGCAGCATAGGTGGCGGGCATTCGGGCTATAGCATAGGCCATGGCCTCTTCCCGTGTTTTAATGTCTTTTGAGGATCCTCCGCCTCGGTAAGTCTCAGAGAGCGTTGCATAAGATTCGCAAAGTTTTTTCAAAGACAGAGGAAAGGAAAAATCGGGATAAGACATTAATTGCGTTCGTCCAACCACGCCATTTGGATGGCCTCCAGAATTTTTTCATTGGAGGTGTTGGGATTATCATTAAATCCCTCCAGATCTTGTACCCATTTCCATAGATCTGTAAATCGAACGCTTAGAATATCAACAGAGGGATATTTTTCTTCTAGAGCTTCTGCTATATCGTAAATGTCTACCCACCGCATGGGGGCTATAGGCTCATATTTCTGGTTGCAGAAGGAAGTCTCACTACAAGACCATCCAACTCCTCCGTCATGAGGATCTGACAGCCCAGACGGGAGGTATGGGTGAGTCCAAAGGCTAAGTCGAGCATATCCTGTTCATCTTCTGAGGCCTCTGGGAGGACTTCAAACCACTCCGGGTCCACCACCACGTGGCAGGTGGAGCAGGCGAGAGACCCTTCACAGGCGCCCTCTAAATCAATATTGTTTTGGTGGGCAATTTCCAGAATGGAGAGACCTAAAGGAGCCTCTACTTCTTTTCGAGTTCCGTCTTTATTTACAAAGGTGATTTTGGGCATTTGATAAACTCCAATTATTTATGGGAAAAAAGGGTTTCCACAGTCCACCCCTTTAAATCTAAGTCAGAACAGGTGGGCAGAAACTCAAAGCACTTTTGGGCAAGATCTGTACGCCCCTCCCGTTCCAGCATCTCCTCAAGCTTTTCTTTCAAGGCATGTAGATGCAGAACATCTGTTGCGGCATAGGTCTTTTGACTTTCCGTGAGGGTGGGAGCTCCCCAGTCAGAGGTTTGCTCCTGCTTTGAAAGTTCAATGCCCAACAAGGCACTGCAAAGATCTTTTAAACCATGACGGTCTGTGTAGGTGCGGGCGAGTTTAGAGGCAATTTTGGTGCAGTAGATAGGGGCACAATCAACACCTAAATACCGACTCAGAATGGCCACATCAAAACGGGCAAAATGAAACAGCTTTATGATTTTTTTGTCATTCAAAACTTTTTTGAGTCGAGGTGCGTCGTAGGGACTATTTGCCCCGAATTTGACCAGATGGCAGGTTCCGTCTCCCGCAGAAAGCTGCACAACGCACAAGCGATCCCGATGGGGGTTAAGGCCCAAGGCTTCTGTATCTACCGCAACCATGGATCCAAAATCCACATCGTGCTGGAGATCATCATGATGTAAAACTATTTTCATTTCTTTATCTCAAAAATGGTGCCCAGAAGAAGACTCGAACTTCCACGAACTTGCGTTCACTAGGACCTGAACCTAGCGCGTCTACCAGTTCCGCCATCTGGGCAACAATGGCACACAGAATCTCTTTTAGGGACCAATTTGTCAAGAATAATCAAGCCCTGTGAAGAAAAATCCTTAAAATATTTTCATTTAAAATTTCCTTCGCAGAGCCTACAAAGGCAATTTTATAATTACTCTTAATCCTCCCAGAGGGGAGTCATCCAATTCTATTTTTCCTCCCTGGCTATGGATGATGTCTTGGGCAATGCTGAGTCCTAGGCCTGTTCCTCCGGTTTTTGTGTTTCGGGACTCTTCCACGCGATAAAAAGGTTTAAACACTTCTTGGCGTTTGTCCGTGGGGATCCCCTTGCCATTGTCATCCAAAATAATCCGAACAGTTTTCTTATGTTTGCGAAGGGTGAGGGTAGCCTCACTAGCATAGCGGTTGGCATTGCCCAGCATGTTATGAAGGGCACGCTTAAAAGCGGTTGCTCGAATGGGAATAAAAACACTTTCTTTTGCTACAATAGTAAGCTTGAGGGGGGTATGTCGAAAGCTTCGGGCACAATTTAAAATGAGGAGTTTTAAATTCTGACGAGAAGGCCTTTCCAAATGATAGCCTCGAACAAAGCTGATGTATTCCTCAATGAGGGCCTCCATATCTGTTACATCCAGCTTGAGCTCTTTTACGGAAGAAGATGGGGGCAACAGGGCAAGACTAAGCTTCATGCGCGTTAGGGGTGTTCGGAGATCATGGGAAATGCCCGCAAGCATCGCGGTTCTTTGGTCAATTTGCCGTTTGATGCGTTCCCTCATCAGATTAAAAGCTCGGGCCACTTGGCGGACTTCGGAGGCGCCGGCGGCCTTAAAGTTTATCACCTCTAACCCCTTTCCAAAATTCTCTGCGGCGAGGGCAAGCTTTTGAAGGGGGCGCACCTGGTTACGCATGAAGAGAGAGGCGATAATAAGGAAGAAGACGCTAGATCCAAAGGCCCACAAAAAAACAAGGATGGTGGTGCGACTCATGAGGCGTTTGCGGGGGAGAGAGACAACCATCAATCCCTTTTTTGTCTGAATATTCACATGGAGAAGTTCGGGAGTTGAGGTAAGTCGATAAGGTAGAAAGAGAGTTTGCTCAAGAGCCATTTGGAGAAACTGATCTTCCCAAGCCTCCACGGAAGAAAGAAGAGGTGGGAGACGCTTCTGTTCATAAAATTGTGCGTCAACCCCCATCTCATGGGCAATCGTGAGGGCCAAAAAAGGATCGGAGTCATAAAGATCAGTCACAATTTTTGCAGTCTTTGCAATGTTGTTGGCCAACCCCTTAGTGACGTCATCCAAATGGCGGTCTAAAAAAACAACAGTAAATACAACCTGCACCAGGACCAAAGGAATGCCGATAATCAAAAATGCCCGTCTAAAAAGTGTTTTGGGGAGAAAGGCTTTTAAGGAAAAAAGGGAAATCTTTTTTAATGATTCCATAGAATATATCCCTTGTTTCGAACGGTTTGTAAGTATTTGGGGCGTTTTGGATCTGTCTCAATTTTTTTGCGGAGCCGCGTAATTTGAACGTCGATGGTTCGGCTGCTGGCATCAAGATGTGTCAGAGAAATAAGATCTTCTCGGGAAAGATAGGTTCCTAGATTCTCCACCAAAATTTTCAAAAGGGTTGCCTCTGTGGTGGTCAGAGGAATGGTACAGTCTCCTCGACGCAAAGTTTCTTTCTGAAGGTCAAAATGGAAAGGCCCAATCTGGAGCTCTCTTTTGTTGGGAGAGAGGGGGTTGCCTTGGGAGCGTCGAAGAATAGCTTGAATTCGGAGGAGAAGCTCTTTGGGCTCAAAGGGCTTGGGGAGATATTCGTCTGCTCCAAACTCAAAGCCCTGAATACGATTTTCAATTTCACCCCGGGCGCTGAGCAAAAGAATAGGGGTCAGAAAGGCATGATCACGGAGACTTTTTGTAAGCTCCAAGCCCGTTTCTCCGGGCATCATTACATCAAGTACGACAAGATCAAATTTGAAGGCTTTCAAGAGCTCTCGAGCCTCAAGGGCGGAGTTTGCGGTGGAAACTTCAAATCCACTTTCTTTCAAGAAATGAGAAAGAAGCTGACACAAACGAAGGTCGTCATCAACAATGAGTAAATGATTGAGGGGGTGAATGTTTTTCATATCTCCCTAAAGGTACAAGATTTGGGCAAAAAGGACAATAAAAACAAGAAGTTTCCCTTTGTGCTCGATAGTTTTGAGAAAAGAATCCCGACATCCACGTCAGACTTTCAGGCTTCCTCTAAATCCTCAGGAAGACGATAGGGTGTGCAACAGTCGAAGAAAAGGGCCCTTTTTGTGCGACAGGGAACTTACTTACCTTAAGGCAAAATCAATCTAAGACCTTCTTCTTCGGCCTCCTTTGAATCCATAAAGGCATGAGTTCTTTCCAGATCAAGGCCAGCTGTATTGAAATCATCATAATGGATCCTGAGGGTATATCTTTGGGCAAAATCCAAAACTTTGATCACAGGATCGGAGATGGCATTATGAGACAATGCGCGCAAGGCACTTAGATAATTGTCTCTGTAAATGGTTGGAATGATAATGCGTTGTTCCGATTTGCTCACAAGCTCCGCATTCATCATGATTCTGCCCACACGGCCATTTCCGTCGGCGAAGGGGTGCACTTCTGAAATGAGGAACATCATAAAGATGGCTTTATGGAGGGGGTAGTCAATAGATTGATAGAGATCAAAGCCTTGCTTTAAAGTCCCCATCACAAGATCAGGGGCTACAAAGGTGGTGTTGCCAGCGCGATTGGGTGTATTTTGAAAGTGCCGGGAAGCTTATCAGGTCTCCCTTCCATAATTGACGTATGGCCTGTTTTGAGCAGGTCCAATAGCTCTTCAAAATTACGAGGGATTCAACTCATTTCTGAAGTGTTTGAAACGACTTTGAATGCCCCCAAAATATCGCGGGCATCTTCAGGGCGACCCACGGGAATCTTTCCTTTAAAAATAATGTCTGCCGCTTCACTCACCTCGAACTCTGTACCTTCAATAAAATTGGAAAAATAGGCTTCAAAAAAACTCAAGTTAGTGAGTCCTGTGGATGACAGAGGAGGAGCCATTCTGGAGAGGGGGGCAAGTGAGGCGAGAATGGCCTGTAACTGTGAGAATAAATGAAGTCGTTTTGGATCGTAAGCAAATCCCGCAAGACGTGCAATGCCGGCAGCGCTTTCTAGCTTTGTAGATTTTGTACCGAGTAAGCTTCCGATAAGTTTATCAAGGATTTTATATTCCTTTACGAGCCCTAAAGATTTTGAAATTTTTGAGGCTTCATCTCGGAGAGTGTTCAAGGCGTCTGGCCCACCGCCTCTGAGTATACCTTCAAGCTTTTCTCCAAGCTCTTGTCTTGAAAGAGTTCGGGAACTTTCTGTTGTGCGAGCTCTGGAGGGTTTGATGTTCTCGAGGTAGGCTCTTGGTTGAGAAGATAGAAATAAGCCTCCTATAAAAGGGCGGTCGTTTGGAAGGGGAGGATGCCCTTTGCGAGGACATAAAGTGATGCCCGGTAATTTGATTTTGTGTTTCTGAGGAGATATCAGAAAAATAAATCCCTCAGAAGTTTTCTGGTTTTCAATGGCGGTTCTATCTGCAATCAATCCCTCTGGGAAATAAGCAGCAACGATGACCCATAAATTCCGCCTAATAATAAGCTCTGGTGGATCCATCATGTTTTTTGTGTAAAGACGGGAGGCAAGCTTTCTTAGTTTTCCTGTTTTGACAGCCCGAGATATGGCCTTTGTAAGAGACGTATTTGAGAGGAATGCTTCCGGCAAATCTGTAAGCGACATTTTGGTCATATCTCAGCCCTTTTCTGCAGTATAGGCGACTTTTTGGGATTTAAGAAGCAAAAAATGCGACATTTTGGGAAATAAGAGGCTCGTAAGCCAACATCCACGTTCCCCACAAATTCCACAAGCCCCTGCCCAGCTTAGCTATTTAAAATGCTGCTGGGAGGGCTCATGCGACAAATATTTTTTTGCATGAAAAATGCCGTATTTACGAGGGAGAAATTTTGAGGATGAAACTCAAACTCAGGGTCTGTTGGAGAGCCCTACTCATGGAGGTTAACGACTTCTTCCGTATAGACGAGGAGAGATTCCTGTATCATAATACTAAGGCGGAGAAATTTATACAGGATATTAAGATGAAGAAATTTATACAGATGATCTTCCTAGCTTGTTTGTTTGCGACTCAATCTTATGGAGCAAGCCAGGTTCCCCCCTTCTATCGTGTAAACTATGAACAAGAGGGAAGAAATAGACATTTGTTTATAATCGGCACCGCTCATGGACTAACCATGGGTGCTTTCCCTGAAGTGGTTTTACGTTACATTGATCAAGCAAATTTTTTGGTATCTGAATTGGGCTTAAACTATTGGAAAAAGGACCCAACAGATTATATCAAGGTTCTGAGAAGCCAAACCCCGGTGGAAAAATGTTTGAAATCTGATGGGACATATTTTTCTTCTGAGGATAAAAAGGGATGGCTTAGTCTGGTGAGTGACCCCAAAAAAAGACGACGCATAGAGGCAGAACTTCCTAAATATTTTTCTTCTCCTAAATTAGTAAAATATCTTTATCAAATTTCTCCTGAAGAAGTTGCTTCTTATTTGTTCGCAGAAAACCTAAGACGTCATTACCCGCAGGATAATGCCCCGAGAGATACAGGTATGGATGGAGCACTTTCTAAATTATTTGAAAAGCAGAGAAAGAATGTTTTTGCTCTAGAGTCCTATAGCTCTCGCTTAGATTCCTTTAATCGTTATTACAAAGAGAATCATTATCACGATGAGTTTTATGGCCGCTCTCTTGAAGGAAGTGTTCAAAAGATTGACTACCTTATCAATGCCGATCCTAGAATGATTTCCGCTGCACTTGAGGAAGTCCACCATTCACTTAAAGATATAATGAAAGAGTATTATGAGAACAAAAGCAGTGATTTTCCAGAAGATTTGTGGACAAACTATCGCAATCAACAGTGGATTGAACAGTCCTGGAAGAAAATTTTTAGCCACCCGGGTGTTGGGCTTATTGCCGTAGGGCAAGCTCATCTTGATATGGGATGTGTTCCTAGTATAGGTAAAACAGGACTACTAAACTTTTTTCAGGCATTGAAAGAGAGTGGAAAGACCTGGAGTGGTATTCAAGTGAAAAGTATAGAACGACTGATAAGGGAACGACATTCAGCTGTGGCGACCAAACGACCTCAATATAAATGGGTCCAGGAAGAAGGAATTTCCACTGAAGGGACTTACTTCAAAACCTTGATGGGGCGTTTATAGCTTAGGGTCCTAGATTCTCTCATCTTTGGGGAGTGTTGGATAGTGCACCCTGCGGCACAGGTTTCTTGAGCACTCCCGGACACAGCAGAAAATGATGTTATCTGTCAGCTCCTTCCATATAGGGGGTCCTCTGAGAGAACGGATTATAAAGTACGGTAAGGAATTTGGGAGAAACGACTGATTGAGGGGCTACGGTAATTTGGCGTATATTTTGGCAAAAGTTTTCCTTGTTTTTCGTACGCATCTGGTTGAGATACTTACTTGTTAAAGGTTCTTGATCCTCCTTTAAAATTTTGGGGCTGTCCTAGATACCTAGTTTAAATACCTCGCTTAAAACCTGGTGCCGGATGACGGACTCGAACCGCCGACCCTCTGATTACAAATCAGAAAGCTATCTTTTTCTCCAAAGTTAACTCACATTAATTTTTCTTTATCCAGTAAGGGTTCTAAGGTATAGTACCATTAATCAAGGTGAGTGTAAACAGGTCAAGTTTCACCAAAAAGGTAGCACCAAGGTAGCACCAGGGTAGCACGAGAAGAGAGGAAGATGAAAAACCAAGACAACAAATTTAACTTCACAAAGAAGGCGATTGAAAGTTTGCCAATGCCTGAGACTGGCAAGCGGGCGTACTATTACGATACCAAGGTGAGGGGGTTGGGCATTGGAATCACCGATAAAGGAACTCAGACGTTCATCGTCTATCGCAAGATAGGAGGGCGGCCTGAACGGATTATTTTGGGACGATATCCAGACTTGTCTATTGAGAATGCTAGGGATGAAGCCTCTAAGATCAATTCTAAAATTGCCCAAGGAGAAAATCCAAACCAGGAAAAGAATAAACTCCGAGCAGAGCTGACCCTCAAAGAATTATTTGAGCGGTACCTGGAGCTGCATGCTAAGGTCCACAAAAAGTCTTGGAAAGGAGATGAGGATCAATATACCCTCTACCTTTCCCATTGGGACAAGCGAAAAATTTCTAAGCTTCAGAAGTCTGACATAGAAGCTCTTCATGCAAAAATAGGTAGAGATCGGGGGATTTACGCAGCCAACCGAATGCTGTCTCTTTTGGCCGTTATGTTCAGCAAAGCTATTGACTGGGGATGGAAATACCCCAACCCTACCATTGGTATTAAGAAATTCAGAGAAAAGTCCAGAGAACGCTTCTTGCAAGAAGATGAGCTGCCTAGATTTTTTCGATCTCTAGCTGAAGAGCCTAATCGTATTCTTTCTGATTTCTTTATGATTTGCCTATTGACAGGTGCGCGACGAAGCAACGTTCTCTCCATGCGCTGGCAGGATATTAGCCTTAGCCAAAAAACATGGAATATTGTGGAGACTAAAAATGGCGACTCCCAGCTGGTTCCTCTTTCTTTAGAGGCTATGGAAATCTTAGAGCCCCTTTTAAAGAAGAAACAGGGGGATTGGGTATTCCCGAGTGCTAGCAGTAAGTCAGGGCATCTGGAAGAGCCAAAAAATGCCTGGAAACGGATTTTAAAACGAGCTGACCTTGCAGATCTGAGACTTCACGATTTGCGCCGAACTCTCGGGAGTTGGCAGGCAACGACTGGGGCGAATAGTTATATTATCGGAAAGTCTTTAGGGCATAAAACTCAACAAGCCACCGCCATCTATGCGCGTCTTAATACAGACCCCGTGCGAGCTTCTGTCGAAAAGGCAACGAAAGCGATGATGGGGACGAGGAAAGAGTGAAGTGAGAGTTAAGAAGCTATAGACGTCTCTTTTACTCTTCTGTCGAATTCTGCGTAGATTTCTTCTGTTAATTTTACAGATCTTTCACCCCAACCGTTCCTCGCTTCAGGAGAGGAGTAATCCTCTCCCCCATCAACTAGGACTTTAAACTTACGGTGTGGCAGATCATTTCTGATTAAATCCGCAAGAATTTCCCGAACGATCTTTTCTTCCAGAGACCATTGACTTTCTATAGTTATTTCGGGATTTTTTTTCAATGATGTCTTAATGAAGTCTGTAAAATATTCTGTCAACTTCACACCCCGCTCATAACCCCAAGAACCACAGACATCCACA
Organism: uncultured Alphaproteobacteria bacterium; assembly: GCA_903912365.1. Classification (GTDB taxonomy): domain Bacteria; phylum Pseudomonadota; class Alphaproteobacteria; order UBA7879; family UBA5542; genus CAIWGV01. The sequence goes on from CAIWGV010000036.1 coordinate 26,385, forward strand.
GTAAGTTTTCTCAATTTTTTTGGAAGATGGTCAAAAAATTTTCGCATTTCCCTCGTTTGATTTCCAACCTTATATACAAGGGAGATCACATAAGGAAATTTCATTAAATAAGTAAAAGCCTTCTCCCTTTGTTCTTCCGTTTTCAAAATACCCATATTTAGTGTTGCTACTCTCTCTTGAATAGATTGCAAAAGCCAGTCCTGTCCATTCTGAACCACCCAAGAAAAAAGACTGTCGCGAGCACAATTTTCAAAGCTGTATATCTCAGGGAAAGCTTCAGTCAGCTGCATCGTTTGGGTTTGTGAAATTCTTCCTGATGTAATAAAGGGAAAAATTTCCTGGCACAGAGTCTCTACTTCCCATCTTTCTCGATCGATCCCTCTCGCAATATCTAGAAGATAGGGAAAGTTTGCAAGATCATGCCTTGAAATAAACCAGACAAGAAAATTTCTGATAAAGAAACATTTCATGTTGATGTTTTTATAAAATCTTAGTTTCTCTGCGGAAGATGCTTTTGTAACAAAAGGAAATATGGGACTCAAAAAGTCTACATCTTCTACCCACTCCGGTTTATTTGGGCCGGAATAAATGCCCCATGAATCAGAATCAATCCGATAACCAAACCCATTTGGCACTCGCTTGATAAGAGGAGCCACCATGAGTGCTTGTTCGGGCGAGGACACTGCTCCGAACACTTTTTTTATCCACGGAGCCTCGTCTAAAGACGCTGTTTCGTAATATGCATGGTTCTTCAAAACATTTATATTCCCTACTCGAGAGTCTCTTTCAGTACCATTAAAAAAGAGATCGATGTTCGTTGATTGCAAGTCTATTTTTGAACCCCCCTCTAATTTGAGAAAAACTGACTTTTTGGAGGACAAAACTTTCGAAATAAGATCAAGCTCTTCCCCTGCTTTTTTCATATCCAAGACTTTCTTTTCCCTATCAAACGGAACACCCAAAAGATACCGCAAGGCATTGACAATGTTCTCCAAACCACTTCTGAGTTCGTAAGAAACCCCTTTCTTTGTTTTATAATAGGACAGACCTTGATCTGTTTTATTCGAGACAACCTCTGCCCAGTCATTTCTTCCTTGAGAAGATAAGATATCTTCCCACCTAGGATGACTTGCCACATAGGCTTTTGCTGGCCCCTCTGGAAGAAGCATTGTATCAAAAATGGGCCGACCTTCTTGTAGTCTAAAACATGCATGCAGAACAACATTGCGAAGAGCCATCTCCACACAATCTGGGAACGGAAATTCTCTAAACTTTGCTGTGGCATATCCTACGGGGAAAAACCCTAATAACTTTGTTTGAGAGACTAAAAGCAACTTTTCCTCTGATGATAAAGCAAAATAATTGACCGGATTTGCCGTTACTTGAGCCGTAAGTCGATCAAAGTCTGCAAGAGAAAAGGGATCACAAGCAAGATCCAAGGGACTTCCCACATATCCTTGATAAAATATCTTCATCTCCTCAAGTGAAATTACTCGTCTCCAAAAGAAAGCAGCTAAAGCTTCTTGAGATCCTTCTTTATTTTCTTCCGCCGCTTTTGTAAGAACTTCTGCAAATCTTTTTTTACGTAGAAGTCGAACGGCATTATTTTTATAGGGAAGCTCTGTCGCCGCCTCCAACTCCCCTGCTGACAAATACCCTTTATCAAGAATTCTGGGATTTTTATGGCGGACATAAGAGGTCAAAGGTTGGGCAGGATTAAAATGCCATATCTCAGAGTAATCTTCTTCAGCTACTGTTACTTCTAAAGTGCGACGATATCCCTGTACTCTGTCCTGACGATTAAACATTCTCAGATCCACATCCTTAATGCTGGGTGCTTCCAGATTTAAATCCAAGATTTCTGCAATAGCTTTGAAACGTAATTCTGGATCTTTTATCTCTGTGGCTTTAACAAGCTTCCCAAGAACATCTGGTGCCAATTTAGAGATAGGATCCACCTCTATTTGATTCGCCAATAGAAACATCTCATCTCTTGGAAATAAGTGGTGCAAGAGGGAAGTCATGTAGGTTTGAGGATAAGGATGCGTTCCAGGGTAAGACGGGACATCTTCATGAGGAATTGTGTCCTTGCGCCCAAAAACCTTGCTATTATAAACTTTTTGATTTTGAATATCTCGACCCGATGGGAGGAGATGCGAGGGAACTCCCTTTTTAATCAAAGCTTCATCCAATCCATGAAAGTAACCAGCATCAAGTCCTGAAAAAGCTTTCTGAATAAAACAAAAAAGAAGAACGAACCTTAAAAAATATCTCATGTGGGATATATAGAGAGTTTTTTAAGTAGTTTCAATGGACCGAGGGGAGAATCTCATTAACCCCCTTTAACCAATATTAATTGACATTTACAGGTCCTCTATTTTATTTTCTATCAAAAGTTCAAATTTTGTTTGGTGAAGATGTAAAAAGGGGGAGAATTTTTATGTATTACGGAATTCCAGAGGGGTATTATTCTTTAACTCAAGTTTTCCATTTTCTGGGCCGAGATACGTTTGGAGAGTCTGCCTGGAAAAAGATGGCAAATGAATGCACGCACTATAGGCTCCTCCATGAAATAACTCCACGTCTTGAGAAAGAGATAATGAGCCAGATCTATGTGCTTTTACTGTCTATAGATTATTCCAGAAATTACAGGAGATACTCTTCTTTTACCACCATAGATTCCTGCTTATGTGATTTAAGAGTGCAAAATATGATCGAACACTCTCATGATTGGCACATGAGAGATCTGATCGGATCTGCAAGACCTCCCGAGAACTTAAAAAAGTTTATGGAATACGTTTTCAGATACATTTTGATCAAAAAAAGACTCGTTTGGATGATGGAGCATGCGGGATTGACTATTTTTATTCATGATCAACGTACAGATCATACCCGGGAAATCAGTTTTACTTTATGGCGAGCCTCTGATTTTCTTGAAGGAAATGGATTTCTTTATGATTTTTTCACGGGTTTTGGATCTTATACATTTTCTGAAGATGGAATCCCCATTCCTTACAAAGGATTCTTACTTGTGGAAAAAGAAGCTTTTGAAAAGTTTAGAGCGGGAGATTATGAGAGTTACTCAAAAGAAGAACTTCTCGATGTAATTGATCTCTTAACAGAAAAACTTAAAAAACAAGAGACACAAAAGGAGGAGTTTCAATCCTGGCCCTCCCATTATACAACGCCAGAGATTGAGGGGATCAAAAGGGTTGTGAGCACCTATAACATTACTTATGAGAATCAACCTACCGTAGAGCAGGCTCGGGATTATTTTAGAAAAGAATGTCCTGGAATTACAGGCAATATCGCGGCAGCTTTAGCTACAGTCGTCAGAACACCTGAGGTCAGAAAAGGAGGATATTACAAATCTCCCAAGTTTCAAGGGCATTCTCCTAAAAAAGAATAATTTCTGGATGCCCTTCAACCTCTTAAATCCTTTTCTGTAAACGATTCTAGGTTTGTTTTAAGAGGGGTTCAACCCCTTGGAAAAAATGGTAATTTAAAGCACCCGACCCCTTGAAGGACTTCTGTCTTATTTATTTTTATCCTACGCTTTCCCTCATTGATTAACTTTTATGAAATGAGGAAAAAATGAAAGAATTACAATTTAACGACAAATTACTGAATCGCCGAGAAGCGGCAGAGCTTCTGGGCACAACGGAGGGAACGCTAGCGGTTTGGACCTGTAACAAGCGGTATAACTTGCCTGTGGTCAAGGTGGGGAGGCTTGTGAAGTACAAGCTCTCGGATCTCATCACCTTTATCGATAATCGCACGGTTTATGGACGGGAGGCGTAAATGGAGCAGAAAAGAGAAAAGCCCGCTGTTGGAGCAGACGGGCCCTATAATCTAAATCGTTCTCATAGTATCGTACTGGCCCCCGAAAATCAATCGAAGATTGTGACATTGAAGGCGTTTCTGGCGCATCCATGGCCACCACGGGAATTGATTTTGGAGCCTTGGCTTGCAACACAAAGCCTCAACATGATCTATTCCTGGCGAGGCGTGGGAAAAACCCACGTGGCTTTGGGTATTGCCTATGCGGTAGCCTCAGGCGGCGAGTTCCTAGGCTGGAAGGCGGATAAGCCGAGAGGTGTCTTGTATCTCGATGGAGAGATGCCGGGGAATGCGTTGCATGAGCGATTACATGCCTTGACGCAAGGAGCGCCAGACTTTCCTGAGGAAAACTTCCGGTTGCTGACCCCGGATCTTCAGAAAGGCTTTATGCCGGATCTGGCAACCTTCAAAGGGCAACAGGAGATCGATCGGTTTATTCTGCCCTCCACAGAGCTTATCATCGTGGATAATCTCTCGTGCCTGCTGCGAGGCGATGGACGAGAGAACGAAGCGGAAAGTTGGATCAGCTGTGGCCAATGGGCCCTCGCCAAGCGTGCTCAAGGGAAGAGCATCATCTTCATCCACCATGCGGGGAAGAACGGGAACCAGCGGGGTACCTCCAAGCGAGAGGATATTCTCGATACAGTGATGGTGCTCAAACGTCCCAGCGATTATGAAGCCAGCGACGGCGCCCGATTCGAGGTGCACTTTGAAAAGGCCCGACATCTCTATGGAGAGAATGTGGAGCCTTTTGTGGCAAGTCTCACGCAGGAAGGGTCAACCCAGTCTTGGAAGATGCTGCCCCTGGTAGAATCCAACCGGATTAAGGTGATTGATCTCTATCGAGAAGGACTGTCCATCAAGGACATTGTGGAAGAACTTGAGGTCGACCGAAGCACCGTCTATAGGATCCTCAATAAAGCAGAATCGGAGGGTGAGATTAGACCACTGAGAGGGAGGAGGAGGGGGTGAAAACACCCACTTTGTCGCATGTCGCATTCTCTAGAGCGTGCGACACGCGACAAACGCCTCTCTTTTGTGCGACAGGGGATGCAACAAATTTGTGGCATTTGGATCTAGAATCCTTGTGGGGACTGAGTTTTACGCGCGACATCTTCTGCGACACCGATGCGACAGACTCCTCCAAAACCATGCGACAAATGGGGGTATTTTTTGGCGTGTTTTGTTGCATGAAAAATGGCGTAAATTGGAGGTCAGTTCAACCCTGCATTTTTTAGATTTTCTCGCTACTGGTTTGTTGCCAAACTTGTTATCAGACAACCTGCCCCAGACCGTCTCTCTAACTCAACCAATTTTTAAAATCGTTAAAGGTAGTTTATATGTACTGCATCTCATAGAGTTTATGGGATGTCATGATCCTAAATGAAGTTCATAGCTAATATACTTTTCAGGAGGCAATCCATGTAAAGATTCTACTCTCTCTTTAAACCCTAGCCCCTCGTACAATGCCTTAGCGCCTTCGTTTATTCTGCGCGTAGCAATATACATATGTTGTGTGCTGGGACTCATTGATCTCAGCAACTCATACATGGTAACTTTTCCAATGCCTTGTTTCTGAAAAGAAGGGAGAATGTAGAACTGCCTTACGTATATAGAATGCTCTGGAAAACCTGCAGGCTTTTGAACATACTTATCCCACTCTTCGACACTAAAAAAGCCAATTAAGCTGCCTTCTTTAGTTTCTAGACGAACATGGGAAATTCCAGGAGTTCCTAAGGCTTCTCTTTCTTCTTGAAAGGCTCCTGCTAGAGCGGATTCTTTAGCTTTGTCAGTTCCACCCAGTTCTTTCGTTCGCTCTGTTCCAAACAAGTCTTCGGCCGTAAAAGTAGTATACGCCCTCAAGAAGGACTCTTTAAAACCTTTTTCCTCTTCCATAAGATCCGAAGAGGAAGGAAGGATTCTCGCTTGAAATGGTGTTGTTCTCGCTACACAGGAAAATACCCTTGAACCAGAAGCTGTTTCTTGCTCAAGACATGCGGCTTGCAGCAGAAAAGAAAAGCTACAAAGAGTTAAGATGATTTTGAATAGATTTTTTTTCATAAACTTTCTCCTATTAAGACAGGTTCTTAACCTTATATAGGGATTACACAGCTTAAGAACAACTTATTTCTTACTTACGCAGGAGCTCTTCTTTTCAGAGAAGTTGCTCTGACCGTTTGAAGGAAATTTTTCTTCCCTTTTTCCCTCAAAATCCGCTCTTCAAGTTTCCCCCTGAAACCCGCGTATTTCTGCGGAATCTGCAAACTCGATTGGAGTTTGTGTATTGCGTATAAGAACTTTCCTCTCTTCCAAACTTTTTCCAACTTACAAATTCTATCTCCCAATAAGCCTCTCTCACCGATTAAAAAGGCCTCTCTGCCCAACTGGAAGAGGACAGCAAAAACCGCGGGAAGCATTCTCAGATTCAAAATGAAATAAGCGTGGAAAATTTATCGCAGGAGATATCGAAATAGGAGAAGATGCGCATTCCCTCGTAACCCCATCTATCCCCTCTCCTGCCTCTTAAAAATGAGCGAAACGATTTAGGAAAGCAAAGCTGTACGGAAAGAAATCTTAGTCCTTATTGGAAACTATGGAAGTGTTTACAGGCTGAAGATTCCCGGGGTTTGATTAATACTCTTTTTCAAGCAAGGCAATATAAGGGTCGAACCGGTACGGCTTATTGCGTTTATTGGGACTACCTTCTGATACCATTTTCAGTTCTATCATTTGCTTGAAAACGTTACTGACTGTGTTATAGGCTTTTCCACAGTGTTGGCTCACATCTGGAATGCGCGTCACAGGATTAGAAAACAAGAAATTCAAAACAAGCAGGGCAGTTTCCCGTATCCTTGAAAACTTCGGATTTTTTTGTATTTCTGTTTTAAGCTTTACCTCTAAAGCTTCTATTTCCTTTGCTCTATGGTGAGCGTCAAGAGCACCTTCTTCAATTGCTCTCAAATAATAGGCAATCCATCCTTCAAAGTCGCCCTTGGTTCGCACGCCATCTAGTCGTTGATAATATTCTGCTTGATGCTTTTTAAAATAATAAGAAATGTATAAAACGGGAGCGCTGAGCAAGTCATTGTGGATAAGCATCAAGATGATTAAAAGCCGTCCAATACGACCGTTCCCATCCAGGAAAGGGTGGATGGTTTCAAATTGAACGTGAGCTAGGCCTGCTCTGATCAGAGGAGGGAGATCGGAGGGTTCATTCATATACCTCTCAAGATCTGCCATAAGCTTTGGAACTTCTGGTGCAGGAGGGGGCACAAGTTCTCCCACACGCACAGATTGTTTGCGGAAAGCGCCAGGCGTAAACTTGTCGCCTTCCCCTGAAGAAAGCAAAAGAGCATGCGCCGTTAAAATAACACGAGACACCAAAGGAAGGTTTTCCTCTCGAATCATCTTGACCGCTGCATCTAAGGCTTCTGTGTAGTTTAAAACAAGCTGTGTATCTTTATTGGGCTTAGATTCGCCAAGGGTAGATGTAAATACCTCCATCAAAGTTGTGTGAATATTCTCAATGGCGGACGATAAGAGAGCTTCTTTCATGATATAAGCTTTTATGAATCGCTTTGGGTCGGGTAAGCGTAAACTCATTTCATTGAGCTGCCCTAAAGCGAAGCTAGCCTTTCCGTATAGAGACATTATCTCTTCATTAATTACAAAAGCAGGACCCTCAGGAGGGAGAGGATTCGGAATAAAATAACGGGTGTCCCCGAGGACCTGATAGGTGCCTGTTTGTCTTTTAAAATCCTGATCCATGGGTTTTCCTCCTTTTTCAGTTTAGAGCTCTTCACTGAAATTAGTTATAGCACAAAGGCCCTCTTATTTCAATCTAGATGTCTAAACTGAAATAAAAAGTCCTTTTAGGCAGTCTTATTTCAGTTTGAGCGCCTAATTGACTCCCAATAGCTCGTGTGGACGAGACGGCTATTTTTGAGAAGCGAATGAGAAGTTATCCACAAATCCCACAAAACCCTAAATATCCTGAACGCGTTTTACTCTTTTGCTGATGACGTCACAAATTTCTTCAAAAATGGGAGATTTAATTCCCTCTTTTTCCAAAGAGCTCTTTAAGTCATGGGCCTTCTCCAAACACAGAGCTGCTGTTTTTGTAAGCTCCTTTTCCAGATTCTTTTTGGCAGAGGCTGTGTCTGGCACAAGCTGACTCCAATGACGGAAAAACACTTTGTCAGGATCATATTCTTTTCCAATCCTCATGGCCATTTTCTGAGCCAGATTTGGATAGATTGCAGTGCAGAGCATGTCATAAGCAGGAGATAGATCAGGTGTGTTTCTTTTGTACAAAAAAGAGAAGTTTTTCCCATGAGCATCCGCATTCCCGATCAAATAATTAAACACAATCCTGTGTAAGAAAGATCGCTGATCTGCGACAGGTTGGGAAGAGAAGTTCTCTAATAAACCCATGCTCTTCTGGATCCCCGGACCTCCTTCTCTTTCATATTTCAATTCAGGCATGATGCCCAAGGCTTGGCAAAAATCCTCCTGATGGAGCCGTTTGATTGTTCCATCCGTTGTTTTGATTCGATCATAACGCTCCACGAGGAAATAAGGCGTGTTTCCTACCCAGTGTATATCTGTTTTTGGTACATCGATCTTGAGGGAGTGCGCCAAGCGCATACAGAAGACCTCATTGTGCACACTATCCTTTATTCCCTCAAGGGGAGGTTTCAGAATATATTAATCCGTCATTAAAACAGGTGACATAGGAGAGGGATTGTGGTAATGTTTGGGCATGGAATTAGGAGATGCCCGTAAGTTAACACAAGAAGCCCAGGAGAGTCTTCGACTGAGGGCTGTAAAAGCTGTTGTTGAGGA
>CAIWGV010000037.1 GCA_903912365.1 uncultured Alphaproteobacteria bacterium
CCATTGAATTTCAAAAGAATTCTTATTTTGAAAAACAACCCCCCTTCCCAGGTGTGGAGGGTGCTGTTGGGAAAGATAATATTCCCCCCTTTAAGGCCTCTCTCCAGGCGGGTCTTTGGGAAAAATCCGTCTTTGAAAGTTTAATAAAAGAGGGAGAGAGTGCCTGGGATTTTGAGAAAGAGGGGACAAAGCGAAGTCGGCAAATACAGGAGCCATTTTTGGCGCTTGTGAGCGGGATTCCCATTTCTTTTGTGAATGCCTGTCACCTGGGGTTTTTGGAAGAAAGCGCGGTGACTCTTTTAGAAAGAGAAGGAATGTCCTTGAAGAGCGTGGGGCTTCCCCTCAGTTCAGACTATCCTCTTACCTGGGGATTGAGAGATATTCGTCCCCACATTTTGTTCCGGTGGTGGGTTGCGGTCCTGAGGTTTTTCAATCCAAAGTTCGCAAAAAATTCTTATAAGGGGTAGAGATATGCCTTGGTTGAAAATATTTTTATTAGCCTTATGCCTGATTATGGGGATGGAAAAAAGTGTTTCTGCTTCCCCTAAACTGACGGATGTGACCATTGTCGTGTCCTCTTGCGATAAATATGGAGATCTTTGGGATCCTTTTTTCAAACTTCTATTTAGGTACTGGCCGTCTCTTAAAACCTATAACAAGGGTATTCCTATCATTCTGATTTCCAATGAACGAGACTTTACGGTGGATGGAGTGCAAACCTATAAAACGGGCAAAGATGCCGGCTGGTCCAGCAATATGCTGAAAGTTTTGAAGTCCGTTAAAACCAAGTATATTCTTTATTTCCAAGAGGATTATTTGATGTCGGGTCCTGTTAACGAAAAACGGCTTCAGTATTTGATTCAAAAGATGAAAGAGCAGAATATCGCCACAATTGAAATTAATAAAGGTTCTTACTACAAGGGGCAAATTCCCTATCCAAAAATAAAAGGAGTTATTAGGAAAGGAGATAAGGACGATTTTCGAGCGAGTCTGCAGTCAGGGTTATGGGATACAAAAGTTTTTCAGGGACTTTTAAAAGAAAAAGAGAGCGCATGGGTCTTTGAATCGGAAGGAACTGAGCGCAGCAAAATTCTCAAAGATCCTTTTTTAATTGTTTCAGAAGAATTTCCTGTCGTCTTTGTTAACGCCTGTCACTTGGGATTCCTAGAAAAATCGGCCGTTTCTTTTCTTAAAAAAGAGGGAATCTCTCTAAAAAATATTAATCTTCCGGTAAACTCAGACTATCCTTTTACGTTATGGTTTCGGCATAATATCTACCCTCATGCAGTTTTTAAGCGATGGGTAAAGATTTTAAAACTTCTGGATCCTAAAATTCTTTAGACTTAACAAACCGAACCCCTAAGCTAATGCCCTCGTGATCTATGGAGTGTCCGAGGTTCGGAATCTTTTCAAAATCTACAGAAAACCCTTGTTCTTTTAGAAAGCGGTCCGTGCGGTCCGATTCTTGAATGGGGACCACATCGTCTTCTTCTCCATGAACCAGCAAAATCTTGAGGTCCTTGGGGGAGACGTGAATGTCTTCTTTTTCCACATAGACACCCCCCGCATAGGCAATGACTTTGCCGCAGAGATGCTTCGCCGCAAGGGCCGCATGGAGAGCGAGAAAGGCCCCTTGAGAAAAACCCACAAGGACGGTATTTTCCCAATCCACTTTATGTTTTGCTTGGGTTTTGCGGACAAAGTCTTCTACAGAGACAGATGCGGAGAGACAGCCGCGTCTTAAGGTGACGGGCTCCATATCCAGAAGGTCAAACCACTGATACCCCTCCATGCCGGGCATTTTTTCTGGTGCGTCGGGCATGAAAAAATAGGCGTTGGGAAGATTTTTCTGAAAAGCATACCCCACATCAGCCATATTTTGACCGTCAGCCCCATAGCCATGAAGAAGGATTACAAGGGTTTCTGGAGGGGAGGCACGGGAGGGGAGTTCATAAAATTGTTGAATCATGGCCCCACTATAGAGTATCTTGAGCCCCAAACAAGGATTTTTTTATGAAACAGGATGCCTTTCCGTTTAAAGTAGAAGCAAATGAAACCTACTTCTTTTGTGCCTGCGGCAAAAGCCAGCGGGGGGCGCTGTGCGATGGATCCCACAAAGGCAGTGGCGTTCGGTCCATCCCGTTTCAGGCGGATAAAACAGCCCTTGTTGTTCTCAAAGAAGGTCAAATCATAGAAGTCGTTCCCGATGTTTCAAAGTCTTTCTGATCGGTTTACCAAGATTTTCAGTGGACTTCAGCGCCACGGAAAGCTAACGGAAGCGGACGTAACCGCGGCTCTCCGGGAAGTGCGTATTGCTTTATTGGAGGCCGATGTGGCTTTACCTGTGGTGAGGGATTTTGTAGAGAAAATCCGGGAAAAAGCCATGGGACAGGAGGTCCTCTCCAGCATTACCCCTACCCAGATGGTGGTGAAAATCGTACACGATCAACTGGTGGAAGCCTTGGGGAGTGAGACCACGGAGATTAATCTGGCCGTAACGCCGCCGGCAGTTATTCTTATGGCGGGGCTTCAAGGATCAGGAAAGACCACCACCACCGGCAAGTTGGCCAAACACCTCCATGACAAGAAACATAAGAAGGTTTTGGTGGCGTCTTTAGACGTTTATAGGCCTGCAGCCCAAGAGCAACTCAAGATTTTGGCGGATTCTATCAGCATTGCAAGTTTGCCCATTGTGCCGGGAGAAAAACCAGAAGATATTACAAAACGGGCCTTGAAAGCGGCAAAACTGGAGAGTTTTGACGTTTTGATTCTGGATACGGCAGGGCGCCTCCACGTGGATGAAACGCTCATGGATGAGCTGAAATCCATCTCAAAACTGGCAAATCCCATTGAAACTCTCCTGGTGGTGGACGCCATGACGGGGCAAGATGCGGTGAATGTGGCCAAGTCTTTTAAGGACGCTATTCCTTTAACGGGAGTTGTTTTATCCAGGCTAGACGGGGATGCTCGGGGGGGGGCCGCCTTGTCCATGCGCCACATAACCGGGTGTCCCATTAAGTTCATCGGAGTGGGTGAAAAAGTGGATCAATTAGAGATTTTCCACCCAAATCGCATCGCTGGACGCATCTTAGATCAAGGAGATGTTGTCAGTTTAGTAGAAAAAGCGATGGAAACTATTGACAAAACAGAGGTAGACAGGTTAAACAGTAGGATCGAAAAAGGATCCTTTGATCTGGAAGATATGGCAACCCAGCTTCGGCAGATGCTGAAAATGGGGGGAGTTGCCGGACTGATGAAGATGCTTCCCGGTATGGGACAGCTGAAAGACAAGCTCCCTCAAGGGGGGGTAGATGATCGGGCAATTAAGCGTCAGATCGCCATTATTCAGTCCATGACGCCGCGGGAACGACGACATTGGAAATTGTTAAATGCGTCCCGCAGAAAGCGCATTGCGTCAGGGTCAGGGACCTCTGTGCAGGATATTAACCGCCTTCTCAAGCAGTTTGAGGGCATGTCCAAGATGATGAAACAAATGAGTAGCCTCAATAAAAGAGGCCTCTTGAAAGATGGAATTAAAGGCCTATTTAAGTAAAAGGCTAGTTTGTAAAGAAGGAAGAAAAAGATGGCATTAAAAATACGGATGGCACGGTATGGAGCAAAAAAGCGCCCTTTCTATTGGATCGTGGTGGCTGATGCACGGAGCCCAAGAGACGGGAAGTTCATAGAAAAACTAGGAACTCATAACCCTTTTCTGACTCATGAGAACCCAAGCCGCGTCGTTATGAACATCGAACGTATTAAGTATTGGCTTTCCGTTGGCGCTAAGCCATCTGATCGGTTGACGAAGTTTTTCTCTAAGGAAGGACTTGTGGCCAATCCCGTTATGCCAACACAAACAAAGAAAAATCAGCCTCGTAAAAAGGCTCAAGAGCGCTTGCAGGAAGAAGCTCAGCGGAAATTAGATGCGGAAGAAGCAACTCGGAAGGCCGCTGAAGCAGAAGCTGAAGCTCTTGCCACCCCTGTTGTTGAGGAAGCTGTAGAAGAAATTATTGAAGAGATGCCTGCGGCGGAAGAGACTGTAGTTGAAGTAGAAACTCCAGCTGAACCAGAGGCGCCTACACCAGAAGCTGAACCAGAAGCGCCTGCTTCTGAACCGGAAACTCCTGCGGATGAGCCAGAATCCTCTGAGCCAGAATCCTCTGAGCCAGAAGAAGAAACTTCTGAACCAGAAGCTCCTGCGGATGAGCCGAAGCCTGAAGATTCTCAGGAATAGGTTTCTTTGAAGCGCTATGGGCACCCCCTCCCAAAAACTAATTGTTATTGGGAAAATTGTGGCGGCCCATGGGATTCAGGGACAGATAAAGATCAAGACGTTCATCGAAAACCCCCTCGATATCAATAAGTATGGTCCTATCCAAAACGAGGATGGATCTACCTTTTTTCACATAAAACCACTCCATGCTAAAGGGGATGTGGTGGTGGTTTCCCTTAAATCTGTGACGGATCGGAATCAAGCGGAAGCTCTGCGGGGCACAGAGCTGTACGTGGGCCGAGAAAATTTCCCAGAACTTGACGAGTCTACTTTTTACAATGAAGATCTGATTGGACTTGAGGTTCATAACAGCGCAGGCAAGTCCGTGGGCATTATCCTTAGTGTTCAAAATTTCGGAGCGGGGGATCTGCTGGAAGTGCAAGATCCCAAAACTTTCCAAGCTATTTTCGTGCCTTTCCGGGATGAGGCGGTGCCTACCGTTGACCTAGAAGGGGGCTTTGTGGTGGTGGAGGATTCCTATTTAGAGGATCTTCAATAATGAAGAAACCATGGAAAGTGACTGTTCTAACCTTGTTTCCTGAAATGTTTCCGGGTCCCCTGGGCCAGTCTATTTCGGGAAAAGCACTGGGCCATCAGTGGGATTTGGAGACGATACAGATCCGGGATTTTGCGGGCGACAAGCACAAAACTGTGGATGATACGTCTTTTGGGGGCGGTCCTGGTATGGTCATTCGGGCAGATGTTTTGGATAAAGCTTTGGATTCTGTGACGGATTTATCAGGGGGACCCTTGATTTATTTAACACCAAGGGGTTGCCCTTTGACGCAGAACATGGTAAAAGAGTTTGCGTCAATGCCCCATTTGACCCTGATTTGTGGTCGCTATGAGGGAATTGATGAGCGGTTGCTACAGAAAAGAAAGCCTCTTGAGGTGAGTATTGGGGACTATGTTTTGTCCGGTGGTGAACTGGGAGCCATGGTTTTAATGGATGCCTGTGTAAGGGTATTGCCGGGTGTTATGGGGTCCGATGCCTCTCTGGAAGAAGAAAGTTTCCAGGATGGACTGTTGGAGTATCCCCACTATACACGTCCCCAGAGTTGGGATGGCCAAGATGTGCCGGAGGTTTTAACTTCTGGTCATCATGAAAAGATTCGCGTCTGGCGACGGGCGCAGGCAGAGAAGATTACGGCGGAGCGCCGGCCCGATTTGTGGGCGAAGTATGTGGAAAAGAAAAAGTAGAGTTTTATTATGAACATTATACAGCAGATTGAACAAGAGCAGATTGTAAGACTTATGGAGGGTAAAGCCATTCCAGAGTTTGCCCCAGGGGACACCATTCGGGTTCTCGTGAAGGTTGTGGAAGGTGATAGAGAGCGCGTTCAGGCTTTTGAAGGCGTTTGTATTGCGCGTAAAAATGCGTCTCTGAATTCTTCTTTTACTGTTCGTAAAATTTCTTATGGTGAAGGGGTAGAGCGCGTGTTCCCTCTGTATTCTCCGCGTATCAACGTGGAAGTGGTTCGTAAAGGATCCGTTCGTCGGGCCAAGCTCTATTACCTCCGCGACCTCAGCGGTAAAAAAGCCCGTATTTCTGAGAAGAAGCGTGGGTTTGGTGTTCTGGGGGCTGCAGGGTCTCGGAAAGCAGCTAAGGCTGCGAAGTCTGCTGCGGCAGCAGAGTCCAGGGGCGCCCCGGACGAACCTCAGGGCGAATAGCCCCCTCCCTCTTTAGAGGGGCAGGAGTCAGATATGTTTATCCAAACGGAACAGACGCCCAATCCCGATTCTCTTAAATTTATTCCTGGATCTATGCTCTTGGAGAATCCTATGGATTTTCCTAATAGGGAAACAGCCAAAATCTCCCCTCTTGCTTTACGCCTCTTTGCCATTCCCGGTGTGGAAGGAGTTTTCATTGGCCGCGACTTCGTCACCGTTTCAAAACAAGAAGATCTGGATTGGTATGCCTTGAAGCCAGCTATCCTCGGCGCTCTTATGGAGCACCTTATGGCCAAAAAGCCCATTTTGATGGAAGGACCCTTTGAACCCGACCCTTTGCCGGAGGTGGAGGGAGAAGACAAAGAAACCATCGCTAAAATCCAAGATATCATTGAAACCCGTGTGCGACCCTCCGTGGCCCTCGATGGGGGCGATATCGTTTTCGTCAAGTTTGAAGACGGCATTGTGTATCTCAGGATGAAAGGGGCTTGTTCGGGGTGTCCTAGTTCTCAAGTGACTTTAAAGTCGGGGATTGAGAATATGCTAAGATTCTATGTGCCGGAAGTTATTGCCGTAGAGCAGATTTCTTAAGCTGATTCCTTATGTCGGCGCCACGTGCCTTCCCAGGATGGCATTGGCTTAAGAAGTGAGCCATTAACGTCATTGGTTATGGAGTTGCCTTTTTTGAGTTTTCTAGTATTTTATGGATCCTTTTTTCAAGAAGAAGTTGCTCTGGTAAAACGTGGAGATACTTTGCAATGTGGATTCCACTAGCCTCGAGATCAAAAACCTTTATCTGAGCTTCATCCTTCTCCGCACAAAGGATAATTCCTATGGGTTTTTCTTCCCCTTCATTTTTTTCATGTTTATCTAACCAGTTTAAATAAAATTCAATTTGTCCTTTATAACTGGGTTTAAACTTCGTGGTCTTTAACTCTATCACAACTAGCCTTCTGAGCAGCCGGTTGTACAGAACCAAGTCAATGAAAAAATCATCACTTCCAACAGTTATACGTTTTTGTCTGGCTACAAAGGAAAACCCTATCCCCATTTCCAGTAAAAATTTGCTTACCTCATTTAAGATTGCCGTTTCCAACTCAGATTCAGTGTAGTGTTCTGGCAGATTGAGAAAATCTATAACATAGGGGTCCTGAAGAACCATATCTGGTGTAATCCGGCCTTCGGTCGTTATAAGTGTGAGAGATTCTTTAATAACTTCTTGGGGTTTTTTTGACAGTACGGTTCGGGCATAGAGCATTTTCCCTTTCTTTTCTCTCAAAGTTCTGATGCTCCAGTTATCAAGCTTACACATCTCCATGTAAAAACTTCTTTCCAAAGGATCTTTGATAGACATCAATTCTACAAAATGGCTCCAGCTTAATTTCTGTATAAGGGGTGAGAGGACCTCTGGGTGTGGAAAAGCATCATAAAAGTTCATAAAAAGCCATAAATTTCTGGTGCTAAAGCCTTTTCCATATTGAACCGTCAATTCTGCAGACACTGTCTGCAGAATCTGCTCGCCATAAGCGGCGCGGTCAGTTTGTACAATATCCTTGCGCAACCTTTTGCCCATATTCCAGTACAGAAGTGTCATTTCTCGATTGATGGTTGAGACAACGGTAGATCTGGCGCTGTTAATTAATTGATGCAGGTCTGTTATTAAAGTTTTTGAGTTATCGATATCGAGCATTAAAATTCCTCCTATTCCTATAATGGTCTGATTTAATTTAATAGACTCTGAGGAAAAAATGAAGATCCTGCGTTTTCCATCACGCAATATTTTGGAGCTATCGACGTCGTTGCTTGAAATTCCCTCATCTAGGGGTAAAGAAAGCTGGGCCCCCACGTCGATCTTTCAGATCTTCTCATGGTGATTGGAAAGGAAAAAAGAAGATTTCTTACGAAACCTTCAGTACGGCTACCTTTTCCACCAAAATGGCTACTTCAACCGCTGTCACTTTTGGTTCCTCTTTGAGCTTTGCATATAGTTCCGCTAAC
>CAIWGV010000038.1 GCA_903912365.1 uncultured Alphaproteobacteria bacterium
AATTTTAAGTCAAAGGGTGCATTATGGATAACCAGGGGAGAATCTTGGACAAAGGCCAAAAAATCATCGACGATGTCGGCAAATTTAGGATGCCTTTGAAGAAACTTTCGCGTCAATCCCGTGATCTCTGTAATCTTTTGACGGACACTTCGTTCTGGATTAAGGTAGGTTTGGTACTGCCTTCCTGTGAGGCGTCCATCGATTAACTCAAGACAGGCAATTTCCGTGAGGCGATGTGGATCTATCCCCTTTGCCGCAAGTCCTGTTGTTTCTGTATCCAAAATAACTTCTCGACCAATCTTCCCTTTTGGCCTTTCAACAAGAGAGTCCTCCCGCGCCGCAGAAAAGCTGGAGAAAATAAAAAGGATAAGAGAAAATAAGATTGAATTTTTCATGGGAACCTCCGTTTATGACAGGCGTACTTTCTCAGGATTGCGAAGGAGTGTCAAGGGAATAGCTCTCCCTCAGGGTGACGACTTCTTTGACATTGCCCTCTTTCTCCCACGTAAAATTTAGATACGTCAGCCCTAGATAACCTTTAAATCCTTCTTTTCAAATGGGTCATAAACCTGTAAGGTAGAGAGATCAAAAGGAGACCCTGAATGGCTAAGAAAGAAACACCTAAGACGCATAAAGAAACCCCTGAAATGGTGCAAGCATTGCCCATCTTTAATAACGCTCATTATATCAAGGATCTTTCCTTTGAAAACCCGGGCATTTTGAAGAATCTGATGGAGCCCGGAAAGGCTCCCCAAATCGCCGTTAATATCCAGGTGGAAGTTAAGAACATGGCCCCCTCGGTTTTTGAGGTGGTTCTTTTAATTGAGGCAAGAGCTGACGTGGAGAAAGAGTTTCTCTTCTTGGCAGAACTCTCTTATGGGGGGATCTTTACCCTTGAAGAATCCATTACGGAAGAAGATTCACGGCCTTTGTTATTGATTGAATGCCCAAGACTTCTGTTCCCTTTTGCGCGGAGTATCATTGCCAATGTGACGCGGGATGGTGGGCTTCCTCCACTTCTGTTGAATCCGGTGGATTTTGCGGCTCTCTATCGTCAGCAACATCAATCAGAACTTTCCCCTGCGGGAGGAGATAAAAAATAAAATCCCCTTTGTATGCCAGAGAATCTAGCTATCGGGCCCTTCTGAAATTTTCCAGATTTTTAGGGCCCAATCTTGGTCTTCTGAGTCTTGCCTTGTTTTTTATTTTTTCTTCCAGTCTGATTCTTTTATGGCTCGGGTATGGCCTGACCCATTTTATTGATCATGGGTTTAGGTCTTATGAGGATCTTGTTAGATGCATTGAAATCTTGGGAGTGGCCATCGGATTGAGGGCCATTTCAAGTTATGGAGAGCTCTTTTTCACGTCACTTCTGGCAGAAAAAGTGGGGGTGTCTCTCCGACAGGCCCTTTTTCAGAAACTGCTCACCTTCAATTCAGAGTTTTATGAGAAGAACACCGTGGGGGATCTCCTCTCAAGTCTTGTCTACGACATCAGCCTTGTGGAAGTGGTAATCACCAATACAATTCCTCTGTTTGGTCGGAATCTGCTCATCGCTTTGGGAGGCACCATTTTGTTGTTCATGAGCAATCATCATTTGGCACTGATTGTGGTATGTAGCTTTCCCCTGGTCCTGATTCCACTCTTGTTTTTTGATCAATGGGGTCCTGTGGCCTTGAGCCAAAAACTACAGAAAAAGTGGACCAGCGCTGCTGCCCATGCAGAAGAAGCCTTGGCTGGTATTAAAACGGTGCAGGCCTTCGGTCAGGAAGACCTAGAAAAGAAAAAATTTACCAAAGAGTTGCAGGCAGGGATGAAAGATTCTTTCTACAGATTGCGTCTGAAAGGAATGATCGCTTTTATCTCCATCGCCATCGGATTTTGTGGGGTGGGATTTGTTTTGTGGTTGGGGGGAGAGGAAGTCTTATCCCATGAGATGAGTAGTGGAAAACTCACCGCCTTCGTTTTTTATGCCTTGGCAGTGGTGAGCTATCTGGGATATTTGGGAGAAGGGTGGGGCGATTTGGAGAGCGGAAAAGTTGCTGCCTCTACTTTAAACGCTTTCCTGGAAAAGAACGACCAAATTCCTCTGAGTGTAGGACCACGGAAAAAAGAACAAAAGGGAGAGGGCATTAGTTTTAAAGAGGTCACTTTTTTTCATCCTGATTATCCGGACCGAAAGATTCTCAATAAGGCTACCTTTGACATTCCCTATGGTCAGACAGCGGTTCTTTTGGGGGCATCGGGATCTGGGAAGACAACCATCTTTGAACTTCTCATGCGATTTTATGATCCAGAAGAGGGCGAAATATGCCTGAAAGGAACACCAATCCAATCTCTTTCTCTGGAAGATCTTCGGTCTGATGTGGGAATTGTCTCACAAGATTCTGTGGTTTTTTCAGGGACTATCTACGAGAACATTTCTTATGGAGCTAACGGGGTGACGAAAGCAGATGTGGTGAAAGCTGCAAAAGTGACGGGTGTTTCAGATTTTTCAAAGGAGTTTCCTGATGGTATTCATTCCTATGTAGGACACCGAGGCATGCTGCTGTCTAGTGGGCAACGGCAACGTATCGTGATGGCCCGCATCCTTATGAAAGATCCTGAGTTTTTACTATTTGATGAGCCTGTCAATTTTTTGTCTACAGGGAGGGAGATTTTTGATTGGCTGATAGTACGAAAGAAAAAAAATCAAACAACTCTCGTCATTGCCCATCATCTGTCCACTGTGCAACAAGCTGACTTGGTGGTGGTTTTGAAAGAGGGCACGGTGTTGGAGACTGGAACCCATAAGGCCCTTTTAAAGAAGTCAAAGTTCTATCGGAACCTAGTCAATGTAATGTTGGTGAAGGATTAATACCAACCCCATAAACTTCTAAAAAACCCGTCACCTTGAGGAAGCTCGAAGAGCTGACGTCAAGGCTGCGCTTAAGTTTAAGAGAAGCGGGTTCCTGATGTTGGTCTACGACCTCCTGAGGATGACAAAAATACTTAAAATATCTTCATTCAAACGAAATGTTCACAGACCCTACAAGTTTTTTGGGGCAGGTATAATAACCGATGAGAAAAGATGGCGCCCTATCTTTTTTTAGTCAAGATTCTTAAGAAAAGATAGAAATAGATCAAATCTACTTCTTTACCAAAACAGTGACGCCATCACTGATGGGGATAAGGAGAGGAAAGACCCGTGGATCCTTGTGAATTTTTTCATTAAATTTTCTGAGGGATGTGACCGTAGGGTCACGGGTTTCGTGAGCCACCTCTCCCCGCCACAAAACATTATCAATCACCATGAGACCGCCGGGAGGGAGGAATAGAAGCCCATATTCATAATATTGATCATAAGCATTTTTATCCGCATCAATGAATATCATGTCACAGGTAAAATTCTGATCCGAGAGGTCCGAGAGGGTTTCAAGGGCGGAGCCCAGTTTAAAGTCAATCTGGGCACGGCGTCCGGATTTTTCCCAAAAAGGTTCTCCCAAAGATGGTAAAGTGGGATCTCGATCACAAGTGATAATTTTTCCATTTTCCCCCAGTTCTAAGGCCATGGACAAGGTGCTATACCCCACAAAGGTACCCACTTCTAAAATGGTTTTGGGGCGTGTGAGGCGTACCAGAAAGGCGAGCAACTGTCCCACATCGGGACTTACCTGCATATGGGATTGGGGATGGGTTTCCATAAAGGTGCGGAGTTCTTGGAGAAGGGGCGGCTCTCGAAAGCCTACAGTCTCGCAATACCGATATAATTCAGGTGTCATGGGAATTGGGATATTAGCCACCGTGACGTTCCTCTGCGAAGATCTGCTTTTCTTGCCGCATCAAAAAGTAACTGCATCCCAAAATAATCGCCCCTCCCATCAGGGTATTCCACTCTGGTATTTCTCCAAAGAAAATTAACCCCGACAGAGTTGCAAAAACCACCTTTAGATAATCAAATCCTGCCACAAAGTTAAGACGATTCAGTCGGTAAGCGTGGATGTAGCTATAGTGCCCAAAGAAGGCCACGGCTCCCATAGCTCCGAGGATAAAGTAGTGCTGTTCTTGTATGGGCTCCCAGGGTATAAAAACCTCTCCTTTAAGAGAGGGAAAGAAAAGAGGAAGGACAAAGTAGGTTCCCAATAAAAAAATCGTCATGCCTGCCGAATAGAAAGTCATAGTGTAGGGAGAGTCCGTTTTGATCCGCTTGACTTGCAAGGCATCTCCTGCCAAACAAACAACCCCCAATATCATGACCCCTTCTGCCCAATCAAATCCATAAAAAGAAGGATCAATGACGATCAAAACACCTATATATCCTACAATCAAAACGATCCATCTCCTCAATTTGACGGTCTCTTTCAAGAAGAAGAAGGCAAAAATAGGCAAGACCAGGGCAAAAGAAAAATTCAACGCGCTCGCCTTTGCCATAGGAAGTATCCTATAGGCGTAAAAGAAACTCACCATAGCAATGAATCCTAAAACCACTCGAATGAGCTGGTGTAATGGCCACTCCGTCACAAAAGACTTTTTACCCTTTCTGAGTAAAATGGGAAAAACTACGGACATCACTAAAAGGCCTCGAATAAGGTTCATTTGCAAAGAAGAATAAGCGGACATCTCTTTCACAATTAGCATCATTACCACAAAGGACAGCTTTGTAGAGATGATCCAAAGGATACCTTGAGTTTTGGGACTGAGAAGGTGAAATGCTTTCATACTTTGCTAAGCCGTTTTAAGGTGTACAAAAAATCCAGGGCCTCCCGAGGGGTTAAAGCATCAGGATCTAAGGCCTTTAGAGAGTCTAGCACGGGACTCGGGGATTGAGCTAGAGAAATGGGTTCTTTTAACTCTACATTTTTTTTCGTGCTTTCCAAAGATTCTAAAATTTTCTGGGCTCGGAGAATGACGGATTTGGGCAGCCCTGCAAGTTCTGCCACGTGGATTCCATAGGATCTGTCAGAACATCCGGGGATCACTTGGTGGAGGAACACCACTTTCCCGTTCCATTCCTTAATCTGGACCGTGTAACAGGCCAGGTGATCTAGGGAATTAGAGAGGGCCGTGAGCTCATGATAGTGGGTGGCAAACAATCCTCGGCATTTGTTTTCCGTATGCAAAGATTCCGCCGTTGCCCAGGCCAGGGACATGCCATCATAGGTGGAGGTGCCTCGTCCTAGTTCATCGAGAATCACAAAGGATCGCTCCGTGGCCTGGTTGAGGATGGCGGCGGTCTCTACCATTTCCACCATGAAGGTAGAGCGGCCTCGGGCCAAATCATCGGAGGCGCCCACCCGACTGAAGAGACGATCCACGATGCCGATGTGAGCCTCTTTGGCTGGGACATAGGAGCCCATCTGAGCCAGAATCAGGATGAGAGCATTTTGTCGGAGATAGGTACTTTTTCCTGCCATGTTGGGCCCCGTCAAAAGCCAGAGATATTTATCCCGGGTGAGGTAGATATCATTGGGAATAAAGGGTTGATTCTGCTGCTTCAGCATGGATTCCACCACGGGATGGCGTGCCTCTTTCAGAACAAAGTTCAAACTCTCATCCACGAGGGGGCGGCAGTAGTTTTCTTCCACCGCCAGGGTGGCCAGAGCGCTGATCATATCCAGGAGGGCGATGGTCTGAGCGAGGAGGGTGAGGTCTCGGCCATGGAGTAAAATCTCTTGCACAAACCCTTTGAAAAGGCCCAGCTCAAGGGTGAGGGCTTTTTCTGCGGCAGTATTCAGTTTTTCCTGAATCTCCGCAAGCTCCGGTGTTGTGAATCGCATGCCATTCACCAGAGTTTGTCGGTGGATAAAGGTATCGGGAATTCGGTCCCGGTGAATTGAGGTGATTTCAATGTAGTAGCCTAAGATATTATTGTACTTAATCTTGAGGGAGGAAATCCCCGTTTCTTGGCTGTAGCGGGCTTGAAGGGCTGCCATGGTTTGGCGGCTGTCGTCCCGTAGGTGCCGTAACGTATCCAGTTCTGGGAGGTATCCTATTTTGATAAAACTACCCTCCCGGGCCAGCACAGGACAGGTGTCCTCAAGGGCGCGGGTGAGTTTGTCCAAAAACCCTTCGGGTATTTTAAGGGAGGAAAAAATTTGGGACAGGGGACCTTTTTGATGGGGTTCAAAGAGATCAAGGATGGCCTTCCCTGTTTCCATTAACCCCTTGATGGCCAGGAGGTCTCGGGGTCCGCCCCGATCGAGACTGAGGCGCGAAAATACCCGCTCTCCGTCGGGACATCTATGGAGAATTTTACGAAGGGACCTTGTTAGAGAAAAGTCTCTCACAAACCAGCTTACGTGCTCAAGACGCTCATTGATGGCGCCCATATCCGTCATGGGAAAGGCCATGGTGCGGGCTAGGAGGCGGGCTCCCGCTGCCGTGAGGGTCCGATCAATGGTGGCGAGAAAGCTGCCTTTTCTCTCACCGCTTAAGGTAGCGTGGAGTTCTAAATTGCGCTGGGTGGAAGGATCAATTTGCAGAAAATCCCGGGGCACCAGTTTTGTCGGGGATCGAAGGGGAAGGGTACCTCCTCGCTGGGTTAGAGAAATATAATCCAAAATGGCGCCTGCCGCCCGAAGCTCTAGGTCGGCGAAGGTGCCAAAAACTTCCAGACTCATAACATCGAAGAAAGATTCTAACCGTTTCCGGCCATTCTCTAGATCAAAGCGACTTTCCGCTTGGGGGGTAAGGAGGGATTTGTAGGAATTCAGACACTCAAAAAAATGAGGATTTTTGATCATGTCTTGAGAGAGAAGAATCTCCTTAGGATTGAGACGGGCAAGGGCTCCTTCTAGGTTTTCAAGGGGCATACTTTCCAGGAAAAATTCCCGGGTGGAAATATCCACTGCTGCGAGACCTATGCGATTTTTGGCGTGAGACAGGGCCACTAGAAAATTGTTTTGTTTAGCCTCCAGCAAAGTGTCTTCTGTGAGGGTTCCCGCCGTGATGAGTCGTACCACATCGCGCTTTACGATGGACTTGTGTCCGCGTTTTTTGGCTTCCTCCGGTGTTTCCAATTGCTCACAGATGGCCACCTTAAAACCCTGTCGGATAAGGCGGGCAATGTAATTATCTGCCGCATGAAAGGGGATGCCGCACATGGGCATATCCTCCGATCTTTTGGTGAGGGTAATATCGAGGGCCGCTGCTGCGGTAATAGCATCCTGAAAAAACAACTCATAAAAGTCCCCAAGGCGAAAGAGCAGCAGGCAGTCCTGGTAATTTTGCTTGATGTCATAATACTGCCGCACCATGGGGGTAAGTTCAGCGGTCGCGGGGAGGAGGGGAAGCTGTGTGGTTGTCATGGGTTATTTTCCCGTGGATCCAAACCCACCTGTTCCCCGTTGGGTTTCGGCCATATCAAAAGTTTCCACTGCATCCCAGGTGATACGGGTAAAGGGGGCGATGACCATTTGGGCGAACTTCATGCCCGGCGTAATCACGAAGGACTCAGACCCTAAATTAATCATAATTCCTTTTACTTCCCCCCGATAATCCGGATCAATGGTCCCCGGCGCATTGAGAACTGTGATCCCATGCTTAGCGGCAAGTCCCGACCGGGCCCGAATCTGAGCCTCAAATCCATCGGGCAAGGCAACGCAAAAGCCGCAGGGGATAACCCCCCGCTCTCCGGGGTTTAGAATGATGTCCTCAGGGATGGCGGCCAAGAGATCCAGCCCCGCACTTTGCGGCGTGGCATAGGCAGGTAGGCTAAGTTCTTTGCCATTTTCTAAAATGTGTATTTTAATTGTGTGTGTCATTTGGCCCTCATAATTTGGATCTCATTGTAGAGGGTTCTGAGGAAGAAAGAAAGGGGGCGTTTATCAATCCTTCTTCAACAAATCTAGGATCTCTTCCAAGGTATACCGTTCCTCTTGGAGATGCCGAATTCTTTTACATCTTTCAATCATTTTAGGATTATAAAGCTGGTATCCAGAAGGTGTTGAGGTTTCGGCTTCAATTAATCCCAGCTTCGTCCAATATCTGAGAGTGGACACATTTTCCCCTGCTTCTTCGCTGAGCTCTCCAATCTTAAGAAGCGCCACTTCAGCGTCTAGAATCTCTGGGGATTCGTGACCGAGGGCCTTGATGTAAATCTGCAGGGAATGGTTCGTGGCTTCGTAAATGACCTGGAGATAGTCGTCTAAGGATCCGCCTAACTGGGCTTTTTCGAGGGATTTGATGTATTTCAATCGATCTTTAGGGGTAATAATCGCGGGGGGATATCCATTATGGATCAGGATAAGATTCATCAAGAGACGCGCCGTACGGCCATTCCCATCGATAAAAGGGTGAATGGTCACAAGCTTATAATGAGCCAATGCAGCAAGATGAATAGGATGATCCTGCGTTGTCTTCATCCATTCTACAAAGGAGTCCAAAAGATCGGGAACTTTGAGGGGATTGGGCAGAATAACGGTGGACCCGGAAATGCGCACTGGAACTGTTCGGATGGCTCCTGCGTGCTCATCCTCAATCCCCTTCAGAATCAAAAAATGTAAAGACAATATGTCTTGTAGGGAGACGGACGGCTTAGTAGCCATTTCCCTCATAGTTTGAAGAGCTTCCAAATGGTTGATGGCTTCCAAGTGATCTTTCATGGGTTTTCCTCCCACCGTCACCCCTTTCTCAAGAACCAGGGCGGTTTCTTGTCGCGTCAGTGTATTCCCTTCAATGGCATTGCTGGAGTAAGTTAGTTCTACCTCAAACCATTTCTCAAGATTGGTAAGAATATCCTGGGAGAAAGGCCGAAAGGAATCGAGCTTCTTTTTTTTAGCCGTCAGCTTATCGAGAGTCATTGTCATTTTTAAACCATAAACCATGAAGTGTCACTTCATGGTTTATGCCATAGAAGCCTTATGGGTGTCAAAACCCCTGGCCTTATTTCTGAATCCATCCAGCTTCTTGGAACCCATCTTTGAAGGCCCAGCGCCAAAAAGCATTGTGCCCTTCATTGGGTCCGTGGGGTTTATCATAGAAACGGACAATGAATCCATTTCCCACTCTTTTTGGGATGTGGACACACAGATTGTTATGACCATGGGGTTGGGGGGCCATTCCAAGAAGATTAAAAATGGCACGCATGTCTTCATATTTAAAAGCCTGCGCTTTCACAAATTCCTGAACAAATGATTCGATTGCTTCAACTGTTTTAGCGTCAAACCGGTTTCCCTCTTCTGCCCATGCCGCAGGGGCTTGGGGCATCATGTGAGCCTTCATCTCTGCAAATTGTGCATTAAGGGTTTGCCAATCTTCTCTGGTTTGAGGGTAACTTACTTCCTCCTCTTCAGCCAGGGCAGGTGATAGAACTTCTTGAGCTTCTTCCTTTGTTTCCAGCTTCACAGGAACTTCCTCTTCGGAAGTCTTTACAGTAAGCTCTATCTTTTCCCCAACAGGCTGTGCGGATGTTTCCTCTTTTGCTGGTTCTCTCTTTTGAAGGGAATGGGATAGTTCTTGAGTTTTAAATTCTAGAAGCTCATCTAAAAATATCGAGCAAACCTTTTGAAATACATCTAGTTTTTGGACACAAGAAGGAAAACATTTATTAATGGGGGCAAAGGCCTCCTGCATTTTTCTTTGACGAGTTGGTATTGCCTGACTCAAAAAAACCCTCGTTTCCATTCCTCTGAGATTTCTAGATATTTTTTCATATTTCTCCACAGCATCTGTCATAACCACATCAAAGTCAGATAAACGGCTTTTCAAAAAGGAAAACTTCTTTTGAAGCTCTGGGGACAAAGTATTTTGAAAACCCTCAATAAAAGTTTCTTGTTCTCTAAAATCTTTCAATAAATATTTTTTCAGATTCCTAAAATAGGAGGGGGGGAGCATGCCATTTTTTACTTCATCCTTTAGGGAGAAGTTAAAGTCATAAAGACTCTTTAGGTACAGATAACACTCCGTTAAATAAATACTTTCCCGAACATCTGGATCAATAGCTCTACACTGCTTTCTTGAAATTTTTTCTTGCTCCCTATCAAACCATAAGGGCTCAATGACAGATAAAAATTTAAAAGCATCAGGATAGTCTTTGATGTCCTGCCATCTCCTTATATCTTCATCACATTGGGACAAAAACGTTGGCATATGGATTGTGTGTTCAGAAAGACTAAACAAACGAGCCACAAACTTATTTTTATCTCTACTTGAAATATCAACAGCCATTAAATAGTCTTTTAATTGGGTATTATAGGCGATTCTAGATTCCGCAATAGTTTCAACGGCCTCCATAACTTCTTCATAAGTCTTTGGAGGATTTTGTCGATAAATTCTCTTTGCAACTGGAATTTCAGGAATGTCTTGGTCTGGGGCAGTTGCTGCGGCAGCGCTCCAAAGGGGGGTTGATCCTCCCAGAGCCAATAAAAAGAAAATAATACTATAAAATAATTTCATAAAAACCCTGTTTATCAAGTAACTAAATGATATGTGGGGAGTCTAGTGAAAATTTTCAAGGGCTGCTAGGGTTTCCATCCCCTATGGATGGCTACAATGCCCTTTGAGAGGTTGGTGTAAACGCTGTTTTTAAATCCGACTTCCGTCATCATTTTTACCAATTCTTCTTGAGGGGGAAACTGGCGAATACTGTCAATCAAGTACTCGTAGGCGCCCTTATTCTGGGCGATCATTTTGCCAAGGAAGGGAATAACACTGAAGGAATAAAGATCATAGAGGGATTCTATGGTTTGATCAGGTTTACTAAATTCTAGACACAGAAAGGTGCCGCCGGGCTTTAGAACACGATACATCTCTTGGAGGGCCCGGGGTTTGTTTTCCACATTGCGGAGACCAAAAGAAATGGTGCACACGTCAAAGGTATGGTCGGGGAAGGGAATGGATTCCGCAGAGCCGCATGCCCAGGTGAGGGGATAAAAAATATTTTTATCCACAAGGCGGTCTTGGCCTTTTTGGATCATCTCTGGACTGAGATCGAGGATTGTTATTTCGGGATTGAGATCCTGGGAGGTGCCCAAAAAATGGGCCACGATATCTCCCGTGCCACCAGCCACATCCAGAAAGGACATGCGGGGTGTTTTGGGGATCAGGGAGGTGAACTCTTTTTTCCAACGCCGATGAAGGCCCAAACTCATGAGATCATTCAGGAGGTCATAGGACCCGGCAACGCCGTTAAAGAGAGTCCGGATGGCGTCTGTTTTTATGGGTGTGTTCATGGAGTCTAAGATAGCAAAAGATGAAGGATAATTCACGGAGATATATAGGAGAAAGATAAGATTCAGGGTTTAAATCCACCCAGGGGGCAAAGACTATGGGATATCAATAATTCTATGTGGTTATTTGCCATACTAAAATTATAGAGATTAGGGAAATTCCCTAAACAGAAATTCTTTATTCCCCCAACCTGGGACGACGACTAGAGGGGCTTGATAGAGGATAGAAATATTCTCTAAGCTGAGATTTCTCACCCCTCAAACCAAGGGTAATGGTATTTATCATACTAAAATTACGGAGACCAGGGATCCTGTTTAAAACGACCTCAATGTCTGTGGCGCCCTGAGCGCTTATCCTGTTCCACTTCAGGTTCAGGGTATGGAGATGAGGGACCCTCCCTAAAGCAGCGACAAGAGCTATGGCACCTTGATCTCCCATGTAGTTCTTTGAAATATCCAAAGCATGGAGACTGGGGACATCCCTTAAAGCGGCGGCAAGAGCTGTGACTCCTTGATCTCCTATGCCGTTACAGGACACATTCAAAGTATTGAGGTTGAGGACATGCTGTAAACCGACGGCAAGGACTGTGATGCCTTGATCTTGCATGTGGTTACCGCTCACATTCAAGGTATGGAGATTGGGGACATGCTGCAAAGCGGCGGCAAGGGCTATGATGCCTGAATTTCCCATGCCGATAAATGACACATCCAAAGCATGCAGCTGAGGGATATTCCCTAAAGCGGCGGCAAGGGCTGTAATGCCTTGATCTCCTACGTAGTTCTTTGAAATATCCAAAGCATGGAGATGAGGGAATCTCTCTAAAGCGGCGGCAAGGGCTGTGATTCCTTGATCTCCTATGTCGTTACAGGACACATCCAAAGCATGCAGCTGAGGGATATTCCCTAAAGCGACGGCAAGGTCTGCGATTCCTGGATCTCCTAGGTTGTTATGGGACACATGCAAAGTACGGAGATTGGGGGCAGAGGGTAAGACTTTTAGGAGGGTCTCAATAATACGGGATCCTATGCCAATTATTGAGATAGATGTTACAGTCCAATGATTAATAAAAGGGGGAAGAACCTCTGGTGGGGTACTGCTTATTATAAAATTTAACCGCGCTTGATTTATTGCAAGTTTATAGGGGGCCGCCAAACGAGCCTGTTTAAAATTCTTGCAGACTAAGGCAAAACTCTCTAAATCCCGATATTCCAAAAAAGAAAGTATACGAATTAGGAGTTCCTCTGGCATTCTAGAAAAGGTTTCTTGTGGAGTAGAAGCAACCAGTGCACTCTGGGCTCTTCCAGGAAGATCTCGAGACTCTTCCGCATCCGCAGCGGCAGCCGCCATGGCAGATGGAAAAGACAATAAAATTAATACAAAAAAGCAGAATACTCTAATCATTTTTTATCCTATATTTAAAATAAACACATGTTATCTGATTCTTTTATAACAGGTTTATTTATAATTTAAAGAGGGAAAGTTGTAACGAATAACACAAAGTCTATGACAGACTCGAGGAAACTCAAAGATGGTTTGAAAATAGCCCTATAAAAGCAGATCCCGTCGGTTCGCATTACGTGCAATACAAAACCGTACCTAACCCGCTTTTTTCTTTATAGATTGCACATCCAACCGAAATCCCAGACCATGTAATACAGCCTCTATGGTGTCTAATCGTGGATTTCCTTCTGAAGAAAGGACCTTATAAAGATTTTCTCGACTGAGCTGAGTTTTTTTTGCCAATTTAGTTAGGCCTCCTCTAGCTTCTGCCACATCCCGCAACGCCGTTAAAAAAGCCACACTATCTTTGTCTTTTTCATATTCCGACAAGGCCACAGAAAGATATTTTCTCGCATATTCAGGATCTTTTAGGTCCTCTAGAATGGTGTCTTTAAATTTTATTAGCCGCGACATTTTTCATCTCCTTGTAGTCTTTCCAAAACTTTTTTGCTTTTTCTATATCATCTCTTTGTGTGGATTTATCTCCGGCACACAGCAGTATGATAATTTTCTTGCCCTCAAGGCCGTAGTAAATTCTGTGCCCGGATTCAAAGTCTAACTTAAGTTCATAAACTCCATCTTTCAACGCCTTACAATTCCCAAAATTACCCAACTCTAATCGTCTGATCCTTTGCTGAATTCTTATGCGAATTTCCTTGTCTTTTATGGCGTCAATCCACTTCAGGTAGGGGATCTTACCACCTGTTTCGCAATAAAGTTTAACAACAATATCTAACATCTTCATTTGTATCTTATAAACTACAATTTGTCAACGTGGGTTGAGACGATTTGTTTTTGTAATGTTCCGATCTAATTTAATGCGCATTGAGAAAAAAATGAAGACCATACATTCATGTTGGAAAGGTATGAATTTGCACATTCCCCCACATTCCTTTAAACTCTCCTCCATGAAACACATACCCACCCCCTATCACGGCTGGGTCCTTCTGGACAAGCCCTTAACCCTTTCCTCCCAGCAGGCCGTCACGAAAGTGAGCCACCTCTTCGGCCGCGCCAAGGCAGGGCATGCGGGGACTTTAGATCCCCTCGCCACCGGCCTTCTTCCCATTGCGTTGGGGGAGGCCACCAAACTCATCTCCTACATCATGGACAAGGACAAAACCTATGAATTCACCGTCACCTGGGGGGAGGAACGGGCCACGGATGATGCGGAAGGTGCCGTCATAAAGACATGCGTCGTGCGTCCGACCCAAGATCAAATCCTCGCCATCCTTCCTCAATTCAGGGGCAACATCCACCAAATTCCCCCCATCTATTCCGCCATCAAGGTAGAAGGACGACGGTCCTATGATCTTGCCCGAAAAGGCGAAGAAGTCTCCCTCAAATCCCGCCCCGTTACCATCCACACCCTCACTCTTTTAGGGGCCCCTTCTCCCTCGGAAGCCCGGTTTGAAGTTACCTGCAGCAAGGGCACCTATGTGCGAAGCTTGGCACGCGACCTGGCCCAGGCTTTGGGGGCCGTTGGCTATGTTTCCGCCCTCCGGCGCACCAAAGTGGGCCCTTTTTTGGAGGAAAATGCCGTAACTCTCACGAAATTGCTTGAATTTCAAGGAAAATCTGGTATAGAGGAGCATGTAAATCCTGTAGACACCGTGCTGGACGACATCCTGGTGGTTACTTTGACGATAGAAGAAATGGAACGCTTGCGACTTGGTCAACGGCTTCCTTTCTTAGAAGTACCTGTCGGTGTTTCTATGGGAGATACGGTGGTTTGTAAGGATGCCAACAACCAAATCGGGGCCATGGCCCTGTGGAAAGACGGCGTTTTACACCCCAAGCGTGTTTTTAACTTTTAGGATAAGGAGTAAGCTGATGTCGAAGACAAAGAAAACTATTATTAAGGATTTTGCGATCAACAAAAATGATACAGGATCCGCCGATGTGCAGGTTGCTGTTCTTACGAACCGCATTCTCACTCTCAGTGCCCACATGAAACTGAACCCCAAGGATAAGCATTCCCAACGTGGATTGTTGATCATGGTGGGACGTCGCCGTCGTCTTTTGGACTACCTAAAGACCACCGCTGTGGAACGCTACCAGGATATTCTGAAGCGCCTTGAGCTGCGCCGATAAGCTCTATAATTTTATTAGGATATATTAATGCAACCAATTTATAAAAAAGAAATTCAATGGGGCGGTCGTACCCTCAGTCTAGAGACTGGAAAACTGGCCAAGCAGGCAGATGGGGCCGTTGTTGCCCGGTACGGAGACACCATGGTGCTCTGTACGGTGGTGGCGCAAAAGGAAGCAAATCCTGAAGCGAGCTTCTTCCCTCTCAGCGTTCATTACATCGAAAAGTTTTACGCAGCGGGACGCATTCCTGGGGGATTCCTCAAGCGCGAAGGCCGTCCTTCTGAAAAAGAAACTCTAACGTCTCGTCTCATTGACCGACCTCTTCGCCCTCTGTTTATCGAGGGATTCAATAACGAAACACAGATTGTCTGTACGGTTTTGAGCCATGATTTGGATAATGATCCTGATATCGTGGCCCTGATCGGCGCCTCTGCGGCCCTCACCATTTCTGGTATTCCTTTCCAAGGCCCCGTGGCGGGCGCTCGCGTTGGATATAAGGATGGCGAATTCATCCTCAATCCTTTTGTGGGAGATGTGGCTGACTCTGAATTAGATTTGATCGTAGCAGGAACCTCTGAAGGGGTTCTTATGGTGGAATCAGAAGCCAAGGAACTTCCAGAAGATGTGATGCTGAAGGCCGTGACCTTTGGTCATGAATCCTTCCAGCCCGTCATCAAGATGATCATTGAGCTTGCGGAAGAAGCGGCTAAGGAACCCTGGGATCTTCCCGAAGGTGTTCTTTTGGAAGCTGATCTTTACAAAGGTGTTGAAGATCTGGCTACAAAGGATTTAAGAGAAGCTTATTCCATTAAGAAGAAGCAAGATCGGTATGCGGCCATTTCAGCGGTTAAAAAGAAAACCAAAGAAGAATTGGCAGAAGAATTTGGGGAACACAGCTCTCTCTTTGATAAAGTCTTCAAGATGGTGGAAAGTGATTTGGTCCGCGGCGATATCCTCAAGACGGGAAAACGTATTGACGGACGAGACACAGAAACCGTTCGGCCCATCTCTTGTGAAGTATCTATGCTTCCCCGTGTTCATGGAAGTGGCTTATTTACGCGGGGTGAAACCCAAGCGTTGGCCATCACCACCCTGGGAACAGGCGATGACGAGCAGCTTATTGATGCTTTAGAGGGTGAATCCAAGCAGCACTTTATGTTGCACTATAACTTCCCTTCTTTCTCCGTTGGAGAAGTAGGTCGCATGGGATCCGTGGGACGCCGGGAAATTGGACATGGAAAGCTCGCCTGGCGCGCCATCCATCCTCTGCTCCCTTCAAAAGACGAATTCCCTTATACCCTTCGGACAGTGGTTGAAGTTTTGGAATGCAATGGATCTTCGTCCATGGCGACGGTATGTAGCTCTTCCTTGGCTCTTATGGATGCCGGTGTGCCCTTAAAGGATCACATTGCGGGTATTGCCATGGGACTCATCAAGGAAGGCGAAAAATTCGCAGTTCTGACAGACATTTTGGGCGATGAAGATCACTTAGGCGACATGGATTTCAAGGTAGCGGGAACCCGCAACGGAATCACGGCCCTCCAGATGGACATCAAGATCACCAGTATTAATCCAGAGATCATGGAGATTGCCTTGGCGCAAGCCCTTAAGGGACGCCTCCACATCATCGACCAGATGGAGAAAGCCATTCAAGGATCTCGGTCCGGCGTGAATGAGAACGCTCCCCGTATTGAGGTGATCAAGGTTCCTAAGGATAAGATCCGGGAAATCATTGGAACGGGCGGAAAGATTATTCGCGACATCTGTGAAACAACGGGTGCCAAGGTAGAGATTGAAGATGATGGCACCGTAAAAGTAGCCGCCGTTGACAGTCGCTCCATTGAAGCGGCCCTTGATCGTATCCGCAGCATCATCGCGGAAGCAGAAGTTGGTCAGACGTACGCGGGCACTGTGGTGAAGATCATGGAATTCGGTGCATTCGTTGATTTCTTGAACACCTCGGGCCTGGTTCACATCAGCGAGATTGTTCATCGCCGCCTGAATAAGGTGGAAGAAGTTCTGAACGTGGGCGACAAAGTCCAGGTTAAGGTTCTCGACATCGATGACCGCGGCAAAGTGCGCTTGAGCATGAAAGCCCTCATTCCTGCCGAAGGACCTTCAGAAGCGTCTGGAAGTTAAGTTTTAAGGTCATCCTGAGGGGCCGTAAGGCCCCGTCAGGATCCTGCTTTCTTTAAATCCCCCCCATCTTCATTTTCTGAAGTAAGCGTAGTATACTTCCTCCTGTATATGGAGAAAATCAGGAAGAAATTTTTAAAACCAAAGATTAAAAGGTATATCGAAGAGTTAACAGTCGACTGTTACGATGACAATATGCTTTTGCTTGGAAAAGTATGCAACATGCTTGAGTTAGAAATATTTGAATCCGATTTTGATGATGATAACGTGAGCGAACTTCTTATGAAAGACGAGAATTCCGATACCTATAGCATTTATGTTAATCGCAAGCATCCGGACTCCTGAAAAAGATTTACCATTGCCCACGAAGTCGGTCATTCCATTTCCTTTTTAAATGAAAGTTATTCATCGGAAGAACTTAAAAAAACAAACAGCTTACGGATTACAGCCTTCTGTGGCGCCACTCGAATGTAAAATCGAACAAGTCTGAAGTAGAAGCAAATTGTATTGCCGCCGAAATATTAATGCAGGAGAATAAGATAGGGGAGATCAAGAAACAAGGGAAAACACCCGAAGAAATGGCCTCATGGTTCCGTGTTTCAGTTCCTGCTATGACCATAAGACTCCAAGATCTTTATCCCGATCAAATGGGATTTTCATGACAAAGCCCTTAAACCATAGAAAATATAATCCGGACACTCATTCTAGAAATTGGGTTTTGATGATTATAGTCTTTATGAGATGCCTTACACTCCTCCTGATGAAATTCTTACCTCCCTTCATAGAAAAAATCGTGACAAAGTTTAATCCAGGCTGGAAAGATCTATAGAAAAATATAAGGCTCTAAGTGGGACCCTGACGTCCTCTTCGAGGGCTTAGGGTGACCATCCGGTTTTCATTTCAGATGCGTCGGCCCTGCACTTAAAAGCAGACAAGCTTCCTATTTTTTGCTATAAAGACGGGGATGTTTAAGGAGCGAAATTGAAAATATTAAATCCCATCCTCATGGCAGGAAAAGAAGTTCTCCCTCTGGTCGAAGGTGGAAAAGGTATCTCCATATCCAATGGGGAAAGCTCTGGCGCTTGGGCGGCGGCCGGTGGGGTGGGCACCTTCTCTGCTGTGAACGCCGATGCCTACGATGAGGACGGCAACCTGATTCCCTATATCTACCACGGCCGTACACGCCGGGAACGCCACGAAGAACTTATCGCTTATGCTATCCAAGGGGGCATTGCCCAGGCCAAAAAAGCCTACGAAATCGCCGGAACCCAAGGGCGTCTCCATATGAATGTGCTCTGGGAAATGGGGGGCGTAGAACCCATCCTCCACGGCATTTTGGATGGGGCAAAGGGATTGGTCCAAGGTATCACCTGCGGCGCCGGTATGCCCTATAAAATTGCAGAAATTTCTGCTAGTTATGGCATTCATTATTATCCCATCGTCTCTTCCATGCGGGCCTTCATGGTTCTGTGGAAGCGGGCCTATCATAAATTCCAAGACTGGCTCGGCGGTGTTGTCTATGAGGACCCCTGGCTTGCGGGCGGTCACAATGGCCTAAGTCGGGCAGAAAATCCTCTGGAGCCCCAGGCTCCCTATGAACGCGTTCGGTCCCTTCGTCAGGCCATGCGAGAAGTGGGATTGGGTCATGTGCCCATTATTATGGCAGGCGGTGTATGGTTTTTACGGGAATGGACCAATTGGATCAACAATCCAGAACTTGGACCCATTGCTTTTCAGTTTGGAACACGCCCCCTGCTTACACAGGAAAGCCCCATTTCCGATGGATGGAAAAAGAAACTTCTTACCCTCAAGGAAGGGGATATTATTCTCAATAAATTCAGCCCCACAGGGTTTTATTCCTCCGCTGTCAATAATGACTTTCTTCAGGATTTAAGGACCCGCTCCGAGCGACAGGTGGCTTATACTCTCGAAGCCGTGGGTGAGCACGATCAGGTTTTGGGCATTGGTCCTCGGAAACGCCCCGTTTACCTCACGGCCCCTGATTTAGAAAATGCTCTGAAATGGATCGCGAAAGGCTACACAGAGGCCCTACGCACTCCGGATACGACTCTGGTATTTGTAACCCCTGAAAGTGCGCACCGCATCCATGAGGATCAGGTAAATTGCATGGGATGCCTAAGCGCCTGTGCTTTCAGTAATTGGTCCCAAGATGAAGCGGGCACTACAGGCCTCAAGGCGGACCCCCGGTCTTTTTGCATTCAAAAAACCTTACAGTCCGCGTCCCACGGGGGCGATATCAATCATGAGCTTATGTTTGCAGGCCACAATGCATATCGTTTTGCCCAGGATCCTTTTTACAAGGGTGGGTTTATTCCCACTGTTCGTGAGCTTGTAGAGCGCATCCGGACTGGAGACTAAATCGTGGTTGCCCGGCTTTTTGTTCTTCTCTTTTTCTGCTCCGCTTGGGCCGATACGCCTCCCCTCGAGAATCCTCGATTTGCCACGTTGAAAAGTGATGAGGTCAATGTTCGTGTGGGACCTGGAGACCATTTTCCCGTGAAATTCGTTTTTAAGAAGGCCCACCTTCCTGTTAAAATTATCCGGGAGTTCGAAAAGGAATGGCGACAGGTTGAAGGTCCTGATAAAAGTGTCGGCTGGGTACATAAACGCATGCTAACTGGAAAACAATGGGTCCTTGTTCTTAAAGAAGGAATCCTAAGAAAAGATAAAAATCCAAAATCCAAGCCCCTCGCAAAACTCACCGTAGGTGTTATTTGTCCTTTTAAAAAGTGTGAAGAGGGGTTCTGTAAACTAACTCTCAAAACTCCAGCACTTACCGGGTGGTTTCCCTCGAAAGATTTATGGGGAGCTTAGGCTCTGCAGAGCCTAGGATTTTTAAAATCTAAGCTCACACAGGCTCTCCCACGGTCTGTGGGATTAAAGGAGAGGTGCCTGAAATAGATCGCGCGTAAGTCTTGATGAACATATCTTTTTCTTCAGAGGTCATGCTCTTGAGAGCAGGCTGTCTTGAAATAAAGCCATCCACAAGAGTCCGAAATTCCTGAAGATTTCGCGTGAAGTCTTCATTTCTTTTGTGGTAGAAATCTGCCTCTTCTTCTAATAGACGCTTGAGTTTACCTTTTGCCTCTGCTTCAGCTAAGATCTTCATTGTGAAAGGGCTCGGTTCGGCAGAAAGAGGAAATGATTTCACGGAAGCCTCTTGTTCCTGCACTGGGCTAAGAGGTGTTGAGGGATCGGGATCCGGCTCGGAGTAAAAATCAGAGTCTGAGGATATAGAGTTTTGAGAAACTGTTCGGGAGCGTTCCTTGGGATTTCTGCTTCCCCAGCTTTGAGGATTTATTTTGCCCAAAAATTTTCTGAAGCCTTTTTTTTTGGGTTGGGGGAAAGTCGGAAGAATTCCCTCCTCATCCTCGCTGTCTGAAAAAGAGATCCTGGGGTGGTGTTTATCAAAAGGATCTTCTACAGCTCTGGAGGGCCCTCGGCACAGGGGACCCTGGGGATGTTCCCTTCCCTCAGAGGAAGATCCCGTGACAGAGCTCTCTATGTCCAAAAGAAAAGCACAGGCCGCCAATATATAAATACATTTCTTAGAAGGAACCATGATCTTCTCTCCTTACCGAGGGCTCTCTTAAGCGGAGGCGGCCTTCCAATCTCTGCGGATGAATTTTTTTCCGGATACGGAAGAAGATCGTCTCTGGGAAGCAGACCGGACATCAGGGTTTGTGGCTCTTATTCCTAGTCTTGCCACCAGGGCATTAAATTTGGCATCTAAACCTTTCCTGGTATTTCCCCACTTGAGAGAATTGATCTCGTCCACAACGGTTCTGATGTGGTGTTGATACCTGTCTTCCATTCTCTCATCCGTCGTTTTATTTTCTGCTGTGAAGGCTGCATCTGCTTCTTTAACAAGATTATCTGCATTATCTTTAGTGAAGATAAAAGACTTTTTGTCCTCTTGGGCTTCTGAAAAATCGGATGAGGGGGTCTGGTTTCCGCTGCTGCTGCCTCCGGTGCCAAAATCTTCATCAGATTCTAACAGCTCTCCCAATGAATTATGGCGAGAGGTTTTTTCTTCTATTTTTTTTCTTAAGCCTTTAAATCCTTGAGAAACAAGCTCCTGAGCCCTCCGGAGTCGCGGAGATTTTCTTTTTGAGGAAGTTTTGTTCCCTAAGTCATCCGAAGG
Organism: uncultured Alphaproteobacteria bacterium; assembly: GCA_903912365.1. GTDB lineage: Bacteria > Pseudomonadota > Alphaproteobacteria > UBA7879 > UBA5542 > CAIWGV01. The sequence continues at coordinate 21,044 of CAIWGV010000038.1, forward strand.
TCGTGGGGAATCGGGCCGACTCTTTGTTTTCTCTTTGGAGTTGCCCATATTCAGTTCGTCTTCAGTGGAGCTGCCCGCACCCTCATTGTCGGCCTCATCTCCGGAGATTGGGTCTTCTATGGTGTGGTGAATGGGGGCCCTGGGGGATAAGGGTCCTTCTGTGCCCTCAGACGGAGAAAGAGGGGATCTTGTGCTTGCAATAGAATCAACGCACATTAATGAGACAGTAAATAATAGAAAATATAGGCTTGTTTTGTAATTGAATTTCATTTTATCCTCCAAATCTTGTAATTTTTTATTTTAGTAAATAAATGCTATCATACTTTTATTTATAAGAATATGTTTTTTTTATAGAGATGAGAATAGGGGAAAAATGGATTGTTTGACACTCTCAGATTTTTTCTATAGACTTTAAGGTATAAATAAAAAAAGAGGATTCACATGAAAGTATACAATAAGTTTTTTATTCTTTTTGCCGTTGCCTTGTCGCTGGCTTCCTGTAAGTGTATGCAGAAAGGGTGTTCTTCTTCTGACGCTGCAGAAGACCAAAGTGAATGCCAAAAGAGACTTGCAGAGGGGGGCGTTTTAACGGATGCCAATGGAAATACGCTCATTGCAGATCGCACATTCTTTGCCTTTAACCAATCAGATCTAAACGATGGGTCTCGAAAAACTTTGAGCGGTCAAGCGGAGTGGCTTACGGCCTCTCCTGGATTAAAGGTTATGATCACAGGACACTGTGATGAACGGGGTACGCGAGAGTACAATATTGGACTTGGTGAACGTCGCGCCAATGCCGCTAGAGATTATTTGGTGTCAGCAGGGGTTGACCCCAGCCGGATCCAGGTAAGTAGTAAAGGAAAAGATGATCCAATCGTCATGGGATCCACGGAAGAAGCGTGGGCTCAGAACCGAGTAGCTGTTGTCTCTTCGAACTAAATCTTAAACTCCTTTAAAAAATTTATGGGCCTTCCTCTTTATGAGGAGGGCTTTTTTATGCTTTTTGTGATTAGAAAGACTAAGTTTCTTTCAACTTTCGTTTCAAGAGCCTTTCCATTACGATGAAGACCGGCATTGTGAAATGGGGTATAAAAGATGCGGCTGCTTCGGAACATTTTTAGGTCATTTCTCTATTCTCTTGATAATTATTTGGAATCATCGTATACAAAAAGTTATTGGAACGTTCTTTAAAATGGGTGTTTTGTTCAAGAAAAAAAGAGAGTTAAATAAGAGGAGGGATATATGAAATGTCAAACTCCCCTCGTCAGAATGTGAATGCTTTTATTGGGAAGCGCCTCAAAAGTCGACGCGTCAAACTTGGCCTTACCCTGTCCGACCTTTCTGAAAGGCTTGGAATTTCCCATCAGCAAATTCAAAAATATGAACAAGGAATAACTCGAGTTTCAGCCTCTTTCCTTTTTGAAGCTTCCGAGATTTTAGGGGTTCCCATAAATTATTTCTATGAGGGATATGAAAACCTCGGCGAAAAATATTCTTTCCTGGGGGATAGGATTGATCTTAAAGTGGAAAAACCTTTCAATCTTTGGCTGGTGGAAAATGATCCGGCAGATATGCTGCTTCTGCGCGAGACCATTCTTGAAAGCCACCCATCCGTTAATGTCTACTCGTTGCATGATGAAGAGCAAACGCTGAATATTTTAAGGGATAGAGATGGGGGAGGGCTCTTCCCCCGGCCGGATCTTATTTTTATGAGCATCCTCTTTCACAAGCCCCATCCTCTGCAAACTTTGCGAGAAATAAAAAGGGATCGAAACCTTCAAGATATTCCCGTTATCATTCTTTCCAATAGCTTGAACATCCAAAACATGATGGATGCCTATAAGAATTACGCCAGTGGGTATATTTTTAAAGATCATGACCAATCCTTTAAGTGTCGGATTGAGGTCTCTCTTTCATATTGGTTTTCCATGTGTCTTCCACGCATGGCGTGTCAAAATAACCCCTAAGCTTCCTTTAAAATTTTCTTCATAGAGCCCGGCTTTCCCCTGTCATTGCCATAGACATTTATTAGAAAAATTGTTTTTTTTCAACTTTTAGAAATCATCTGTTTTTTGTACAATCCGTTTCAACGTAAGCTAACAGGAAATATTAAGGCTAATAGGAGATATAAGATGAAGTCTACTTACTATAAAGCGGCAACACTTTTTTCCCGAAATAGACAAGAATATTTGGTTGGAGAGATAGAAAAAAACCTCCACGAGATTATTCTGCTCAATGCCTCTAAGAGAGGCTCTTGTCGAGAGAATAGAGAAGCCATGGAAAAAATTTCCGAACAGATTAATTTTAGTATCTTAAATTATTATTTCGAAGGGGACCTTTTGGATTATCTCATAAGTCTCGATGCCTTTATTTCGAAATATGAAAAATTATGAGGCTAAAAAATATAGAATTTCTCTTTGCTTATGGCATTCACTCTGGTAACTTCAACTCGGAACCAAAAAACTAAAAACCCGTCACTTTGAGGAGGCTCGAAGAGCTGAAATCAAGGTTTTTCTTAAGTCTAAAGGGGAAGAGGTCCTGATGTTCTCGCCATCTTTTTTAGGCTTCCTCCGGGTCTTAGTCAAAATAAGAAGAAAATGGTCTCTTCCGACCGCACGACCGGGCTCAATATTCTTCTGGCAGAACCGGACCCCGCAGATAAATTCATCATTAGCTATAGCCTGGACAAAAAAGATATAAAAAGGGGTTATCAAAATTATGCAGCGGGATATATTTACAAGAACGTTTGCAAACCAGAGAAACTAAAGCCCTCTATCAAGAAAGCCTTGGCCTATTGGTCATCCGTGTGTCTGCCATCTATGGGGGAGGCTGATGTGGAAGGGCAAACCTTGAGGGTGGAACCGTCTTTTGTGGAGACTTCCCCATCATAGGGAATCTCATCTAACCGTAGAAGGGCTAGACCCTGAAGGCCGCAAGAACTTCGCATGCGACCCACTTCTTTGTCTCCCTGGAAAAGAGGCTCATCAAAATAAGGCATAGGCCCTTCCTCTTTTAAGAGGCGCCGGAGGCCTTTCCTTACCTGTCCCACGTATTTTGTTCGGGAGGTGAGTTCTTGACCCAGATAGCAGCCCTTATTCCAATCAATGGCATTCAGCTGATCCAGACCATTCTCCAGAGGGATGGCTTTCCCTCGGATCATATCGCGACCTCCGTCGGGGACCCCCAGCGAGAGGCGATGGGTGTCGTAGAGGTCAAAGTTCAAGCTTGTATCAATGGAAAAAGATCCCAACAGAAGAGTTCCCAGGGCTGAGAGTCGAGGGTCCACAAATTCTATGAAGGGATGTTCCCGCAGGACGGTGCCGCAGGGCAGTGCGCTGGGCACAGGGTGGCTGCCCAGATGCCAGGTATCTAGCAGGTCAAGGGTGACATGGGAGCGGAGTTTGTAAAGGGATAGACGATTCTTGAGGGCCTCTGCTTCTTCCCTTTCTGGTGTTAAAAAGAGAGCCTCCCCCTGGGCTACCACAAAAAAATCATCTTGAAATTTGCCCTGGGGCGTTAAAAGAAGAGTATAGAGGGCTTTCTCTGGACTCAGCTGGGTGAGGTCATTGGAGACCAAGCTCTGCAAAAAAGAAAGTCGGTCATTGCCCGTTATTCTTAGGACAGATCGGTTCGACAGTAAAACACACGTTGACGACATAGAAAAGGCCCTTCATTATAGGTGGCATGAAAATTCTCTTTATTACATCAACTTACCTGGGGGACGCCATTCTCTCAAGTGGAATCTTATCCCATCTCTTAAAGAAATACCCCCACGCCAAAATAACCATTGCCTGTGGCCCAGTTCCGGCGCCTTTATTTGAGGGAGTTCCCAATTTGGAGCATCTTCTAATTATTGAAAAAAAACCTTTGTCTGCCCATTGGATCAAGCTGTGGGCTCAATGTTTGTTCACAAAGTGGGATCTGGCGGTGGATATTCGGGGGACTTTTCTTACCTATTTTCTCCTGGCTTCTAAGAGATTGATTTGGAGCCCTTCAAAAGCAGAGGATCTTCGAGTCCATCAATTGGCTCGGTTTATAGGCCTTTCCAAGACACCCCCCAATAAAATATGGCTTTCTGGGGCGTTCCTTAAAAAAGCCGAGGCGCTTTTGCCGGCTGGACCTACCTATGTCGCTCTTTCCCCTGCCGCTAATTGGAGCAAAAAGTGCTGGCCTCTGGAATCCTACGGAACCCTTGCCAAATATATTCTGGGGCAGTCCAAGAAATTTCCCCGGGCTAAATTGGTTATCTTTGGGACAGAAGCCCAACGGAAAGAGATGCACCCTTTGTTTGATCAATTGCCAGCAGAGAAGGTAGTAGACCTTATGGGACTGCCCCACCTCTTGACAGTGGCCGCGTGCCTAAAACCCTGTAAAGTTTTTATTGGAAATGATTCTGGACTCATGCATCTAGCCGCTGCCCTGGATGTCCCCTGCCTTGGTTTATTTGGTCCCAGCCCCCACACCATCTATGGTCCCTGGGGAAAGAAGACAGCCATTGCGCGCGTCAACTTACCTCTAGAGGAAATCTGGCGACGAGTTCACAAGGGGGAAGAGGTCATGTCCTTATTGTCTGTGAAAGAGGTGGAAAAAGTTTTAACCCAATTCCTTTGAAAGAAGGAACTACTTTTTGCGCCCTAACCCCACTTTGGGCTCTGTCCCTTTGAGGAGGCGGCTAATATTATCCTTGTGCCGGAAGATAATGAGGATGCCCATGAGGGAGGTTGTATAGACGAACATCTCTCCATAGCTCCAGATCCAGCAGGTGAAGGCAATTAAGATGCAGGTAAGGATGGCGGCGAGGGAAGAGTATCCAAAGAGAATCAGGAAGCTAAGCCATCCTAGGAGCGCCTGTGCGCCCAGAGGAACGGACATGGCCAATAGGATTCCTAAATAAGGGGCAACACCTTTGCCGCCGTGGAATTTCAACCAAACAGGAAATATGTGGCCTAAAAGAACAGCGCCGGCCGCAAAAGGCTCCACCTGGAAATAGATCCCCAGCTTGACAGCTGCATATCCCTTTAGAGCATCAAAGAAAAGCGTTAAGAAGGCCAGGAGCTTGCTGCCTGTTCGCAGTACATTGGTGGCGCCAATATTGCCTGATCCAATGGTGCGGATGTTTCCCTTGCCAGCCCATTTGGTGAAGAGAAGTCCAAAGGGAATGGATCCCATCAAGTAAGCGGCTAGAATAACGACTAAATGGGTAGGGTCGACTAAGGTTTCAATCATGGTTAATCTCCTCCCCCTAAGCTATCAGAAAGAGGAGAGGAGGGATAGAAATTTTTTAGGCTTGGGGAGCTTGAGGGGCTACTACCTGGGCTTTATCCCGCTCAAGCTTCTGAATATGTCCTGCAACCTGAGATTTTTCTGCCTCTAAAGCAAGGATCTGTTGGTGAACGGGCGCCTTCTGAGCTTGAGTTGCGTTAGCATCCTGTTCTTTTTGATGAATAAGAGCTCTAATTTTTTCCATTTCATTTTCAATCTGTTCCGCTGTTTTTCGGAGAGGGATGAAAATATTTTCCACCTCTTGTGTGTCTTTATTAAGGGAATCTTTTGCTTTAGAAATCCAAGAATCTCTTAGGGCTTTTTGCGCCTTTATTTCTTCGTCCATTATAGCCGGTAATCGGGGCATACTCCAATGGTTGAAGCACTCGGTGTCAAAGGTGTTGCGGGCTTCCGTTAGAAGCTCTTGGACCTTTGCTTCTATGGCAGGAATATCCTGGGCCAGAACATTTTCTGGGAGTCCAATACTTCTTAATGTGGTCAGGGCAGTTTCTTTTGCTTCCCCAATGCCATTTCTTCTGGCTGCATCCAAATCTTTAAGGGTTGACTGAAGAGGAGCAAGAACGGTTGTATTTAAAGCTTCCGCATAGTTCGCCTCTTGGAGTGCTGATATTTTTCTTTCAAAGTTGTCTCCGAAGAACTTTTTCAAGGCAGTGGCACCAGCTTTTTTATCCTCTGGGGTTGAGGTCGGATCATGGAGTTTTTTTAAGGAGGCTAAAATTCCCTCAAATTTATTCCGGATCTCTTCGGGCACTTGATGGGCTCCAAGAAGATTCTCAAGGGCAATTTTATTAAAGGCAGCAATTTTTTCAAGGAGACTATCGATGATTTTAAATCTTGCCCTTATTTCGGGCCGCTGAAGATTTTCTGGAACAGGAAGGGGATCCTGCTTGAAATGGTGTTTTGCCATAATGGATCTGATCTGCAGAGTTCCTATATGTTTTCCATAAAGTTCATTTATTTTTGCTTTATAAGGGGCCTGACCTTCAGGAGTGGTAGAAAGAGAAAGACCCTCAATGGCTTGACGCAAATCGACCTCCTCTTGTGTGGGTTCTTTTTCTTCCAGCAAAGGGATTCCAAAGGCTCCAAAGAATTCCCGAACGTTTGTATAGGTTTTTTTCTCTTTTTCCTCTAGTTTTTTTACCTTATCTTTTGAATCGGCTTCTAAGGTAGCTTGCTCTGCCTGGTTCTTTGCCAGACGCTGTTCTTTATCTTTCAGCTCATCCTGATGTTGGAGAGCCCTGGACCGGTGTTCTTTTTCTAGGGTGTCAAGTTCCTGAATGTGGGTCTGGAGGGCTCTTATGTTGGCCTGGATTCCGGAAATTTTTCCAGAGTGTTGCTGGATTTCCCGGTCGATGGCGGCAGTGGGGGATACAGAGGCGCGAACTTTGTTGTAGGGATTTTCGCCAGGGGTGTCCTCTTCTAATTGACGTACAATTTCTGCATCCCACTTTAGATGAGCAGCAGCAGCTGAGCGGCCACTGCCATTTTTCCTGGATTTGACATACCTAATCTCTTCTTCTACATCTCGTGCAGATGCCTCAGAATTTTGACTGTATGCCCCTAAAATGATCAATCCCAAAGCTGTTAATTTTAAAGTTTTCATCTGAACTCCTTTCGAGATTTTTCTCGATCTATTTTTCTAAGTGGACCTTTTAAAACTTACGCGCGATTCCCACGGACAAACTTAAGACGCGAGGACGAATATTTGTAAAGGCGCTTCCGGGAGAACTGGGATCAAAATCCTTACTCTTCCAAGATTGGTACCAGGTAAAAGTCCCTTCAAAGTTTAGCCGCCACAAATTGCTCAGGTCTTTTCGGACTTCAAATCCGGGAGAAATTCCCCACAGATTGTGTTCTTGAGCCTTTGCACCGTATCCTGATGAGGCTGTTGTTTGATGCTTAACCACAAATCGGCTGTTGACAACTCCCAGCTTTCCGTAGAGAGAAACGGTTTTTGTGAGATTGCCGCCAGCATTAAAATAAGCGCCCACCGTATAGCGTTGGCTTATGATGTTGGTGCGCTTATCACTCCCCGTGATTGATAAGACTTTCCGTGAGTGGGCATTGTTGACAGAGACAAAAGCGTCTCCCCCTAAACTCAAGCCGGAACAGCAGATGTCTTTGGAATCATAGCCGCCAAAGATCTTCCCCTCTATCCCACTTGCCCGCTTATTCAGGTTAATAGATCTGGTAACGCTTCCTGGTTCACCAGATGTTTCTGTTGCAGATCCATAAGGTGTTAAATAGACATACCCAGCGGCGGCGCCCGCATAAAAGTTAGAAGAGGGCTTTGCCTCTACACTTTGCAGGACTGATAAACACAAAGAAGTAGTAAGTATAATTTTTTTGAACATTGACATGTCCCCCCTTTTTTCAGGATAGAACACTTTTGAATTTTATGTCAATAGATTAAATGCAAGTATTTTTTAAGTAAGGCTAAAGGGGTTTCTTACATTAGGTGATAAGAGTTAAGCCAACCGGTCCGGAACCTTTTCAATCTTTTTAGGATCTATTTTTTGGCCCTTTGATGGGAGATCTTCAAGACCCACAAAGGTGGCTTTTTTCTGCATCTTTTTGATCCAGGGAGCTACAAGCTTGAGAGAGGTAGGAGGAATGCGGAGGATCACCTGGTCTTTCTTTTTCAATATTTGCTCGGCCCGCTTCAGATCCTTTTGGTTTTTTATGACCAACGCCTCTTTATGTTTTTTTAGGATTGTAAAGGGGACCTTTAGTTTTTTCTCAGGACGTTCGAGAAGCAAGATTATTTTTGGAGGGGCTTTGGTGTTTTTGAAAATGGTGACAAGATCCGAGTCTTTGTAAGAGTCCTCCACGAGAGCCTCTTCTGCAGCGGAGGTCTCCAGGGCTAGAGAGGGGGCTTCTTTGAAATCATCATACTGAGGCTTTGGAACATCTAGGAGTATAACAGGAGAAGGTGGGGGGGTAGGGGCTTTGATGTGCCAAAAAACACCCCCCAGAATTGTGCAGAAGACAATAAGGCCCGTTAGAGCATACGTGAACTTCAGGGTCCGCTTTTTTGAGGGGCGGAAGTTTTTATAAAGGCCTGAGGGGTGTGTGCGCATTATTGTTTGATTTTGCTCTTGAGGGCTTTGACGCGGGCGAAGGCATCCTCTACACGGGCTTCCGTTAACTCTCCTTTGGCAAGGGAGACCTTTACGGCGGCGATTATTTTTTCTGGCAAATCGGGGTCCGGCTTGAAGTTAGGGACACCGGCTGCAGCCAGGGCATAATTTGAAAAAATCACCATGTCGTTACCCGCTTTCAAGGCTTTCACCATGGCCGTTTCCGCATCATATTCCTTATGAATCGCCGTCATATGGAGATCATCACTCAGGATAACCCCTTCGTAGCCCGCGTCCCGAAGCCTTTGGAGAGTGGGCGCCGAAAAGGTAGCGGGATATTTTTTGTCCCAGTGATCATTGAACACGTGGGCCGTCATGATGGTATCCACATGACCTTGTTTAATGAGCTCGAAGAAAGGGAGAAGTTCTCGTTTCTGCCAATCTTGGGCCACATCCACAAAACCCTTGTGAGTATCGCCCCGGGCACTGCCGTGTCCTGGGAAATGCTTAATGGAATTGAGGATTCCCTTTTGGTGAAGAGCATCCATCATAATGGCCGCATATTTTACAACCACATCCACGTTGGAAGAGTAGCTCCGTTCCAGCTCTCCAATGATAGGAGAAAGATAAGATTCAGGGTTTAAATCCACGCAGGGGGCAAAGTCTAAATTAAAGCCATTCTTAGCAAGCTCCGTGGCCATTTGGAGATAAATTTTATGAGCTTCCTCCGGGGAAAGAGATGCCACTTTTTCCGCCGTGGGAAATCCTAGAAACCCTTTGTCAGCTTTGAGACGCTGAACCTTGCCACCTTCTTGGTCCACAGAAATAATGAGAGGGAGCTCTGGGGCTTGGTCTTGGAGAAAGGCATTGAGATGGGTAATTTGGGCTGAATCTGTGATGTTATAGGCATAGGGGATGACACCTCCCACCTGATGGGTACGGATTTGGTGGGCAAGTTTTTGGATGCTGGGATCTTCTGGAGAAAGGCCCTCAAAGCCAAGGATCATGAGCTGACCAATTTTTTCCTCTAGTGTCCATTTTCTAGTGTTCATGTTTATTCTTTCTATTCAATAGGGCGCTTCGCAAAACCTAGTTTCAAGTTTACCTCAAGAAAGGATTGGGGGAAAGAAGGATTTAAGAAGGGGTGGGTCCTGACGCTGGAGATCACGCTCCTCCTCATCCGGAGAAGGAAAGGACTTCTCTGGATGAGGATATAAAGGACTTACTGATGTTTCGAAATTTCCCGCTGGATGGAGTCCCTCAATTTCTTGAAGGCGCGCAGCTCTATTTGCCTGACACGCTCTTTGGAAATACCCAAGTTTTTTGATATTTGATCTAGGGTCTGGGAGGGATCGCTCATTTGGCGAGCTTCCAGGATCATTCTTTCTCGCGGGGTTAGATACTGGAACCCTCTTTTGAGAAGTGCTACCCGTTTTTTATGTTCATCCTTGGAGATGGTCTGCTCTTCTTGGTTGGGGGCCGGATTTTCCAGCCAGTCTTGCCACTCACCGGTTCCTTCTTCGCCGGAGACAGTGGCATTGAGAGAAGAGTCCGTAAAGCTCATGCGCTCTTCCATTTCGCGGACTTCTTTTTCGGTTACATCTAACTCTTTGGCCATCTTTCCTACGGATTCATTGGATAAAAAAACTTCTCCTTGGGCGGACTGAAGTTGCTGCTTAAGACGCCTTAAGTTGAAAAATAATTTCTTTTGGGACGCCGTGGTGCCCACCTTCACCAAGGACCAGGATTTGAGAACATATTCCTGAATGGCGGCCTTTATCCACCACATGGCATAGGTAGAAAAACGAAAGCCTTTTTCGGGGTCAAACTTCTTCATGGCCTGAAGAATGCCCACGTTTCCTTCGGAAATCAGATCGGCCATGGGAAGGCCATAGCCCCGGTATCCATTGGCAATTTTGGCGACCAGACGGAGGTGGCTGGTGATCAGTTTTTTTGCGGCCCGAAGATCTTGTTTTTCAAACCATTTTTTGGCCAGTTCGTATTCCTCGTCAGGTTCTAGGAGGGGAAATTGTCGAATTTGCCGATAATAGGCCTGAAGATCATCTTCTCCTTCTTGGGGGGCATAGGGAATAATAGGTTCGTCGGGGGTTTGGATATCATCCACAGTTAACCCCTGTCCGAGCATGGGAGAGAACGACTCGTGGATAATGTTCTCGGATACGAAGTTCCATCTGCTGACTCAATTCAGAGATAACCTCATTGACCAATCGGGCCCAAATCTCCTTTCGGCGCTCCTCTCCCAGGTCTTCTTTTGTGAGGTAGGCTTCCTGTGAAACCCGGAGCTGAATGCGCTTTCGGTCATAGTACTTTCCTGAAAACTGCAAGCTGACAATGACATTGATTCCCAAGGTCCTCCTTTTCTCTAAGGATTCTTCGGAGAATATATCAAGCCCTTCCTCAGAAACGCGGGCATCGATGATACGGAAGAGGATGCCACCCTGGGTGCCGTCTGGAACAAACTTCTTTGTGGCCCAGTCAGAAAGCTCAGATACCAAGGATCCTGGGAAGAGGCGCGGGCGCTGTTGATCCAAAGGGGAGATGGCTGAATAGGAGTTAACGATACCAAACCCTTTTACGTTGAGGAGAATAGGGTAGTCCACAAACTTTGCAGGCACAGCACAAAACGGCCTGGGGTTATCCTCACCCTCGTGTCGACATCCCTCCAAAAATAAGGAAAGACTCAGTACTAATAAGGAAACCACCCGCTTCATGTAAGACCTCTATTTTTAAATTTAAGTATAGCAACTATTATGAAGCGCTCAAGTCTTTTGAGCCCATAGACCAGGGCCGACGCATCTAAAATGAAAACAAGATCGTCACCCTGAGCCCTCGAAGAGGGCGTCAGGGCCCCGCTTAGAGTCTCATATTTTTGTAAAGCCTTCTGCTAGGCCATTTTTATGTTGATAAATACGCCACATAAGATTTGAGGTTACACCTACATATAGGGTGCCCTTATACCTACTGGCCATAATATAAACTGCTGGGATCTTCTCCATAGGCGCATCTTAACAAAATATTCCCTTTAGGCTGAAGATGCCGAAAGCGGGGCCCTGACGCCCCCCTAAAGGGGGCTCAGGGTGACGAGTTCTTTGGCATCGCCCTCTTTGTCCCCCATAAAATTTAGATGCGTCAGCCCTGGCCCATAGACCACAATTTTTGAGCCATCTACATCGTCACTGCGGCGCTCATGTAGATCTCTCTACATGTCGCGCCAGGTCCCTCGTTCTGACTCAAAACTTATGGTCTATGGAAACGTCTCATTTAGAGGTAAAGAAAAGGAGCTGGGTCGCCACAAAAACTTAAAGTGTGGATCCTCACGCTCTCTTCGAGAGCTCAGGACAAGTTTTCGCGATGACGATTGGTATCACTTAAACCGTTTCGCTCGGGGATAGGGGTTTACGGAGAGGCTTAGGTACTGGAGAAAAATTTCTCCTAAATCTACGGTGCCGTCTCTCTCAATGGCAATGGTTTCGCAGAGGCCGTCATCATCATAAGAAACAGTGGAATCTTCGAGCAAAAGGTGAGCAGGGCACAAAAAAAGTTTGAGAACTTCATCCACCTCGTCCGCTACCTCTTCAAGGCTCACCCCGCAGGTTTGTACAAGGGAAGCTTTGAGGTGGGCCGTTACTTCGATGGAGGTGGTGGAAGGGATCTGACGAAGCACGCAGTCTACCTTAAAGTTTTTTACCTTTGGGATTTGGAGGCGCAGGGCGATGGATTCACATTCTTCCAGAGTTGCGGTGAAAAAGAGAGGTTGTTTTTTCTCGGTGAACGTGCGGGCTTCAAAAATACGAGAAAATTCTTTTTTTACAGCGGATTCCATAAATTTTTCCCTTCTCATCTTTAACTCCTCTACATCTTTAATATAGCGTGGAAGAAAATTTCTGGCTAGGGGGTACTCTTGGCGGATGGGGTGAGATTCGAACTCACGAAGGGCTCACACCCTCGACGGTTTTCAAGACCGTTGCCTTCAACCGCTCGGCCACCCATCCACAAGAGTTCCTCTGTTTTTACAAAACTTTGAGAGAAGGTCAAGAGAATTGTGGTGCTATACAACAAAATCCTTGATAAAAGCCTGATTATCGAGTATTTAAGAGAGATCTTAAGGCACCCGTCCCCATCGTCTAGGGGCCCAGGACACCGCCCTCTCATGGCGGGAACACGAGTTCGAATCTCGTTGGGGACACCATCTCACCCAATTCTTTTGAGTTGATGCGTCGTCACTGCGTCGCTCCTAGTTCCTGTCATCGGGAAAAAATTTTCTAGAATTTTTGTGGGGCTCCAGCTTCTTTTTAAAAAAGAGGAATTCTTTCGTCGCTTTGCCTCTTAAGATGACTTTGGCTTAATAAGTCTTGTCACTTTTTAGTTTACATTTGAAAAATAAGCTAATATTCTAAATAAAGAATAAGAAAAAAATAGGCTACGGGAGGTTATCATGGCCAAGGAAATACAACATGAGATAGGCAGAGTTCGTCCGCCGCGCGTTCAGATTACTTATGACGTGGAGATCGGAAACGCTATCGAAGTCAAAGAGCTTCCCTTTGTTGTGGGAGTTTTGGCAGATCTTTCCGGACTTAGAGATCCTAATGTTGTGATGCCACCCCTTAAGGATCGCAAGTTTGTGGAAATTGATCGGGATAACTTTAATAGTGTTATGAACCAAATCAATCCTCGGGTGGCTTTCCAAGTCCCCAATATGATGATTCCAAACGCTAATCCTAAGGCCCCGCCGGCTGAGCTCGAAATTTTATTGACCTTTCCAAATATGGACGCCTTCGGCCCTGTACAAATCATTGAACAGATAGCGCCTTTAAATGCTTTGTATCAGTCCCGTCAAAAACTAAAAGATTTGATGACAAAAATAGATGGGAATGACGCGCTAGAAGCTTTATTGCAGGGGGCTTTGGCGAATAAAGCAACGCAAACTCAGCTTCAAAATAACGTTAATCAGGCAAAACCTGCGGCCCCAGCGGCTCCAGCTGCGCCTACAAAATAATAAAAAACTGGGAGGAATATAATGGCCGTTACAAAACAACCATCAGCCGGAGGCGCTCAGACCCCTCTCGCTCAGCTTTTAAATCAAGGAAAGCTGGCGATGAACCCCGAACAGACGCCTTATGCCATTTCTATGGTGCAAGAATTCTTGACGCAAATCACAGCGGCGGGGACCAGTGTGGGGAGTGATCCCATTGCCTTTATTCAGTCACGCATTAATTTGCTGGATGGGCTCATTGCTAAGCAGTTAGATCCCATTTTGCATGATCCGAGCCTCCAAAAGTTGGAAGCTTCTTGGCGAGGTCTGAACTATTTGGTCATGAATACGGAGACGAGCATAACTCTTAAGTTGCGTCTTTTGAACGTGTCCCGAGATGAGTTGCAGCAAGATCTTGAAAAGGCTGTTGAATTTGATCAAAGTGCTTTGTTCAAGAAAGTCTATGAAGAAGAATATGGGACCTTTGGTGGAAACCCCTATTCCTGTTTGGTGGGGGATTTCCAGTTTGACGCCACCTCTCCAGACATCGCGCTTCTAACAAAAATTTCAGGCGTGGCTGCTGCGGCTTTGGCCCCATTCATTGCGGAAGCTTCGCCGGCGCTCTTTAACTTGGATACCTTCGCAGGTCTTGGAAAGCCTCGGGACTTGGCCATGATTTTCGAATCTGCGGACAAGATTAAATGGCAGTCTCTCCGAGAAACGGAAGACTCTCGCTATGTGGCCCTTGTATTGCCCAAGGTCTTGATGCGACTTCCTTATGGACCCAATACGCTTCCTGTGGAAGGGCTTAACTACACGGAAACCGTGGATGCCAAAACCCTTAAAACCTTCGTTTGGGGAAGTGCGTCGTATATGTTGGCCCAACGAATCACCAATGCGTTCTCCTTGTTCGGATGGACGGCGGCAATCCGTGGCGTTGAAGGCGGCGGGCTTGTGGAAGATCTTCCCACCTATACCTTTAAAACAACAGATGGGGATATTGCCTTAAAGTGTCCCACTCAGATCGCTATTACCGATCGTCGGGAAAAGGAACTTAGTGACCTTGGCTTCATCGCCCTTTGTGATTGTAAGGGAACGGATAAGGCTGCGTTCTTCGGAGGGCAAACCATTCAGGAGCCAAAGATTTACAATCTTCCTGATGCGACGGCCAATGCTAGTTTATCGGCGCGTCTCCCCTACATCTTGGCCGCTTCTCGATTCGGGCATTACATTAAGGTGATTATGCGCGATAAAATTGGTAGCTTCATGACCAAGGATAACGTGCAGAAATATTTGCAAACCTGGATTGCGCAGTATGTGTTGTTGACAGATGATGCGCCTCAAAATCTGAAAGCTCGGTTCCCTCTTCGGGAAGCGCGGATTGATGTGTTTGATGTCCCAGGATCTCCTGGAAAGTATAGGGCAACCGTATTCTTGCGCCCTCACTTCCAGCTGGAAGAATTGACAGTTTCTTTGCGATTGGTGACGGAATTACCACCACCTGCAAAGTAAGAATTTAGAGAGGAGAGACGATTATGGCTTCGCCAGGAGATATTATAGTTTTAAAGCCGGATAGCTCGACGGATCTTCAGGGAAGTGGGCAAATTAATATTCCAGGAGCGAACTTAACTCATGGAGTTCGGCTTTCGGAAATGCCCTCCTATACCATTACCACAGAGTTCGACATAACCCGTCCTGTGACACCTGGTATTGGAAATGCTACCATTCACCCAGTAGTTTGTAAGTTGACGGTGGATCAAAGTACGGTGGATGCTTTTAAGTGCCTTGTGGCAGGGATCAACTTGCAGAATGTTTCCATCTGGAAATTGACCACCACAGGATCCACGTTGAAAGTGTTTACGCGTGTTGTGCTTTCGAATACGTTTATTGAAGAGTGGTCCGTTTCCTTTGATACAAATCTTGACCGTATTACGGGGGAGGGGTTGCAAGCCTCCTATACATTTGTCTGTAATGCTATTACGCAAATTATCAATGCGACGGATTCTGATGGAAACCCAACAGGATCTGATGGATCAGAGGTTCAGCCAGGAATACAAACCAGCCAACAATCTAGCTAAAGAGGAATATTATGGGATCTCCTAAAAACAATGTAAATGCAACGTCTGGATTATGTTACTTCATGTGTGCGGAAATCCCGGGTATTGCAACAGCAGGATCCGATGTGGTGACGGGCCATCAGGTTTATCGATATAGGCTTTCTGGGTCTAAGGATATCAAGATTGGATACAATGGGAATCTGAATGCAAGTGCGCAGGTGCGTATCCAGACTTTAGATATTGTCATGGATATGAGTAAAACAGCTTTGTTTGTAAATGCCGGATTTAATGGGACAGTTTTTAAAAAAATTACCCTTCTCAATCTGAAAAATTACGGAGCCACCAATATGGCAAAACCTGGATTCAAGATCGAGTTAGTGAATGCTAAGCTTGTGGAGGTTGTATCAAGCGCGTCTTATGCCGTAGGTGTTGCGGCAGAAGCAGAAGGGCCTGACTTCTTTAAATCTAATTTTAAAAATAGTAATGATATTAAAAATATTGGGGCAGTGGGGCTCAGTTTTACGGCGCAAGAGTATAATATTTTCTACTTCCCCGTCAATGCAGCAGGGGCGCCTCAGGGGCAGGTGGCCACATCCTTTAACGTGCCCACAAATACGCTGGGCGGTTAGTGCTCAAGAAATGGACCTCTTCCGGGAATCCGGTCCTTTTGTTTGACCGGTTGACGGATCACAATTTGGAGGAAAAAACAGAATCTCCTCCCCTTGTTAACTACACAAAAGAAGAGTTTTTAAACTCTATTGCTTTGGAGTGTAGCCATATTCTCAATACCCGATGCAAGATCCCTTATAAGGCTTACCAAGAAATGGATGCCGCTACCTTTGCCTATGGGGTGCCGGAGCTCTATGGGTTCATGGATAATGTCTATGAGGATCCTTCCAGCTATCGGGGGGCGGCCCTTCTTGTGAAGTTCATGGGAGACGCCCTAAAGAGGTTCGAGTCACGTCTTCAAGAAAGCGTTGTGAAGATTGAGGGCTACAACCAATCGGACCAAACCTTGGCGTTGACGGTCACGGGAAATGTTTTAATCAAGGATGTTGTGGAGTCTTTTTCTTTTCCCTTAAAAGTGGAATCTGTGAGAAGGGCTGTGCTTGTGCCAGCCGCATTGAATAAATAACAAAACGTATTCCTAATTGTCGCCACGAAGAGCGCCTTTGCCCCGATGCGGTGGTCCAGATTTTTCTTTATCAGCAAGAAATAGCGATTTAATATGAAGCTTACTTTTTTTAAAAGTAAGGAATTATTTAAAATTTCGGAAAATATGATATCATTAGGAACGATAGTTTACTAAAAGGAGATATGAAATGCATTTAGGATGTTTATCGAGTAAAGGGCAGACCACTATTCCTATTGAAATAAGAGAAATACTTAACCTTCAGCCAGGAGATAAGTTGGAATTTTTTACAGATGGATCTTTTATAACGGTAATTCCTATCAATAAATCAATAAAAGGATTAAAGGGATTATTAAAGAAACCTTCGAAGTCTTTATCTTTTGAAGAAATGGACGATATTATTAGAAAAAAACCCTTATGATTGCAGTAGATACAAACATTCTGGTTAGATATATTACGCAGGATGAGCCGGTTCAGGCATCTTTGGTTTCAAAGTTTATTGAAAAATATGCCCATAAAAAAAATTCTATCTTCATTAATAATATGGTTCTGTGTGAGCTTGTTTGGGTGTTGGTGCGAGGATATAAATACCCAACGGAGGATATAATAAAAGTTCTTTATCATATCTTGACAACCGAAGAGTTTTCTTTTGAAAATCAGAGAATTTTATGGGAATCTTTGACGGACTATGAAGAAAATAACCATGATTTTTCTGATATTCTTATTGGCAAAACAAATTGTCTGGAGCAGGGGTGTAAAGTGACGGTCACCTTTGACAAAAGTGCATCTTCTTTAAAGGAATTTGAACTTCTTGAAAAAATGCCTGTGTTGTCTGCTTAGATTTTTTAGGCCCTCAAAAGAAATATTCACAGAACCTAAAAACAAGCTTATGATGAAAAGAAAAGCTAATCATGGGCTGGAGGGGCATGCCAAAATCTGACGATTTGAATTTTTTGTATTACGAAAAAGAGATGACCTTTCTGCGGCAGATGGGGCGAATTTTTGCAGCCAAGTATCCGAAAGTGGCGCGCCGCCTCAACTTCACAGAAAATGCGCCTACGGATCCTCACATTGAAAGACTTATTGAGTCCTTTGCTTTTTTGTCTGGCTATTTGCAGCAGGATATCGACGATCAGTTTCCCCGAATTTCCTCAGCGCTTTTAGGGATTCTTTATCCCTTTTTGACCAATATCACACCGTCCATGAGTGTGGCGCAATTCAATCATGACAGTAAAAAAGCAATCACCAGCGTTTGTGAAATTCCCAAGCATTTTCCTCTCTTTACGGAATCTGTGGATGGGACAGCGTGTCGCTTTCGAACCGCTTTTCCCGTTGATCTATGGCCCATTCAAATTGAAGATACAGGTCTGGTGAAGAGAAATCTTTATGACTTTGGAGCGCGCCTCACACCCCAAGAGAATTTTCTGAAAATTTCTTTAAAAAGCGGGGGGCCTGCCTTTTCCAAACTGGGCCCAAAAAAACTGAGATTTTATATTAATGCCCCCCTGGTGGAGGCAAATTCCATTTACCATCTTCTATTTGCACAGACCCAGAAAATAGCTCTTCTCTCGAGAGAGGAGGGGAGAACACCTATTATCTTGCCCGAGGGAAGTCTGCGACAGGTAGGATTTGCCCTGGATGAGACTATTATCCCCTGTCCTGAAAATGCAAATCCCGCCTATGGATTACTTCAGGAGTATTTTTCTTTTCCTCGTAAGTTTATGTTTTTTGATGTGGAAAATTTGAGTTTCCCAGAAGGGGTGAAAGAGGTGGATCTATTGATCCCGGTTGTGGACTCTAAGGATTCTGCCTCTATTCCTTTTACGAAGGAAACTCTTTCTTTGGGATGTACACCCATCATTAACCTTTATCCCTGTACGGCAGAACCCATTCGCCTTGATCGCAAAAAAATTGAGTATAGATTGGTGGGGGATTACGGACGAGAAACAACGTCTGAGATCTATTCCATTGAAAAAGTTTTTACCTCTGCTGTGGATGGAACAGGGGTTTCTGAAATCACTCCTTATTTTTCTTACAATCATCACAGTGCGCTGGCGAATAAAGGCATTTTTTGGGCCTCCCGTCGCGTGCCCACGGTGAAGCCCGGCATTCCCGGTACAGACATTCAACTCTCCTTTGTGGGTTGGGACCGCACCCCCACCTTTCCAGACACCCAAGTTGTCTATGCAAAAACACTCTGTACTAATCGAGATTTGGCTTTTCAGCTGACGGCCAACACCCTTCTCTCTCCGGAGCAAAAACTCCCTGTGGAGTCCATCATTTGTCTTCATTCGCCTACGGAAACCATCTATCCTGCTCCAGAGGGAGAAACCCAGTGGAAGCTTATCTCAAGTCTGTCTTTAAACCATCTTTCCTTTTCATCTAATGTCAAAAGTGTGGAAGCCTTGAGGGAGGTATTGATGCTTTATGCGGGGGGAAATTTCCCTGTGAATGAGGGGGAAATTAATGGCATTTTAACCATGACCTGTGAACCCATTGTCCGCCGTTTAGGGCAAGATGCTTGGCGGGGATTCGTCAAGGGTACTGGGATCACATTGATTGTGGATGACGGGCCTGCGGGAAGTCCGGGCATTTTCTTATTAGCCTCTGTTTTGAGTCAATTTTTTGGACTTTATACAGACATTAATTCTTTTACGGAATTATCCGTTAAAAGTATCCATCGAGAAGGAATTTTAAAAACATGGCCAGCCATCGCCGGAGCAAAACCCCTCCTGTAGATCAAATTTTGGCGGGAGAAGCAGATGAATTTGAGTTTCACGCTTTTATTAAACTATTGGAGGAGTTGAATCCAAAGGCTGCGCCTGTGGGAGTCCAATCGGATCCCTTGAAAGAAGTGGTTAATTTTAAAACCCATGTGGGGTTTGATTTCCCCCCCACGGATATTCGATCTTTTTCCACAGCGGAGTTTCCGGATACCCCTCCCAATCTTACCACTGATTTCTTTGCCATTGCGGGGCATCCTGGTCCTTTGCCGACGCCTTATACCCAGCGGCTCATTGATAGCGACCGTCGGGGCGATACGGCTATGCATTCCTTCCTGGATATATTTAATCACCGTTTTTTATCTTTACTGCATCGGATTCGGAAAAAATATTGGGTAGGCGTCTCTTCCGAGGATGCAGAGCATACTTTCCTGGGACGCTGTCTTCGAAGCCTGTTGGGCATGGGGCTTCCGTCTCTGGTGAATCGAATGCCCATTTTGGATCGGAGTTTTTTCCCCTATGTGGGATTGATTTGGGGAAGCCATCGATCTCTGGAGGGTCTTGAGAAAATTGTCTCGTCTTTCTTTAGGCTGCCGGTTTCTATTACGCAGTTTGAGGGGAAGTGGCAGGATGTGCCCCTGTCCCAACAATCATCTCTTGGGAGGGGAGGTAAGTTTAATATACTGGGAAAAACGGCTATTTTGGGAGATCGTTTTTGGGATCAGCAGGCCCTTATCGCTTTTCATATTGGCCCCATGACACTGGCCCAGTATGTTGAGTTTTTGAAACCGGGAAAATCTTATGATGCGCTTTGTCAGCTGGTGGTTTATTATGCGGGAAAAGGGCAAGATTTTACCATCAACCCAATCCTAAAAAAGGATGAAATTCCTAAGACAAAATTGGGATATGGAGTGGCCTTGAGCTGGACCTCTTGGCTGAATCAGCTCAACAAAGAGCCCTTTGGGAATGATGATCAAAATACCATGAATACGGACCCTTTTAAGAAAACCATAAAAGCGAAAAAGAAACCTCTTAAATGAAAAATGTTCTAACCACCCAGGATAATGTTTACCTTTCCATCGACACAAGTCTTGGAAAGGATGCCCTGATTCTGAATAAGTTTAAGGGAGTGGAGTCTTTCTCAGACCTCTTTGAATTTGAGGCGGAAGTTTATGCCCCTAGTGCCGCAGGCGATGATAGCAATCTGGATTTTACCAGCATTCTGAGCCAAAGCGTCACTCTTCACATGAATTTTCAGGGGAACACACGCCATATTAACGGGATTGTGACGCAGATTACCCAAGGGGCCACGGTTTCTTTTAATCAAGATGGGGGTAGTAAAACTTTTGAGCGCACTTATTATCATCTGACCATTCGGCCTCAGCTATGGCTCTTGACGCTGCGGGAAACCTGTCGGATTTTCCAAAACATGACCACCATCGATATTATTACGCAGGTACTGTCGAATCAGAATATTACGCTCCAGAACAATGTGTCCACGGCGGGGCAGGATATGCGGGAATATTGTGTTCAGTATAATGAAAGTGATTTTGCCTTTGTGTCCCGGCTTATGGAAGCGGCAGGCATTGCCTATTTCTTTCAGCATGATAGTTCTTCTCATACCATGGTGTTGTCGGACAACTCTGCGCCCTTCGCCACGAATGATAATTTTCCAACGGTGAATGCTATTTATTCGCCCCTCCATCTTGCTATGGATGTAGCGGGGCTTTTTAATTTAGAAATTTCTTCCCAGATTGTTTCTTCCACCTATACCTCTCAGGATTTTAATTTTGAGCAAACCACTACAAATTTGCAGGCATCGTCTAACAATTCCAATGGGATTCAGGAGGAGGTTTATAACTATCCCGGAAATTATAAGGACCAATCTACAGGACAGACCATAACCACCACACGGCTTGGGGCCCTTCAGTTCCCTAAAGATTCTTGCCGAGGGACCACGAACATTCCGGTTCTGGAGGTGGGAAAGATCTTCACCCTTCAGGGTTGTCATCGGAACAACGCTAACCAATCCTATGTGCTCTTTCGTATTTATCATGAGGCGGTACAGTCCGTGGCCTCCACAGAGGAATGCCCTTATACCAATAAGATTGTCTTTTTTGCGTCCTCTCAAACGTATTTGCCTCCCCTCAAAACACCGTGCCCGAAGATTTATGGAACACAGACGGCCATTGTGCAGGGGAAAGCAGGGGAAGAGATCTGGACCGATGAGTATGGGCGCATCATGGTGAAGTTTCATTGGGATTTAAGTGCCACCGTCAATGACCAAGTCTCTTGCTGGATTCGGTATAGCCAAGGATGGACAGGGCAGGGGTGGGGCATTGTTTTTATTCCCCGGGTGGGCCAAGAGGTTGTGGTGACATTCTTGAACGGAAACCCTGATTATCCCCTCATTACGGGATGTGTTTATAACGGCACCAATAATCCTCCCTACCTTCCCGATACGCCCACAAAGAGTACCATTAAGACCAATAGCTCCAAGGGAGGGGGGGGCTTCAATGAACTTCGGTTTGAGGATGATAAAGGCAATGAAGAAATCTATATGCACGCAGAAAAAGATATGAATATCGATATTCTGAATGGCAGCCGGACCACGACCCTTGAGGGAGCGGGAGACGCGGGCAATGATACACTATTGCTGAAGAAGGGGAATCGGTCCATGACGCTGAATCAGGGGGATGAAACCATCATGCTGCAACAAGGGAACCGCAGCATTACCCTGCAACAGGGCAATGAAACTAAGGATATTACGGGCAATAAGAGTGTAAAAACCTCAGGCGACTATACTTTGGAAATTGGGGGAAACCTGAATATCAAAGTGACGGGGGCCATACAGATTCAGACCCAGGCGAACTATGAGGTGACGGCGACAGGCAATGTAACAATGCAGGGTCAGCAGATCACAGAGACGGCCCAAACCAGTATGAGCCTCCAAGGGATGGATGTGTCGGTCCAAGGACAGGCATCGATGTCTCTCCAGGCGCCCAGTATTACGTCTAATGCAAGCGCATCTTTTGCCGTGACATCCCAGTCAGTTACTTTGGCGTAGGTTCTATGAACATATTTTTTGAATCTGATTTCTCAGGTCTTCCATTAAGTAAGTAATGAAACCCCATAGATTTTCTTGTTCTAAGGTCTTTCTGATTTGTTCTGCCGGCAAAAAACGTTGCATTTCTTGTTTAAACTCTTTGGCCATTTCAGGATTTTTTTTGAGCAATTGGACCCGTTCTTCAAATATTTTTAAAAAATGATCTGTGGGGCAATGCCGATCTCTGAGCTTGGAAGGAATTAATTCTAATCGGGGTGTGACCCCCTGACTATGTAGCCATACGATGTCCCACAAATCTCGATATTTGATCCGATTCGTTCTTAGAGCAAACGCGATCAGTTTATCTGCATAAATCTCTTCACGGCTTTGCGCCAGTATAATTAGCCCGGATGTTCCCATATCTATGCCGTAGGGATTGAGTAGCATCATGGGATTCTTCTCATAAGAAGGCAGAGCACAAATATCGATATTAATGCGTTGAGCTGGTAAATTTTTGGCTTCTGGTCTTGTTTCTATTTTGATTTTCCAAGTAGCGACGTTTTGGTTATCTTTTACAGGCTCACTTACAGTAACGCATAATCCATATTTATGTTCTAAACTTTGGGATAAGGCCTGCCCCATCTCAGATAAATTATCCCGTGAGAAGTCGCTCCCTCCCGTAAAATCAAGGTCTTCACTTAACCGGAGGGCCCCATAGCAACTCCGAAGACAGGTTCCCCCTATAAAAGTAAGGTTAGAGATTAAATTATGGTTCCCCATTATTCTAAGTATATCGTGATGTAATAGCTCCTTTTCGACCACCATTTTTAAGGGAGACAAAACTGGTTGGTTTTTTAAAGCCTGTGCTACCAATTCATCAAATAAATTCATTTGCTGCCTCCCAGTCTATTAAATCACAATTCCGACGAGCTTTTTTCATGTCTCTGAGAGCAAGCTTTACACTTGCCCGCCATAATCCGCAATTCATATCGTAAGTTAATTGATTCATAATATCTGTTGGCTTTTGGGTGGTATGAATAAACTCTATGGTCCCAAGTTTACCGCAAGAGATCTTAGTGCTGCGTCCAGAAGACATAATAGAAATCCAGTTCATGGGGATTTGGGAAATCACTCCTGCATCACTTAAGGCAGTTTCAAGGCTAATGTAGTTAAAATCATTGCTTCTGAGATATGACGCTGCATGGAATAGCAACAGTCCGTCCAAACTCATAAACTTCTTATAGGCGTACAGACCTCTGCATATTCTTTCCAAATGCCCAAGCTTCATGGTTCTACTCAGAAGTGTTCTAAAAGCGGCGTTAGATAAGCTGGGGAAAAGGGGGCGCAAGTCCTGAGGTGTAAATAAATAATGCTCCTTGCTCGTATTATTCTGAAGCCAATCGGTTAAAATTTTCATAGGCTGCATTAGAATTTTTGCTCCACACTAAGTTACTATTAGTGTAACTTTATGTAGGGCTGCATGCAAGAATAATTTAAGCTTAGGACTTATAGATAATTTTTAGAAACTTGCATCGATTTCTAAATTCTATTTTTTTGTCAGTCTTGCATCAGCAGCAGCCGCGAGTCTTGCTCTGCGTTCCTCAGGAGTTTCTACAGGTGTCTCTTCTGCAGCGGCAGCCGCTTGAGAAGATTGTTGTTGCTCAACTCTGAGACGATCTCTTTCATGATCTGCCGCAAGAGAAGCCTCATATGCCGCATCTTGTGCTTCTCGAAGAGCTCTGGCTTGCTCAGCCGTGTCTTGGGCCGCCCCAAGGCTAATGGCAGAGATATCTGACGCAGCTGGCCGCACACCGCCGCCACACGCAACAACATCAATATGAGCTAAAGAAGTTCCGACAATGTGGCTCACATTTGGAATTTCTTGCAAGACTTTGATGATTCCTAAATAGGCACCTTCTGCACAGGCAGGGCGGTTCTGTTCTTCCAAGGAATCAAGATTCCCATTATGTCCACGCATGATCATGGCAAGTGCTTCAATGAGAGGGGTGTACCGTTCTTTAAGGGCAACCCCATAAGATCTTGCTAAATTCTGGAGTGCTTTATGGAGATCCTTATGGGTGACAGTCTCAGAAAGATCTTCATCCTTTAAGAGGTTCTCTAAACAAGAAGTAAGGTGGGTCTCTAGCAAGGGTTCATGTTCGAGAGCTTCTCCTACAGTCCCTGGGAGATCAATATGGAAATCATACTCAAAAGCTCTTTTAAACTTATCCCAGGCGGCTGGATCATTAGCAAAAGTCTCTGCCAACCAGCTTCTCGTAAATCCCTTTGTATCTGCAGGCGCCCCCATCTGCTGATCTAACAAATTATAAATCAAAGCAAAGAATTGGCGGATATTGGGAAGATCTGGATGAGAGTACCGTCTATAGCTTGCCACATTTGAGGCTCCATGACGGGGGATTTGTCTGTCATTTCCTTGTCCAATCAATCGATCAACCATTTCTTGAGTTTCTGGAGACAGATCTCTGATTTTTTTGACGACAACTGGGTCTGATTGATCTGTTAATATATTCATACCTAGGAGCGCATTGATGAGTTTTCCCTTTTGAACAGCAGACAGTCTTTGAGTTTTTAACAAGAATTCTAGAGCCCGATTGAGCTTTGTTGTTTGAACAACAAATACTTCATCTTCTGTTCCAAGGGGGGGCAAATTTCTAGAAATGACAGTTGCGGTTTCCTCACTTGTTGCCAAAGTCTCATAAGTTTCTTTTATGGTTCTGCGTTGAGCGATGATTGCTTCTTGGCCGACAACATCTATGTTAGTAGGTAGAGCCCCAAAACGAGGGTCTTGCGTCGGATTAGCTTGTTGTTCACCAAGTTGAATAGCCGCTCCTCTAACGATATTTATTGGAACGCCAGCTCGAAGACGTCTTCCAGAATGATCATCTCCATCTTCTATACGGTGTCCTCTCCAGATGGGTCCAACACGCAGAGCTTCTTCTAAAAAGGCGTATGTCCAGGTAAAGATATTATCTTGCGTGATGATTCCTTGCAAAGTAGCCTCTTGTAGGTAGGCTGAAGCAAATTGAAATCGATATTGCAAAACCTCTGGATAAAGAAAATCGTCTATAGACTTTGATAGGGCCTTAAGAATTACTAGACGATCATGGGAAGTCATGTTTGGCGTGCATAACTGTGAAGCATAGGAGACGAGCAGCTCTTTCTGCTCCCACGAGGCCTCTTTATATCTTAACAGAAGAAGAATTTCTTTTCTGTCATCGCCGGTTGTTTCTGGAGTCATAAAAGAAACGGCCATATTAATAAGTCTTTGATTAAATTCTTCTGCACGGCCCCCCGGGTGGTTGGCACTCAACATCGAATCATTTATAGCATTCACAACATTAACGCGTTCGGAGACGCTCATGGTTGGAGTAAGAATATCGCTTCTTAAAATAAAGTCCCAACGACGTTGCCGATTAACGGAAGAAAGCCATGAAAATCGTGTAAACAGACTATAAAAATCACGAGCGCTTATCTCTCTAGAAATGAATCCCAAATTTGATAGAAACTCTAAGACATCTTTTCTCTTGTCTTCAGCTGAAATTTGTTGCAAAGCAGAGAGAACAGTATGTTTATCGCCCTCATAGAGAGACAAAAGGTCTGTCTTTAAAACGGAAGTCACAAATCTGTCTCTATCTTCATTATTTGAAAATTTGACAAGAGTATTCATGACCCCCTCTTGTTCTTTAGACTGTGCATTTGGACCACATATCCGTCCGACACAAGTGACCAGACTTTCTCTTTGATCATTAGGGCTTTTACATAAAATGCGCATTAAAAGAATGTGATAGTTGTCACTTTCTTCTTGCACTGGTGGTGAGCTAGTAAAGAGAGAACAACCACAAACAAAATCCACAAAATTTCTCTTTGCATCAAGGGTCGGAAGATCCTGCAAAATTTGGAAATGTTTCCAAGGCTTATCTTCCTCTCCAACGATAGGAATAAGTTGTTGAACAAGTTCTACGGTGAGCCTTCTGTTGGAGAGATCTGTCCAATAAGATATTTTTTCCATAAGATGGGAGATGTCCTCATAGGTCATATTAGGAGTTCGTAATCTGAGAGTGCTTTCTACAATGCTATCTCTTTGATCAGCGGGAAACCTTCCAAAAGTATGAGCGATATACCCGGGGCCTCGCGCTTCCATATTATCTGTAAAGAGACTTTGGACTAAGGTTCTATCATGCTCAGAAAACTCTTCTGGAGTAAAAATCTCCCAGGGGCGAAGTGCAGATTCAGCGCTGCTTACAAAGCCTATTAATAGAACAATAACAAGTCCAATATGCCTCAAAATATTCATTTTTTTCCCATAATTTAAGTAAAAATACCTTAGTTCGAGCTATTTATACCAGCTTCTGAAGAAAAAGCAAAGGAATGTGGGAGTCTTTTGATCTGGATTCCTCCGGGCGCTCAGAGTAGAATGGTTTTATGACAACCATATACACCACCCAATTTCTCGAGGCCCTTAAAAAGAAGCCGGAAGCACCTATGCCCAGCCCGTCGGTACCAGAGGATGCTGCAGATTCCATTAAAGAGGTGAAGAACCCTCAGGGACACCTTATCATGAAGATCCCCTATAAAGAGGGCAAAATAAATGGAACTTATGAGGCCTATAACCCAGGGACCGGTCAGCTGATTCAGACAATCCAATACATGGCAGGTAAAATGCAGGGCATGATGACGGCCTATGATGTTCATCAACAGATGACCCATCAGATTCCCTATGTGGCGGGGAAAAAGGAGGGAAAAGCGACCTTTTTTTTGAGGGGATCTAAAGTGTCCGAAATCACGTACGCGGAAGATCAAATGAATGGGCCGTCTGTGCTTTTTGGGCCAGGGGAACATGTGAGTGCTCGCCTGTCTTATAAGGATAACCTGATGGAGGGGTCTTACGAGGCCTTTAATGGGGACCAGAAACTGGTAAAGAAATGTACCTATAGCCAAGGGAAGTTAAATGGTCTTTGCCAACAATTCTATCCGGGTGGCCAAGTGTTTGAAGAGGCTACCTACATGCACGGGCGGGTGCAGGGAGAGCTTAAGAAATATCAACAAAATGGTTCTCTTTTAGAGATTTCCACCTATAATGATGAAGGTCGGTTGATCTCCCACGAGAAATTTGATGCCCATGGCAAGAGCCTTGGGAAAGAGGAGATTGCCCCCGCAAAGAGTAAAGAGATTCATGGATAGCTTTCATATTGAATACACGCAGTGGATCACCTTAGGGTTTATTATCTCGTGTTTGGCTTTTGTGATCCCGCCCCGGATTCCGGCCATCATTGGGGCCGCAGCCTTTTTGGTAGGGCTTGTGTCTTGGATCTATGGGCTGGGGAATCCCGTGGGAATTTCGGCCTTGTATCAATTAAGTGCCTTCTTAGGACTCATTGTGGGGGGGCTGATGGTCTGGCCCGTGGGCCATTCGTTTGAGAGGGTGCGGCGGGGACACTTTAAAAAAGGGGTGCCCTACAGGGGGCAGGTCTTTGTGCTGAAATCGCCAGTGAAGAATGGATTTGGCACCCTTGAGTGGCAGGGCAAGACTTGGGTGCTGGTGGGGCCCGATATGCCTTCCGAGACAAAAGTAAGTGTGGTGTCCCAAGAAGGGGATACTTTGTACGTGAAGAAAGCGGAGTAAATTTTGATGAAAGATGTGACAGAATTAAATTTTGAGCAGGCCATGGAAGAGCTGGAAGCCATTGTCAGAAAGCTTGAAGCAGGGCAGGATTCTCTGGAGAACTCTATAACGCTTTATGAGCGGGGCGTGGCGTTGAAGCAGTTGTGTGAGAAGAAACTCCAAGAAGCGACACTTAAAATAGAAAAAATCACTATTCCTGGCTAAGCCTTTTGAGGCATCGACGTCGTCAGTTCGTTGCTTATTTATTGAACTCATACACTAAAAAGAAAATTGTTGACAGAAAATTAGTATATATAGTACAAAGCGGCATGTTTTATAGGAGTATTTAAAAATGTCGTTTTCTAAATTAAACTTGTTATTCGCAGCATTTATTTGTTTTTTTTCTTTAAACGGTAATAGTGCCGCAGCGGAAGATCTCTACACATTGAAATTAAAGGGCTTTGTTGTTCCAGCAATGTACACAATAGAACAGCCTCTTCCTGCAGGGATAATGAATGGAAGTTTTTGCCTCGCCAGCTTTCTAAGAGGTTTTTCCTTTCAAGGAATGGACTCCATTAGAGGTGGAGAATATCATGTGAGTATTCCGAGAAGTTGGGTGACTCAGAATCTTAAAAAAGAGGAGAATGGCTACGAGTTGATAGCAAATCTCTCCGTTACGCAATATCAAACCGGAAAATTTGAAACAGAGCCAAAATATGAATATGGCATAAGCCTTCTGTTTCCTGAAGATACACGGCAGGTTAAATATAAGGTTCTTACAGCTACTGCCCAAAGCCAACCTGGGTGGGGAAGTGGAAATGATTATGATCGCTATGACATCCGTCTGCCTAATAATGGTAAGTGGGCCGAATAACGCCAAACCCATAAAGTAATTAATTTCAGCCCTCAGCCCTTAGTTGGGCTAGGGCTGATTTTTTATGAGAGGTATACCACTTCTTTTTAAGCTGGGCCACCACGTCGGCACGTTGTGCCTCCTCGTGACGACGACTAAGGGAACCTTCTCCTCTCTTTTGATGCTTAATTAATGGGAATGGTATTAGTTATACGAATATCCTCAGGATGACGGGTGGGATATATTTCTGTATATTCATTGACTAATTTTCCTATTTAAATTAGATATTTTCAACGAAAATAAATATACAAGTGAGTCAATATTTTGAAAAAACATCTTTATTTTATCATTTTGTTAATGTTAGGGAGTCTCGATGACGTGCACGGGGCCGCGAATTCTCGGGCATTTGACGAAAGCATACATAGGCAGCGTGCCTTTAGGGCCCAACGGCATGAAGAGCGTTTGAATGACCAATATGGCGATATTGCCTTTCAGCTTAAGAGCCGACTCAATCTAACGGGACCGGCGGGGTTGCTGGTCTTTGGGTTGCTCATGAGCTCTATTGTTATGCCGGCGGCCGCGGATGCTGGGGAGGAGGCGCCGTCTCCTCCGGTAGGCGCAAAAATTTCTTCTTCCCTAAATAAAACTCTGGAGTTTCACAAGACCATACCCGACCGTCACCACGGAGGCGAGGAAACTAATACGCAGGTTCTCAAGCTGAGCCGCCAAGAGGTTGAGGTGTTGTATGAAGATGTTCGTCCGATTTCTCCTTCGGGGTTTCATGGGGTGTATTCAGCGGTTTTGAAGGAAGACAGGGAAGGGGCTCCAGCCGGAACAAAGGTTGCTCTGAGGTGTAACAAAATTTACACAATTCCTATGCTTGATGCAGATCTTTGGGCCAGAAGTATTCTTTCTTCCATAGGGGGGCTATCTGCTTATATCCCCAAGATATACGGCGTGTGGCAGGGGCCGTGGACGTCTGATTTTGTTCGTAACGAATTCTGGAATGAAAACACGACCATGCGGTGCCAGGAAATAGAGTTTCTGGATACAAATTATCCCAATCTGTATGGGGACATGAGCCCTTCCCCGGAGGAACGGATAGGAGAGTTTATGGATATTTCTTTTGATATCTTGGTGCAGGGACAGGTGAATCGCTTGCAAGAGGCTGGGGCTCTAGTTGAATATAAGACCTCTGCCGTTGCTGCTGCCTACAAAGACTACTTGAGGCCCACCCTTCTTTTCTTCGGAAATAGTAGAGGTACAGCTGTGGCTGAAGTGGGTGGTTCTAAAATGTCTGATAGGCTCCTCTTTGAACATTACATTGGAAATTGGGCGGTGAATAGAGTTGGGAAAATGAGCGTTCACGAAGCGGGAGGAGACCAGTTACGGCATCACTTAGTCAAATATGACGAAAATTCTCTGGTGTATCGGATTGGAGAGGAAATATATCTTTTTCCTCCTGGAGAGTCCCCGCGACAGGTGGATTATGATCTGGCCCGTCGTTTGGAAGAGAAAAAGATGGCGGGAAAATATTTTCTGAACTGCGATGACTTTTTTTATGAGTATTATTTTAAACGGGCCTCTGAGATGGGGCAGGGGTTCATAGCAAGCGTTTGCGAAGGCGTTGGGCTTTTTGACTCCATAAAAAGGCATTTCGGGGCGTATCGAGTGTCAGCGGAGGCACCATTGCCGTCTGGGGCCACATATTATGAGATCTCAGCAGAATATTTAGGGGATTAGAGGTAGAAAAAGTGGCGCCCTGACGTGGGCCTTTGGCCTCCTCAGGGGGACGATCAAGAAAAAACCTCCCTTAATTTAAAAATAATTGAAAAAAGTACTTGACGGAGGTGATGGCAATCCTTATATAAGTAGGACCGGGCAAAAGCCTGGACGTTATTTGACATAGTAAACAAAAAATTGACACAAAGTTTTTCCATAACTTGTGCTGATTTATCAGCATAAGTTAAACAAGAACACGAGAAACGTAATCTTCTGTTTATACCTTTTTAAGAGGGGGTGTAGACAATCTCAAGAGAACAAATATCACTATATGTGAAAGTTCGATTAAGCGTTTTAAGAGCATTTGGTGGATGCCTTGGCATTAAGAGGCGATGAAAGACGTGGTACGCTGCGATAAGCGACGGGGAGGTGCGAACAACCTTTGATCCGTCGATCTCTGAATGGGGGAACCCACTGCGTTAGCAGTATTGCGTCCTGAATACATAGGGACGTGAAGCAAACCCGGGGAACTGAAACATCTCAGTACCCGGAGGAAAGGAAATCAATTGAGACTCCGTTAGTAGTGGCGAGCGAACGCGGACCAGGCCAGTCCTGTAAAAAGAACAATTTGAATTATCTGGAAAGATAAACCATAGAGGGTGATAGTCCCGTAAGAGTAATGTCTTTTTGCAGGCACGAGTAGGGCGGAACACGAGAAATTCTGTCTGAAGATGGGGGGACCACCCTCCAAGCCTAAGTACTCCTTAATGACCGATAGTGAACAAGTACCGTGAGGGAAAGGTGAAAAGAACCCCAAGTAGGGGAGTGAAATAGATCCTGAAACCGAATGCTTACAAGCAGTCAGAGCACCTATACGGTGTGATGGCGTACCTCTTGCATAATGGGTCAGCGAGTTAGTCTCTGTAGCAAGCTTAAGCCGATAGGTGTAGGCACAGCGAAAGCGAGTCTTAATAGGGCGAATGAGTTACAGGGATTAGACCCGAAACCGAGTGATCTATCCATGGACAGGTTGAAGTTGCGGTAACACGTAATGGAGGACCGAACCCACGTCTGTTGCAAAAGACGGGGATGATCTGTGGATAGGAGTGAAAGGCTAAACAAACTCGGAAATAGCTGGTTCTCCGCGAAATCTATTTAGGTAGAGCGTCGTGGGGTTACCGTCGGGGGTAGAGCACTGGATAGGCTAGGGGGGAGCAATCTCTACCAAACCTAACCAAACTCCGAATACCGACGAGTATACTACGGCAGACAGACCATGGGTGCTAAGGTCCATGGTCAAAAGGGAAACAGCCCTGACCGCCGTCTAAGGTCCCTAAGTTATCATTAAGTGGGAAAGGATGTGGGAAGGCCAAGACAGCTAGGAAGTTGGCTTAGAAGCAGCCATCTTTTAAAGAAAGCGTAATAGCTCACTAGTCTAGTTAAGCCATCCTGCGCCTAAAATGTACCGGGGCTAAAATGATACACCGAAGACGCGGATTTTAGAGACCTTCTGGGTCTTTAAAGTGGTAGCGGAGCGTTCTGTAAGTCTGTGAAGGGATACCGGTGATGGGTCCTGGAGATATCAGAAGTGAGAATGCTGACATGAGTAACGATAAAGCGTGTGAGAAACACGCTCGCCGAAAGTCCAAGGGTTCCTGCGCAAGGTTAATCCGCGCAGGGTTAGTCGGCCCCTAAGGTGAGGGCGAAAGCCGTAATCGATGGGAATAAGGTTAATATTCCTTAACCAGTCTGAAGTGACGGAAGTCGTAAGGCGTATCTGATTATTGGATTTTGGATGCGCTGAAGATTTCCCAGGAAATAGCTCAGACATTAATGACCGTACCCTAAACCGACACAGGTGGATGAGTAGAATATACTAAGGCGCTTGAGAGAATTGTGTTAAAGGAACTCGGCAAATTGATCCCGTAACTTCGGAAGAAGGGATGCCCGCCCATGGGTAACCATAGGCGGGTGGCACAGAATAGGGGGTGGCGACTGTTTAACAAAAACACAGGACTCTGCTAAGTCGAAAGACGATGTATAGGGTCTGACGCCTGCCCGGTGCTGGAAGGTTAAAAGGAGGGGTGCAAGCTCTGAATTGAAGCCCCAGTAAACGGCGGC
Source organism: uncultured Alphaproteobacteria bacterium (assembly GCA_903912365.1). GTDB lineage: Bacteria > Pseudomonadota > Alphaproteobacteria > UBA7879 > UBA5542 > CAIWGV01. Next base: position 53,677 of record CAIWGV010000038.1, read on the forward strand.
CGTAACTATAACGGTCCTAAGGTAGCGAAATTCCTTGTCGGGTAAGTTCCGACCCGCACGAATGGCGTAACGACCTCCCCACTGTCTCTAACACAAACTCAGTGAAATTGAATTCTCCGTGAAGATGCGGAGTACCCGTGGCTAGACGGAAAGACCCCGTGCACCTTTACTACAACTTTACAGTGGTATTAGGGTGTTTATGTGTAGAATAGGTGGGAGCCGATGAACCCTTGGCGCAAGTTGAGGGGGAGGCACCGTTGAAATACCACCCTTAAACGCTTTGATATCTAACTACGTCCCCTGAAGCGGGGACTAGGACCCTGTATGGTGGGTAGTTTGACTGGGGCGGTCGCCTCCCAAAAAGTAACGGAGGCGCGCGATGGTAGGCTCAAGCTGGTCGGAAATCAGCTGTAGAGTGTAATGGCATAAGCCTGCCTGACTGCGAGACTGACAAGTCGAGCAGATACGAAAGTAGGTCATAGTGATCCGGTGGTTCTGCGTGGAAGGGCCATCGCTCAACGAATAAAAGGTACGCCGGGGATAACAGGCTGATCTCCCCCAAGAGTTCATATCGACGGGGAGGTTTGGCACCTCGATGTCGGCTCATCACATCCTGGGGCTGGAGCAGGTCCCAAGGGTATGGCTGTTCGCCATTTAAAGTGGTACGTGAGCTGGGTTCAGAACGTCGTGAGACAGTTCGGTCCCTATCTACCATGGGTGTTGAAGAATTGATAGGAGCTATCCCTAGTACGAGAGGACCGGGATGGACGTACCTCTGGTGTACCGGTTGTTCCGCCAGGAGCATCGCCGGGTAGCTATGTACGGACGAGATAACCGCTGAAAGCATCTAAGCGGGAAACTTCCCTAAAAACTAGTTCTTCCTACGAGAGGCGTTGTAGACTACGACGTTGATAGGTCGGGTGTGGAAGCGTGGCAACACGTGAAGCTAACCGATACTAATCCCTCCATTGGCTTAATTGACTTCACATATAGTAACATTTGTTTTACTTGAAGAAGCATTACGCAACTCAAATTTTTAAGGAAAAATAAGCGATTCTCTTTAATAAGAGAGTCGCCGAAAATCACCTTTATAAGGGGATGTGTCAATTTTTTGACTTACTAAGGATAGGTCCTTAGATAGTCTGGTGGTTATAGCAAGGGATTAACACCCGATCCCATCCCGAACTCGACCGTGAAAGCCCTTTGCGCCGATGGTACTACACCTTGATGTGTGGGAGAGTAGGTCGCTGCCAGACTTTCTAAGGACCTTTTTTTTGAGCCATTGACTTCGTTAGTTCGTCGATCATGTAGGTTCACTACATGTCGCTCCTCCTGCCTCGTTCTGGCTCAAAAAACCTTCTGAACTAAGTTACTGTGTTGCTGTAGTGCTCCGTCGCTCCTGGCTCCTAGCCTGAGCGCAAAAAAACCTCCGGAACTAATTTGCATCGTCACTTCGTTGTTTATGGAGGTCTGCTACATTTCACTCCTCGTTCCTACTTCTGACTCAAAACCGTTTATCTAACATGCTGATGCGTCCTTACATGGAGGCTCGTGTAATTCTACTACACGTCATCTCTCGTTTAAGTCAAGCTGGATCCCCACAGAAATTGTTCCAATTTCTTCGGGATGACATCGGCCTTTGGCCTTGTCAGTTCTGATTCAAAAAACTTCCTGAGCTCATTTACGTCGTAATTTCCCCCATTTCGTCCTCCTGAGCCCCAAAGGGGCATGAGGACCCAGCTTCTTTAAAAAAGCGGGTTCCTGACGTCAGACCTTCGGTCTTCCTCAGGATGACGTCTAGGAGAGCCCAACGGGTTTTTTGAAATTTGCTTCCTCTTCTTGAAATTAGCCATCAGCAGACCTATATAATCTTTACTCCTCATGGGAAGAAAAAAAGGATAATAGAATGCTGAAAGAAATTTTGAGAACGTTAATCTTATTTTGCCTTGTGCAAAATGGATTTTCTGCGGCCGTGGAGGATCTAGAGAAGGTCCCCTATAATCTTTTGGGCATAAAGCCTTATGATGGTAAATCCCAAAAGAAATTTGAGCGGGAAGCAGGAATTGAAAATCGCTTTCTCGCCTCTTTTAAAACACCCAAAAAAGAACTTTGCTATGTGGGGGTGTCCCATGAAAATTCTCTGGAAGGAGATACGTTCCACCTGGTCAAAACTACATTTGATGCCTTTGAGCCAGAGATTTTGATCCTAGAGGGATTTTCCTACACCTATGGCCGCAATCCCTGGTTTATTCTAGATCGAATAAAAGAAATGACGGAGAGCACCCCCCATTGGCCAGGAGGAGAACCCAATTTTGCAGCTTTTCTTGCACAGAGAAAAGGAATCCCTTTTGTGGGAGCGGAACCTACCGATAAGGAAATCTGTGAGCAACTTATGGCCAAAGGATATTTAAATACAGATGTGGCATTCTTCTATTTTCTTCGTCAAACGGGAGAATACTACAGATCCAAAGAGCTTTTGTCTGAGGAGCAGCTTCCCGTCTTATTTAAGAGAGATATGGGGGTGTATCAATTCCACTTCTTTTTGCAGAAAGTCCCCAGCTATGAAGACTACCAAAGCTGGCTTCGCCAGCACTGTCACAGAAATATTTGCTTTAAAAATATTGACCAGCTCTCTGGTGAGCTGACGGCTCCAAAACTCGATGGTAAACTATTTACACATCAGATCTCTAACGAGATCAATGCCATCAGAGATGCGTATATTTTAAAGGTTGAACTGAATATTGCGCGAGAGTTCAGTAAAATTATGATTGTTTATGGGGGAGCCCATTATTATTCCCAAGAGGAGATTCTGAAAAGATACTTTGGAGAACCCACCTATAGGAGATCTAGGACGTCTCGTCGGTTCTTTGGAAAAAAGGCCCCGACCGCTGCACAATTCTTTAAAACTTACCCCAAAACAAAAATCTCTTTGGTATAGTTTTATAGAGAGGAAGCGGTTGCTCCCACATGGCCCCAAGAGCCCTTCTCGGGGGACTGTCGATGGCTGTTTTGTTAGATGTTTGGTGGGATTTGAGATGACCGGAGGATCAAAACCCATGTAAAAGTTCAGATAGATGTGAGACTGAGCGAGGGGGATAAGCGGAGCCATAAATAGCGAAGCGAGATCCCCCTTGCGAATAAAAAAAAAGACCTTCAGGATATGTTTGTTGAAACCA
>CAIWGV010000039.1 GCA_903912365.1 uncultured Alphaproteobacteria bacterium
AGGAACTCTTGGCCATGGTTTTAGTTTATTAGGCCGTTAAATTACGGGAGATGATAGATGAAAATGCAAGGAGTGACAACTTCAAAATGAAAAAGGGAACTAATGTTGTCCCAAAAAGGCCTCAACCTACACACCGGGCCATATGGATCGATTTTTAGGAGAGATCCTATCTCGGGAAGGTGGCATGCTCTGTCCTTTCTGGCTTCATTATGGGCTAACAGTAGATCAAAACCAGTCACGCGCTAAAAACAAAGTGGTGATGAAGCGAGAGTCTCTCGAGAACTCTATGAAAAATAAGCTCACTAAATGGATGGGGGGGCTGCCAGAGCAACATGAAGAGGCAGACAGCTGTTTAAAAGAGATTAATCAAGGAGAGAGAGTGATTACAGCTAGTCTTTCTTTAACTCTCATGACCCCTCCTTCAAATCTCTCCAAAGTGGAAGCTCGCCTTCGTCAGATTTGGACTACCTCTGGGTGGGAAGTTAGTGCAACGACCCACGATCACTTGCCGATGCTTCTCGCTTCTCTGCCGATGACTTGGACTATGGGACTTAATCGGAAGCTGGGACAGGTAAGACAAGAGGTTCAAGGATTTGGAAGAGATCTTGCCCTCATGGGGAAAGCCAAGAAGACCATTACGCGAGAAGCCCAGAATTTGTTACCTATCTTGGGAGAATGGAAGGGGCAGGCAGCTCCTGGCATGTTGCTTTATGGACGGCGCGGACAAGTCTTCATGTGGAATCCTTTCTCAACGGCTCTTCTGCCCAATGCAAAGAATGCCCAAACAGACCACAATTATAATGTCTGTATTGCAGGTCAGAGTGGATCTGGAAAGTCCGTCTTCATGCAAGAACTTATGGTTTCAGTCTTAGGAATCGGAGGGCGGGTCTTTGTGCTTGATTATGGACGGTCCTTTAAGAAGAGCTGTCATCTTTTAGGAGGTCAACATATAGAATTTGATCTTCTTCGTCCGATGTCTCTTAATCCTTTCAGTAAGATTCCTTTAGGAGACACGGGCGAAGAAAGAGCTATTCGAGAAGAAACACTGGCGACCCTAAAACCTATCATCCAAGTAATGGCTGCTCCAAAACAGGGAACCTCAGATCTTCAGAACTCTGTCCTTGAAAAAGCCCTGCGATACGCTTGGAATTCCTATAAACAGGGAGCTACCATCGAAGATATTCAAAACTACCTCGTGGGAATGAAGGAGCATTATGCCCAAGATCTGGGAAACATGCTGTTTCCTTTCACAAATGAAGGGGTCTATGGATCTTTTTTCAATGGTTCTTGTGAGGTTGAGCTCGATTCTAATTTGGTAGTTATTGAGACCGATCACCTCCGAAACCATCCAGATTTGATGGCGGTTCTCGTTCAAATGATGATTCTACAGATTAACCAGACTATGGCGCGCGGAGATAGACAGCAGCCCTTTCTTATCATCATTGATGAAGCTTGGAAACTTCTTACGGGTAAAGACACGGCAAGCTTTATCTCAGAAGTTACACGAACCGCCAGAAAATATAAAGGCGGATTGGTTTTAGGCACCCAACATCTAAAGGATTATTTTAATGAAGCAAGCCCTGCGGCCACAGAAGCTTTTAACTGCTCCACCTGGAAGTGTCTTTTGTACCAAGAGGCGGATGCCATTAAGGGACTTCGAGATCATCCGCAGCTCAAGGCATTTATTGGGAATGATTTCCAGGAATCTCTGCTCTGTTCTCTGAGGTCTTCTCCTCCTCATTATTCTGAGGTGGCCCTCTATGGGGCTGATCTCAAAGGAGTTATTGGAAGGCTTTCCTTGGATCCTTTTAGCCGTCTTTTGTACTCCACCAACCCAGAAGAATACACAGCTGTGGAGAATGAGATGAAAAAAGGGCTTTCCGTATCACAGGCCATTGAAAATGTTTTGAAACAGAAAGGATCATGAAGGAAAAACCCATTGTGCTGAAAGAGAGTTTTGTATTTTTTTCTGTTCTATTCTTTATGAGCCATGCCTCGTCTAGGGATCTTGGCGTACAAGGACCTCTTTTTGCCATCGAAGAAGAAAATCTTCTGGCGGTCGTTCAAAGAAAACTCAACTCCTTAGCACAATCAGGCAAAATTACTGAACTCAATACAAACCTTCAGAAGAAAATGAAAGAGAGAGCCGAGAATCCTGTGGTTGCTCATCATTTGCCACGAGCTTTCAAGAACAGATCTTGGTTATTTGATCCCTCTATCCTCACCAAAGAAGCCATTCATGACCATAAAGGCAACATTGTGGTGAGGGCACGAACCCGTATGAATCCCTTGGATTACCTTAATTGGGGAGTACCTTTGCTTCTAATTGATGGAACAGATAAAGAACAGATAGAGTGGGCCTCAAAAACCTCAGGGAACTGGGTTCTTATAAAGGGAAATCCCTTCAAGATTGGTGATGAAAACACTCGATGGGTCTACTTTGATCAAGGAGGAATCATTGTAAGAAAGTTCAGACTCAAACATTTGCCAGCCAGAATTAGCCAGAAAGAAAAAAGATTGTTGGTGGAGGAAATCTTCCTGGGAGATGTCAAATGAAGCGTCTCAGGTCAAAAATTTGCCGGCTTTTAAGGTGTCAGGGGCATTATGGGGAAAAGACAGGAAGATAGGTTATGGAAAGTAACGCATATTACCTATCTGATTTTCCTATTAGATCTCATCAGGAAATGCCATCTTCAGGGACCTGTGGCATGAACCAACCAGGATTAATCGCTATGGAGAATCCCCCTCTGCATAAAGGAGAGAATTCAGAAGCTAAGCAAACCGGTGTATCGCCTATATATTCCTGGTTGAGTAGTTGTATTCTTATAAATTCCTGGGTGTATACCATGATTGTGTGGAGAAACTCAAATTCAAATTCTTCTTCTTGTAATTCTGCTAAGGATTGCACTAAGTTTCTAACATTATTTTCCCGCAATTCTCTAATTTCTAAACAATCAACACTTGGATGGCTCTTTAAAAAATCAGTTAGATTTTCTTTTCTGACTCTATCCATATTTAGGACAACAGTGCACTTATTTTCGATAACAGTGACCTTTTCTTCAGGCGTTGGGCTGGAAGAAGGGGAATATACACGTAGAGTTGCAAGGTCTTCATCGAAACATTCGCTATTAGCTCCCCAAAGCAGGCTAGGCTCTGTTAAAATAAACCCTAAAAACAATACGATAAAACGCAATTTCATCAAAAATCTCCTTCTCTTATTTTTCTTTGTTTTTATAGCAGTTTTTAATGTTCATTCCAAGTGCGTTGGTCGCATGCTTAATCCAGTCACAGATATTTGTTGGAAATGTATGTTTCCTCTTCGTATAGCTGGCGCCGAAATCGGTAAAGGTTCTGTGCCAGACCCCAAGTCCTTAAGTGTCAAAAAACCTCTGTGTTTCTGTAAAAGACCTCCCATTCCTGTCCCAGTTCCCGGGATTCCTGTGTCGTTTTGGGAGCCTGCGCGCCTTATAGATGTGACACGGACGCCGTTTTGTATGGTGAATATGGGCGGTATTTCTCTAGGAAATATGGGTGTTAAAGGCCGTGGTGGCATTGATCAGGACGATAGTAACCTCAACAAATCCTCCTTTTATCAAGTGCACTGGTATGTGTATCCCATCCTCTATTGGCTGGAAGTCTTGATGGATGTGTTGTGTATTGAAGCGGTTTCGTTTGATCTGGCTTATTTGACGGAATTGGATCCCTTTTGGTCTGACGATGAAAAATCTGCCATTTTGAATCCCGAAGGCATTCTCTTTGGTAATCCTATAGCTCAGTCTGCCTGTTTAGCAGATGCTTTTACGTCGACTGTGGCAACACCCATCGATTCTCTCTTTTGGTGTGCCGGTAGCTGGGGCAGTATTTATCCCTTTGGAGGAACGGTTGGAGATCACACGGGAGGCATCCAAGCTTCTTCTCTACTGGCTACCAGATTCATGGCTAAGCTTCATCGAGAACTTCTTCTGTGGGGATATATCGGGGTTAAAGGTCTTTGTGGCAAATACCCCATGCCTATCATCCGAAAAAGCCAATACCGTCTTCAAGTGACCTACCCTCTTCCTCAAACAGATTCTTGTCAGCCTCTGGGCAAGAATCCTTTTTTCTTCCAGGCTGGACGTGAATATCCTTATAAAGGCTCGGATTTTGGCTATCTCGTCTTCAGAAAAAGAGATTGTTGCCTCCTATGAAAAAAATCCTTAACGTCCTATTTATTCCGTTTCGTTACTTGACCGCAAAATGGCGTGCAAAAGAGGATTTAAATGTCTTAACGTACTTTATAATCCGTTTTCTGAGAGGAGGATCTCTTTTAATAGCTATCCTTGTGGGCGTCGCTTTTTCGGCTCCAGAAATTAATTTAGAGGGAGATACAAAGGCAGCCAGCCTTCTTTTACAGGAAATTGCAGAAAAAAAGGGGAACCAAGAGAGGGCGGTTCCCCAACACATTTCGAATCATGAAAACTACTCGAACATATCTAAAACATACCAGGAAATCAATTCGGAAAATGCAGCCCTCCCCAAAATGGCTCTTGAGAGGGCTACATCGTCTCCTAGATCATCCCAGTATTGCTTTCAGGGGAATCTAGAGAGTTCTTGTCCTCAAAGCCAGGAGAAAAATTGTACCTCTTGCAACCTTGATAAGATTGCTCCCTCTAACTCGGAACTGATTGTGTTCGTTTCTTTTTCATTAGGAGATGCGACCTTGAAGAAACTGTTTCAAGACGCTAACAAGGTAGGAGGACGGTTGGTTCTTCGAGGACTTTACAAGAATAGCTTCAGATTGACTCAGCAAAAGATCAAAGATCTCGGCATTGTTGTGGAGATTGACCCCCCTCTTTTCGAGAAGTTTCAAATCCAACAAGTCCCTACATTTATTCTAGCGCTGTCCTCTCAAGGAGAAACAGTTCTTGATCATGACGTCCTCAAAGGAAACGTCTCCCTATCCTATGCCCTAGAGCAGTTTGTGAAGGATGGAAGCATCAAGGACTCAGAGCTCCTCTTAAAAAAACTTAGGGGAGACGGAGGTGCTTAAAATGTTGATCTCTTTCCTATTACTCTCTTCGGCGTCAGCTAAGATGGAAGTGTCTTATAAGGAAGGAGAGGCTCTTGGAAAAGCCTCTGCTCCGGCCCTCAATGAAGGAGATCTCAAGAGCGCTGCAGGATTTCAGACAGATACTCCTCGAGAAGCAAGTTTTTTTGAAAGTCCTGCCGGTCTCTCGGGTCCTGCAACCTCCCTTCTTCATGGAGATGGGAGTTCGGGGGAGATGCTTGTTGAGATTGAGCAAAATCGTGGCAACATCGTCCTTGATCCAGAAACGGATCCTCTTTTCACTATGAGTGACAGAATTGTCAGTAATCCGCTTGAAGCTCTAAAAGCCACCAGAGAAAAAGGAGAAGGTAGACCTCATGCGAGCATGCAAGTCTGTTATGAATCTGGAGAACCGCAGATGCATCAATGCAAGATGTACCGGACGGCTGAACTAAAGCCGATCCCTCAAAAGATCTTTAAACTTCAGCTTAGAATCCCTATGCACTCACGAGACCCAGCTAATGGAGGACCTCGGGTGGCTATCTATGATTTTCTGACGAAGCAACATCAAGGGATACCTATCATTAGCGTTGTAGGAGAAGACTTTGACCCTCGTTTAAAAGATCGGACCAAAAGCATAACCCTCAACTCTTTTAACTATTGGGTAGAAGGCGATTTTGATCGACATGCTTTCAATGCTTCTTTGAATGGAACGACCGTAATAGCTCATGGAATCAGTCATGTTCGATATAAAAAACTGAGGTGTGGCAAGAAAAAACAAGAAGCCTGGGTGTGGTATCGAAGTGACATTACCATCGATATTGATCATAAGCCTTTGCCCACTGAAGATGATCTCATTGAGGTTGTAGAAGATGGCTGTGCTCCTTTTGAAAAAATGTGTGATGACGGACGATGCCATTACGGTAAAGAGAATATCATTGAAGGAGCTGCTACACGGGTTTTGGATACTCTTGAGGTTAAGAGGCCCTGGTGGCATAAAGAACGCACTTATTATTGTGGAACTCCCTCAAAGAATGACTGTGGCTCTTTGAGGAAACGCGGATGTTTCCAGGTCAATTCTGAATGCCACAGAAAAGAAGGTGACTTATGCTTGGAATGGAAACAAACATTCCAATGTCCCGCGTCTGTTGGGAAGAGATCTCAAGTACATCTAAAGGGAGAAGATCTGCCCTTTGGACTTGATGGCAGCCAGGCAGATCAAACCTGGAAATCCAATACAGATATGACGGAGGTTCTGGCAAAGCTCTCTCTCCTCAAAGAAATCCAACAAGAAAAAACCCTCATGAACAACGGCACAGTCTTTAGAGGAAACGGACTGGCTTGCAGCAAGCACTGCATTAATTTCAGCGACTGTTGTTCTTTGAGTTCTGGTTGGGGAGAGAGTTTAAAACTCACCTCTTGCTCCGAGAATGAAAAGTTACTCGGCCGACTTCGAAAAGAAGGCAAATGCCATTTGGTTGGCACCTATTGCGCAGAGAAGGAAAAAATCACCAAGATATGTCTCAAGAAGAAAACCACCTTCTGTTGCTATGACTCAAAACTCGCCCGCACTATTCAGGAACAAGGAAGAGCTCAATTGGGCATTAGCTGGGGCCCTCCAGACGCTGCTAACTGTCGTGCTCTCAGCATTGCAGAATTCTCAGCCATCAATTTTGATCGCATTAATTTTAGTGAGATCTACCAGGACATTCTTTCCAAAATCAAAGTCCCTGATACAAACAAAATTGTTCAAAATTTCCAACAGAACTGGAAGAAACGACTCCCTTCTACGGCAGATCTTAAAAGAACGGAATCTATGCAAGATCAGGCCATGGAAAGAAAGAAACAAATCCTCACACAACAACCAGGCTCCTACACGCTCCATGAAGCCCCTCCTCCAAAAAGAGAGAGGGAAGAACTTCAACCTCAGTTGGTGTTTTAGATGGGTAAGATCTTGAGCGTATTGCTGATTTTACAAGGGCTCGCAAAAGCAGATACATTGCCTTCCAAAGAGCCAGGCGGATGGCTTTGGTATAAAGACCCCATTATCAAGGTCAAAAAAGAAAAATCTACCCCTCCCTCGAAGAAGAAAAAAACACCTGTAGAGGAAGTTGAATTAATCAAAAAAGAGTTTGAAGAGGCCACGGCTGAAGCTTTGATTTCTCCCACTTTTGAAAACGTCCAAAGAGCTCAGAGAATTCAAACACAGATCATCAATAGATCTGAAGAGTTCAGCAAAATGTGGCAGTGGGTGGTGCTGCAAGATGCTTCTCATTGGCGCGCCGAAGGACACGGGAATCGCGTTCATCGAGAGATTTACAAAGAGGAAGAACAAAAGAAACTGAATCGGAATTTGAAATGTCTTTCTAAATCTTTTGGGCTCTTCTTATTCTTTAAGGAAAGTTGCCCTTACTGTCATGCCTTTGCGCCCATTGTGAAAGTATTTGCTGATACCCATGGATTTGTGGTGAAGGCTGTGTCTGCTGATCATGGGAAGTTGGCAGAGTTCCCCTCCTCTGCTCTCGACAACGGTACCATCCGAAAACTTAACCCCGAAAGCATCTTCCCTGCCCTCTTTTTGATTAATCCAACGACTCAAGAGGTGATCCCTCTGAGTTGGGGTATGAATGCCTTATCGGTTTTAGAGCAGCAGGCGTCGACTATTTTTGAGCATAGAAAGGACCTGGTATGAGACAGATTTTTATCCTGATTATTTTATTACTCGTGAATGAAAGTCACTCCATGGCCCGTGCTATGGATACCTTCTTTAATAATCTGGGGACAGACGTAAATACGACAAACCCTGGAGCTTTTCATGATCAGTCTGCAGGACACTATACGGCAGGTGGTATGATGGTTCGACAGAAGAATCGAGCCTATCAACCTATTCTGATATCTCCTCCTTCTTTCAGTGCGGGATGCAGTGGCATTGATGCCTATTTTGGAGGAATATCCTTCATGAATGGACAACAGCTTGGTCAGTTACTTCGACAGATGGGAACTCAGGCCGCGACCTACGCCCTGCAGTTAGGTCTTAAGACCATGGCCCCTCAAGTAGAAGGCTTATTAAGTCAGCTCCGTAAATTGGCACTGGACGCCAATGCTTTGATGGTGGGAGATTGTCGTCAGGTTCAGCAGATATTTGCGTCTGCGTTGCCGAAGGGAAGCGCGTTTCAAGAGCATGCTTGTATTGACGTACGTCGCCAAGGAGGGGGTGAAGATTGGTTTGGGGCTAAGGATAAATGCAGTAAGCCAGAACAGATTTCAAGAGGCGCTGTAGAAGCACAGCATCGAAGCCCTGACATGCTGGTGGGAGAGTATAACCTTCTCTGGCATATCCTTAAGAAGCTTCCTCTTTCCAAAGAAGAAAGGGTTTTCTGGCAAACACTTGCTGGAACCATCGTTCATCGTAAAGAAGGTGAACGATTTATCCATGTGCCTTATTTTGGGAAGGCCGCCGATGACAAGACTTGGGATACACTGCTGAAAGGTGGGACTTTAGAAGCTCTAGCTTGCGATGAAGACGAAAGATGTCTCCAACCTGTCAGAAAAGAAACTCCTATGCCAAAGGGCCTGAAAGAGCTCATTGGAAACAAAATCCATTCCACCCAAGAAAAGTATCTCAATAATGCGGAGCTTTCGGAGAGCGAGATTAACTTTTTGAACGATGTGGCCTCTGTCCCTGTCTGGAAATATATTCAAGTCTTGTCAGCCGCAGGCTCTTTTGTTCAGTTCGACGCCATATTGGACTACGTCGCTCTTCAGCTCCTTCTCTCTCAACTAGAAAGGATTTTGTCTGATGTGGAAGCTCATCTTCATTTGCTAGAAGGCCGTCAGCAAGAAAGCAGTCAATTAGAAGCGTACGGCAAACGACTCCAGACTCTTAAGACTCAATTGAGATTACGCCAAGGGCCTCTCAATCAGCAAGCCGTTTTCCAACTCAACAAAATCATTGAATCTGAAGAAAATCGCGTCCGCATCACCAATAATTTGAACTCATAGGAGATAGACATGGAATACACAATTTACAGTTATGGGAGCGGCGAGATTCTCGAGAAAGTCTTTAACGTTTTGGCCATGCTGTGTAAGACAGAATCTGTCTTCTTTAGACCTGTTCTTGTGCTAACAGCTACAGTGGGAGGAACTTGGTCTGCTCTGCGGGCAATCTTTGGACACAACCCTTCCATTTTCGTGCGAGATTGGATGTTGCCAACAGTCTTGATCTTTAATCTCCTATTTGTGCCACGGGTTACCGTGAACATCATTGATAATGTGGATACGTTCCACCGTTATATGCGAGTAGATCACGTACCGGTGGGTCCGGCTTTGATAGGGCATATTGCAAGTAATCTCTCCTATTTCCTCACAGAAAAGATAGAAGAGAGATTAGTGCCTGCAGCCTATGCTGATCTCACCTATGGAAAGACGGGCCCCATGTTTGCGGCAAATCTCATGATGGCCAGCCAAGATCTGACAATCTCTGATCCCATTCTCCGCGACAATATCAAGTCCTATGTGGACCAGTGCTACACCTGGCCCTATCTCTACACTAACATTGCTGGCAAACGAGAAGAGGCTCTGAGAACGCCAGATATTTTAGGATTCATGAGGACTAATCCTCATAAGGGTTTGGGTATGTATTGGAAAGGCGCTGTAGGACAGCCAACCTTCTGTAAGTGCAGTCAGGTCCCAGAGAAACTATCCGGGGGCATGGATAGAGAATGTGGAAAGGCTCTTTCAAAAATTGCGTCTCAAGTGATGCCCGGCATTTCGGCTCAGCATCCAGATAGAGCTCGAACGGCTATTAGCCCTGTAGCAGAAAATGCGTGGCATGCGATTGCTAAAGATAGCACCACCGCCCACAAACGCGTGGAACAATTGATGGTCATTAATGCAGCGCGAGAAGCGATTGATGATTCTTTAGAGAAGTTTGGCAATGAACGCCGGTTTAAGAGGCTAATTTCCTATTCTGCAACGCGCGCGGAACAGCAGCAGAACTCGGGCTTCTTGATTGCAGGACTTACAGCGGCCCGGCAACTCCCCCTCCTCCAAGGCGTGTTCTTATCCCTCCTCCTTGTGTCGTTCACAGTTGTGGTGGCTTTTACTTTTATTCCAGGGGGTCTCAAGATATGGGGCATGTGGATCAAGATGATTATATGGGTTGAGAGTTGGCCAATCTTTTTTGGCATCCTGAATTGTATTGGCCTTCTCTGGCTTGAGAAATCATTGGCAACTATTACGCAGACAGAAAGTGGCATTACGTGGATTTCTCAATCGGGACTCGCTGAATCCAGCTGGACGGCCTACTGCATAGTACAGAACTTCTTCTTGGCGGTGCCGTTTCTGTCGTGGGCGATCATCTCTCAGAGTGGTCATGCGCTGGTGTCCATGGCAGAGCGCGCCCTCCCTACTCTCGGACAAGCTTTGGGACAAAACATTGTGGACAACAACCAGACGTTCGATACACAGTCTTTTAATAACAGAAGCATGAATGGGTTTCAGATGGCGCAGCAAAATCTTGGAGCTAATTACAGTCTTGGAAATACTGTGGATGATGGAAAATTTAGAGTGACTTCAGATTCAACAGGCGCTCAAGTAGTCCAGGAACATATGAGTTCAACCCGTCATTCTATAAATTCAAATGAGGCAATCCAAGCTCAAGTGAGCCAACAAGTGAGTCATGAAAAACAGGTTCTCGATAGCCTTTCACAATCCTACACGAATAGTGAAAACATGGCCCTGGATAAATCTTTTGAGCTCACCAAGTCATTTGCTCAAGGGAAAGCGCACCTGCAAGGCGCCAGTGAATCTCAAAATAAAGATCTCCAAAAGTCTGCCCAAGAGATTCTTTCCTCAAATGAGCGTATTGCCAAGCAGCAAAGCGTTTCCGAAAATGTTGCGTGGAGGCATTCTGTGAGCGCGGGATTGAAGCTTTGGGGAACAGGAGCAACAACTTCGGGAAGCTCTGAAGCAGTCAATCAGGATATGAGGCAGTTTACAAAGGACACCGGCATCAATAGGGATGTTGCTGAGAGAATGAGTCAAGGACTTAATGCAGCCTTAACAAATCAAGTGAATTTCTCCGAAGATTCTTCCAAGCGCACAGCAGAGTCCTATCGTTCAAGCGTAACATCTGCTCAGAATTTTAGTGATCAGATTTCTGTCCAAAAAAGTAAGGTTGATCGTTTCCAAGAGATGGGGTCTTTGATGGAATCTCAAGGAATCAGTATAACCCAGAATCTGAACGACGATGTCTTGGAATACATAGCATCTAAAAACAATTGGAGTAAAGAAGACACGGCAAGATGGTCTTCCAATCACTCAGCAGCTTTTAGAGAGGAAGCAAATTCTTATATTCAGGGTTGGACACAAAATATGAGCTCTTGGTTAGAATCAAAATCGGGTCCTATCGATTCCTCTTCCCTAGATACTCTCTATCAAACCTACAAGAAAGATATTACCAGCAGTAAAAATTCTATGGTTGATTCCTCACGATCCGTCAGAGAAAAAGCAACTCAAGAAGGGATTGGATTTGATAGGGCTGAAGCATCCGAACAAGGCATGACAGAGATCTATGAACGCACTTCTGGATACGTTCAACAATCTGGTCCAAACTTTGTGGGGATTGAAGAAAATCTATCTGGTACAGAAAATGACTTGGAGAAAACCCATCAAGGATTTGAGCACGAATTTGACAAGTTCAAAGAGAAAAATGTGACTAGAAGAGCTGGGAAAGTAGCGTGGGAAAAAGTCTCGTCCAGACTAAACAAAGAGGATTAAATGAAAAGTCTATTCTCTTTCTTTCATATAGTACGTCCCTTGGGAATAAAGAGGCATGTCCAGCTCTCTACCCGCAGGAGGTCGATGGGGTCCAAACTTGATCAGTCCAACAGGAGCATCCAAAATCCCAAGCTTATACAAAATAGCTTTGATTATAAGAGAGGAAACAAACCCACCTATGATAAGCACAAAAGGATTAAAATTCAGTTTCCCAATAAGGATTATTCCAACAACAATAGCTTTCAAAGCCCCATAAATCCAAAACTGAATTCTATCGTAAGCATCCAATTGGTCTGGTTTAAATTTGTGAGTTTTTTTCATCCAGGGCCAGTCTATGAACTGGGAGTCTTTGAGATTTTTAACTTTGTAGAGAAGGAACTGAATGGAAAAACTTATGACACAAAACAAAATAGAAGCAACACCTTCTCGAAATTTGAAAGTAGGAAATGCCCACAAAGGAAGGATCAGAGCCAAGGAAACACTGTGAACAAAAAAGCTCAAAGGAGAGATCATTTTCAGTCTTATTTTGGAAACCATAATTATACCCTCACCATATTTTCCATTATAGCATATTTCCTAGATTTTCACAAATTCACCCCCTTAATTTTAGCCAGTAGGAGTTAATCATGAGCAAAAATACATCCATTGGAAACTTTACGCGTGGGGGTCAGATTATGACCCACCAAATGCGTATGTTTGGCCAAGGGGTGAGGGCTTCTTTTTTGTTTGGTCTGGGAGGAGCTCTTTCTTGGGGATTATGGCAGATTAGCCGTTACCTGAATCCGCATGATCTTTATCATTGGAGTGTGGCCTATTGGGCCTCTTTTAAACTAGATCTTTTAAGTCTCTTTTATGGTCCTCAGGCTAGCTGGAAAACAGATATCACCTTCTATCATTCAGGGCTCAAGAAATGGTACACCTTTAAGGCGATTACGTATCTTAATTGGTCTGTCATCAAAGGCTGTATTTCGAGAGTCGAAAAAGGATTTGATTGGCTTCTCAGTATGGATTTTCTGGGAGAGTTGATCGTTGCATTCCTCTTGGGAATATCCGTTTCCATTATCATCTTTGCCCATAAGGGCTGGAAAAAGCATCAAAGAAAGTTTGAGCGCGGAGGGCATTTGGTTTCTCCGAGAAAGTTGACTGCGTCTCTGAAAAAACAAAATCAAGATTCGGATATCAAGTTTGATGGTCTTCCTATCATTCGAGATTCAGAAACCATTCATATGATGTTCTCTGGAACCACGGGATCTGGAAAAACAAATACCCTTCATAAACTCCTCCCCCAAATCCGAAAAAAGGGCCAAAAAGCAATCATTGTGGATCTCAATGGCACCTTTGTTTCAAATTATTACAGAGAAGGAAAAGATATTATCCTGAACCCTCTGGATAAAAGGACTCATCCCTGGTCTCCTTGGGCCGACTGTCATACAACTCCTCAGTATGATGCTTTTGCAGAAGCTATGATTCCAAGTGAGAATTTGAAAGATCCTTTCTGGGATAGATCTGCAAATACGGTCCTTTCTACAGCCCTAGAAAAACTTAAAGATTCTAGAAAAACAACAGAGCTCTGCCGTCTCCTTTTGGGAGCAGATCTTCATGAGCTCTCAGGATTCTTTAAAGAAACTTCTGCAGGGAAATTAATTGAGGGATCGACTGACAGAATGAGCTTATCCGTTTTAGCGACCCTTTCAAATCAGATAAAATGTTTACTGTATGTTCAAGATACAGAAGCCTCTTTCTCTATCCGAAACTGGCTCAAACAAGAAGATAAATCATGGCTGTTTCTGACAGCGGCTCCTGATCAACGTGCAACACTTCAGCCCCTAATTGCGACCTGGCTGGATATAGCCTTCAATGGCCTGATGTCCGCTGACCCAGAAAAAGGAAATGACCTCAATAAAAGAGTTTGGTTTATTCTAGATGAGCTCCCTGCCCTTCAGAAAATTCCTTCCCTTCAGACAGCCCTAGCGGAATCCAGAAAGTTTGGAGGTTGTGTTGTCGCCGGTATTCAAAACGTTCACCAGCTTCAAAAGATTTATGGTGGGTCAGAATCTCAGGCAATTATGAATCTCTTCAATACATCTTTCATATTCAGAACGGAAGACCCAGACACCTGCAGGTACCTATCTTCAAAACTAGGCGAACAGGAGCTCCACGATGTGCAAGAAAATATTTCCTACGGGGCCAATACTATGAGAGACGGCGTTAACCTAAACGTAAATCAAAAAAGACATACCCTTGTGCTTCCCACGGAAATCTCCCTTCTCCCAAATCTCGAATGCTTCGTGAAGTATCCTGGAACTTGGCCAATTACGAGACTTCAAATGAAGTTGGAAAGACCTAAAAAAATTGCGTCTGCTTTTCAGATCCAAGAGATCAAAACAAAGATCTCGTTTGAGAAAAAAACCACCCTCCCCTCCACAGAAATTAAATCTGAAAAAAAGGGAAAAACTAAAAAAGAAAAACCAAAAGTTATAGAAGAACTACCCCTAGATTTTTAATTTTTCAAGAGGCCCGTAAAAAAATGAATTTGAAGAAAATTAAGAGTCATTTATCCGCATTAAAGCACGTTAAATTTAATCAACAAAACATGGTCAAAACGCCTTTGAAATCAAGTATTTTGTTGGGTTTTTATGAAAATTTTTAAATTGATTTAAAGAAAAATTTATGATCAATTACCTTTATGTTTTCTAGAAGGAGCAAGAGATGAAAACTTTACAAAAAGACAATGATACTCTCTATATTTTTATTGATGAGGGTGGATCTTTTTATACCCCAAATGATACTCCTGCATTCTGCCTGGGAGGATGTATCATCCATGAATCACAGCTATCTGAAATCAATAGGAATCTTGAAGAAATTAAGCAAGAAATTCTTGGAGACAGAAACCTTCCCCTCTCGGCAGAAGTTGTTAGCCAACTCTCAGATAAAGATAAAAGAAGACTTTTTGATTTCCTCAAAGATTATCAGTTTGGGAGATTGGCTATAACCTATAACAGAAACTACAAGCTGCAAACCTGGATAACAATTAAAGAAAGTACCTATGACTTCTGCCGGGAAGCCTTTAGGGTTCTCGTTCTTCCTAAACTCTTGGAATGTTATCCAGAAGTGTATTCTTCTGACAAAATTGTACTTATATTTAGGGACGATGACGTCGATCAGAAAGTAGCCCAAAATAAGCTCATTGGATCTTATTTCTTTAATGACAAAAAAGTACAACTTAACGGCTATTTTCTTTCCAAAGAAGATTCTGTGCCTTGTTTAGAAGTTGCGAATATCGTTTCGGATTTAGCTTACCAGAACGCTAAACGTCAATACAATAAGGAGGAGTCTACCGACTTCTATGAATTCGATAGCATTTATTATCCTGAAGATCTCAAACTACAATACCACTTTGAACTTTTGAGAGTTGAAACCGAATGACAGATCAAAAACAATCCCCTGAAATTGACGCTAGCTCTGATGTAATTACACTGAAGGAATTTCTGAAACATAAATTTCCAGTCCCTCAGGTAATTCTCAATCCATGGCTGACAGCTAAAAGCTTGAATCTGATTTATGCGGAATCTGGAGTCGATAAAAGTAGTTTCGGCTTGGGCATTGCTTATGCCGTAGCCTCTGGAGGTGAATTCCTAGGGTGGAAAAGCGATAAGCCGAGAGAAGTTTTGTACCTAGACGGAATAACTTCTAACGATGAGCTTCAGAGAAAATTAAGGATCTTTGACAATCAGAATGCAAGAGATTTTCCAGAGGAAAATTTTCGACTCATGACCACAGACCTACAAAAAGGACTCATGCCAGATCTATCAACAGAAGAAGGACAACAACTGATTGATCAATTCATTCTCCCCTCAACTGAGCTAATCATTGTAGACAGTCTGTCTTGGCCTTTGGTAAACTCCAGACAGACAAACGACCATGAAAACTGGCGTAATTATTCTCAATGGGCCTTGTCCAAACGTGCCCAAGGAAAAACCATTGTTTTTATTCAGAGTTCTGGTAAAAAAGGAATCAAAAAGGGATTTTTTAAACACGAAGATCTTCTGGATACAGTGATTTTTTTGAAGGGTCCTGACGATTATGAGTTTGAAGAACGGACACATTTTGGCAGCCCTAGCCGCTCAGGATTAACGGGTCAAAAATTACCTAAAACTCTACCTTGACAACCGTCTCTAAAATCTGTTTATTACATTCATATGTTTGATAAAAAGTTCTACTCAGTTTGGGCTCAGCATTTAAATTAAAATGGAGGCATCGATAATGCCCCTTAATCGGGTTATATTTTCAGTAGCATTCAGTATGGTGCTTTCCTTAAGTTGCCTGTCATCCCCAGATGACTATGACCAACAATATGATATGGCTGCGAGACATAGATCATACCCCATAACAATTTGGGGCAAAGAAGTCTTAAAATTTGTTCCGAGAATAGGTCCGAAAGCAAGCGTTGAGATCTGTCTGCATCACCTAGCCGGAAATGCCATGCACATTATATCAATGACAACTTCTGATGAATATTTTCAGAACACTCGACAAAGGCAAATGTCGCATAAAATTGGATGGATACTGGGTGGTCCTGACTATCGGATAAACTATTCGGAACCAGACGATATAATCGAGGGGAGGAATTCGAAAATAGATTTAAAAAGAATAATTGATCTTTTTAGAAAATGGGAAAATCTAGATAAAGAATTTGAAGCTGTAGATCAGTTCAATTCAGAAACTATATTAGCTGAGCAAGAGTTAGGAGAATATAGAGAACAAAGAAAATTAGCTTTTCGTTCACACACTTTTGCAAATCCTCATCAAGCTTCTCATGAAGACCCTAGTTCCGTTACCTATCGTGTTAAATACCCGCGTATCGTAAAGAAGTTTGGTTAAAATAGTTCATATCATTTCGCATAATATTGGTTCTTAACCCCAAATTGAGGCCGATTCAGGAAAGAATTTTATACGAAAAACCATTGTTAAAAAATGCATCAGTCTCTACTTCAAAAGGGAAGAAAGAAGCCATTCCTTCAAAAAAGAAAAAGCCTACAAAAAAGGGGATAAAAAAGAAAGAATATTTGGATTTTTAATGAGAGTAGGAGTAGGATGAGGCCCGGTGTAGAAATAGTGGTGTGAACTTGGCTAACAAACAAGAAAAGGGAAATATGGATATGAGGTTTCCAACGCCAGAAGAACTTTCTGCACATCAGGTACTAGAAGATTTAGAGAAAATCGGTCTTAGAATTCAGAGAGAAAGAGGAATAGCGGCTGTATTCAATGTTCAAAAAGGCCACGGGATTTTTTCCGGAGATGATAGCCTCTATTTTTATGCCTTGAGTGCTCGGTTTGATTTAATTATTGAGAATAAGGAAACTGGAAAAGCCCTTGTCGCTGTAGAGGTTGATGGTTCTTGCCATGAAACTGATCCGAAGACAATATTCAATGACCAGAGAAAAGAAAAAATTTGCCACCATTTGAAATTTCCTCTTTTAAGAGTGTCCCACTCTTATATGGATCCAGCTTACCCAGGAGGATTTTCTCTTCTTCAACTAATAGTCAGATTATATGAAAAGAGTTGGGAGATCGATCAGATATTACAAGAAAATCCACACCTGGAAGAAGACTGTATTCTAGATCCATTTTATGAGATAGTTTTCGAGGAGAAAAAAAGGATTCCCAACCCTTTGGAGATAGGGAGAAGTGCTAGAATCAAGTTCCAAAAATTATTTGGTCAGAATAAAATATTGGATCCTGGACCTTCTACTTTCGTGGGAATAAACAAGGAAGGAAAATTGACAGGATTCTCTTCTATCCGAGTGAGTTCCTCTCATGGAATCTATGCTGAAAATCCCATCAAGTGCTACAGCTATGATCAATTCAAAGAAGTAGGTGGCCGATTAAGTGATCTTTTGCAGGAATTGTTAGTTTTTAATCTAGGAAAAAAAGTTGATGCTTATTTAGATGGAAGAGAGAAACCCCTTTCTCTTGATCAAATAAAGAAAAAAGTCCTTGTATTGAAGAAGAATGAATTTTCTCCCAGATCTGGAGGAGGTCCTCATCCATATTATAGCGTGATCCACGACCTGATTGAGAAGTAGCATGAAAATAAACAATCTTTCTTTCTCATCCATTTGTGATACAGACAAAAGAATCGGTGAGCAATCCTCTGTCCGCCTAGTCATTGGTGGATGAAGACAGTGAAATTTAAGGATCGTACCATTAGAGAACTCGCGGAAATGATTTGCGGCGATTTTTCAGCAGAGCATCTATTTCTTTATCGGAAGAGCTCAATGATTACCGAATTTTTTTCGGACTGTGACACCGATTATTGCCATGATGGATCCACGCGAAGCTATTGGGTCAGTGACGTACTAAGAAAAATCCTTTCGGAGCCCCACCTCAATGCTCAAACGCCCCCAGAAACATTCTCGCGCGTGATTCTTCAACTCATGAATAAGAGAGATGCTATAAATGATGATAAGGAGAGATTGAGGGCTTTGGCATTTTTGAATAAGACCCTTGCAGAGGAGGGTTTTGAAGCATTTTACGCTCCAGATAATAAATGTCTCTTACACCATATTGACAGCAATACTATAGCAACATCGGTATCTAACAAGCGTCCACTTTCTGTTGATGAACGGCTGCGTCAAAAACAACTAATCACCTATCTTGATCGAGCTTCGGAAGACGAGCTAATTGTTGAAGTTTTGATCCCCCTATTCAAACATCTTGGTTTTAGTCGAGTGACTGCGACCGGACATGAAGATAAGGCTCTGGAGTATGGTAAAGATATTTGGATGAAGTACAAGATGCCAACGCATAACGTCCTCTATTTTGGCATTCAGGTGAAGAAGGGAAAACTGAATGCGGCGGCAAAGACAAATTCCTCACACGCTAATATCGCAGAAATCTATAATCAGGTATTGATGATGGCCAATAAGACGATTTTTGACCCGGGAACCAATAAGAAGGTTCTTGTAGATCATGTTTTCATTATTTCTGGTGGGGAAATCACGAAGCAGGCACAAAACTGGCTTGGTGAGAAACTGGATGATACTCAACGTAGGCAGATTCTTTTTATGGATAGAAACAACATTTTGGATCTGTTTAGTGAAACCAATTTGTCATTGCCAGCAGGCGCTTATCTTCAAGTCGAAGTCGACGGCTAGATCCCTTCTTAGGGATGGTGTTAAAGGAAAGCACAAGAAGAGGCAACTTCAAAATGAAAATGGGAATAATGTTGTCTCAAAAAGGCCTGTGCCTACACACCAGGCAGAAGATAGAATTTTAGTACTAAATTCCGTGGGAAATTGGATTTAAATTTCTCATTCAAAAAGCTTGACAGCCTCTCTTTAAATCTATTTAGTAGACATTAGATCTTAGATCAGAAAATGTGCTTAAATTTGAAGGGTTATATCTAGCTCGAAAGACCCGGTTTGAGTGCATAAAAATAAATGGAGGAATATTGCGTGCGGAATACCACACTTCTCATTAGAACCATTCTGTTTGTGTCCTATGTTTTATTTGTGGGCTCAGGAGATCTTTTCGCTTCTCTGTTGGCGGATGGAGAGATTGACAGAAAAAATTACGCTGTTGTCCGCGTATGGACAGAATCGAAGTTTGGTCATGCAGCAGTTCAAGCTTTTAAAAATAATACCTTACTCTTTAATGCTAGTCTTTACCCAGGAAATCCTGGGGGTGTTGGTAAAAAAAATCTTTCCGAGGAAGTCCCCGCATATTGGATGTCAGCTCAAGAAGATGACGCACATGCCCCGAATGCAGTTGTGAACCTTTATTCACTCAATTTAGACCGCATGAATGCAGAATTTAGCCGTCTAAAAGCGGACAAGAAGTATATGATGATTTCCGTGGGAGGCAGTGATGGGACTATGTTTCAAAGAGACAGTGAGTTTTTCTCGAGAAATTGTGCATCTTTGGTCCGAGATCTACTTAATGCAGGAGGCCTACAGAACCTTTTTGAAAAGCCTACTGGTCAATCTGGTGTTAAAACGGCTGGGTCCGTTATTAGACATGGGGTCCCAGGAGCCGCGAAGACGGCAGTAGAAATCGCCGGTGCCGGTGTTGGGGGGGCCATAGGGGTTGTGGGTGGTTTCCTCGGAGGAGCCTGGAATCTAGAGAATCCCTTTAAAGCTGCGAAGGAAGGTGCAAAAACCGGCGTGGTAACGGGGGCTAGACTTGTGGATTTGGCTGCAAATACTGTGGCATGGGGACCGAGTGAAAGTTTTTCTTATCTCAACTATGGGCATCCTTATGGGGAATGTTCTGTTGTGACCCCTGGGAAAATTCTAGAGCTAGGGAGAGATGCTCAAGCTCGGGAACATAAAAAATTCCCGAAAGTTGCTGCGTGGTAAGTAAGAAGGAGGACTATAGCGTTCCAAATTTGATAGGATTTTAGTCCTAAGAATTAATCTCTAGCCCGCATGGGATAAGAACTTTCTGAGTGTGCCGTGTCTTTCGCGCAGCTTGTCTACGGTACGGTGGTATAGCTATTACCCTGTTGAAGACCAAAGATCTCGTATCTTTTGTAAATTGGTAAACTTTTTATTGGGGTATAGCTTAAGCTGTGTAAGGATTTCATCCTCGTTGAAATTTTTTTCATCAATAAAGCCAATGGCATGAACTCTTTCCTGTAAAATGTGAGCCCTAGGATCTGGGTGTTCATGATCAAATACTCCTTTTATTAATTTCTTTGATCCATCTTTTTCGATCCATTCTCTTTTATATACATCGTCTAATCCCTGGCTTCCATAAAGAATGTTCATATAATCATAAAAATCTGATATTCCCGCTCCAAATCCTCTTATATCAATGATAATTACATGATACGTTTGCGCATGATCATCTTCTTCAGATATCTTAGGAAATTTAATAGGAATTATTTTCATTTCATCTTTAGAAATTCTAGAGACTTTATTCAGGATGGCCTGTTGAACTTTTATTAAATCCCTCACTTCAGGAGAATTTTCCTTATCCCAGGGGGTCGTAAGGGAAGAAAATCTGTGTGCATCTCCTTTAATAACTGTATTTTCTTTTACGGCTTCGCTATCTCCCAAGCTCGTTAATTCAACTAGCCAAGAAGGGGATAGTTTATTTTGACTGATTATTCTAAAATCTATAGATGAATTACCAACTCCAGTTTTGTACTCGTATTCAGCTTTAAGACCTGCTTTATAAATAGAATATGCGAACCTAATTTCAAACAAACTAGATTTAACTGTTCTTACCTGTCTTTTGTAAGGGTCTTCAGAAGATTTATAATTCAGGGCATTTTTTATTTTTTTATCATCGAGAAATTTTTCAGCCCATGGGACGGTTTTCAGTTTCTCAGATGCTTGTTTGCTAAAATTAAATTCATCTTCATGCAGAGTGTCGGCCCACCCGCTCAAATGTTTTGCACGTAGATCTACTAATACTTTATTCCTTGTTTTAGAATGAAGGGAACCCCCATATTTTTCGATATAATAAGAAGCAGCTTCTGGAAATTCATATAGAATTCTCAAAAGTTTAATTGTGTATTGAGACATGCCAAAGCACGTTGAAAAGTCACGGGTTGTTAGCCCGAGAGATGATCTTAGCGTCTTTAAGTCCCCTGGAGAGGAAGGATTTTTATCATTTTTTATGTTTAAATGATTAGATGAACTATGTTGTTTAATATAGTACGCAGCAGCGTCTGGAAATTTATATAATATTTCTAAAAATTTAATAACTTCGGATCCGCTTATGTTGCCATTTTCAATACGAGTAACTGTCGATGGAGCTACGCTAAAACATGCTCCAAAGTCTCTGGTTGTTAATCCGAGCTTAGATCTAAAAATCTTTAAATCTTTGCCTGAAAAAGAATCTTGCCAATCTGGAACAAATATAAAAGAAGATGGCCCCCTAGAACCAATTGTAGCTAGCAATATTATAACATCCTCTTCTTTAGGATCTATTCCAAAAGATCTACAATACTCAGCATAGGCAGGGTTATCTTTAGAAGGGATTCTATCCCAAAATGAGGGAAATATCCTCTCAGATTCAAAGTATTTTTTTGTTAAGGGAAACTCAGGGCCTAAAGGGATTGCCTTTTTATAGTTTATATATTTTTCACTATAAGAAAAGGAGAAACCATTTTGAATTTTCTCAAGCTTCCCTACTAACCTACGCGTAGAACGGAGTTCCAGATAAACAAAGATCCCCCTAACTTTGGAATAATTAATTTGGTAAGACATTTTTTAGCTTCCCGTATTGTTTATTCAGGAAAATTATAAAAGCTTTTTTTCTTTTGGCTGATAGGAAAGAAGAATTTACAATTGATTCTAATTTTTGAATACCAATGTTCTTAATAAACTCCTCTAAAACATCTTTATATCCCAAACGAATGAGCTCTTCTCCATAGTCGTTTATATCTGGTTCTCGAGAGGTCGAAGTTTCAATTCTTCCAGAAGAATTTAAATCTGCTCCTAGCCAAATTGTTCGTGCAATGAATGACGGATTATCATAACAAGGAGAAAACAAACAGCCTGATGATGTAAAAATTAAAGCTAAGTTACGTCCATGCCGGTCATCATTTCCAATAAGAGCATCAAATAGACATAGGGTTAAGAATTTCCTGATTTCACTTAGCCTACCAGTCTTGTTTGCAATAATATTAACAAGTGTTTCCACGTTATATTCATCTTTCGAAGGTAGAAAATGATATATGTGCTTTAGGTCTGCTCCCATGTAGTCTTGCATAAAATTATAAGAGATAAAAACCTCTTGGTTCATTAACTTTATTAAGAAATGAGACGGTATTTCAAGACCTAAAGCTTCCCCAAGTTGATTACAAAGATACTCTGTCCTAGAAAGTTCAGGATATTCTCGCGAGTTTTTTAAAATGTAGTGTTTGTTGCCTAAGATTGCAGAGTATTTCTCAAATTTTCCATGGAAAAAACTTGAGTTAGATGGAGTTTCTCCAATTTCGATAGGCACTTCATTACGCTGTGTTAAATCTTTAAAGTCCTCATCCGTATTAAACCATTCTATAAAACAGCTTATATGGAGGCCATGCTTTGTATCATGCCCAGCTAAACTTTTACTGCATTTAAAACACCGTTTCATATATTATATCCCTAATCTAACCTTGTCCATCATACATCTAAGATAGGATGATGTCAAGTCACGGCAATATTAAATTGATGTTACTTGCTATCAAGCACTCTTTCCAACCTGGTGTGTAGGTAGAGGTCTTTTTGGGACAACATTAGTTCCCGCTTTCATTTGGAAGTTGTCACTCCCTGGGCCAAACTACGCAAAGGTCCCGAATCTGCCATTTGAGTTTATGGAATTGTGAGAACTGTAACTCAAAACGACGTGAAAGAATCCTAATTTGAATCACCCACAGCATCTTGCTCTTTTGGGGGGGTGTTAGACAAGCTGCCGTATAGCCACGGTACCCCAAACAAACCCAACGTTTCCCTACGTTTCTGACTAAATTGGGAATTTTCCAATGTTCTCATTGTACTCCTTTTGGGCTTCTTGAATTGAAAGACGAGAGTATATTTCAAGGGACTGACGGCTTTCATGACCAGAGTAAGGTTGGATGAGGGCATCATCTATACCCTGCTTCTTAAGCCATGTTAACAAGAAGTGCCTTAGCTTGTGAGGAGATACAGAATCTTTTATCCCTGCGGCTTGGGTATATTTCATCAAGATTTTACGAATTCCTCGGTCAGAAAAGGGCTTCTTCCAGGATGATTCAAATAGATGAACATCCCCTTTCTCTTGCATTTTAGACACATACACAGAAAGAATCTCTCTAAAAGAGACAGGGAATGGAACAATTCTATCTTTTCCGCCCTTTCCTTGGGTAATACGAATTTGACAGGCACCAAAGTCCACATCGCTTATTTTGATCTTGATCAGCTCACTTACCCTGACGCCTGTATAGAGAAGTGTTTTGATCATTATCATGTGTTGGATATTTTGAGTTTTCCAGACGACTTCATAATATTGTTTTATCTCCTCCTCTGTTGGCACCAGGGGTAGCTTTTTCGGAGCAACTCCTACAGAAACGTTCAGCTCTTTGCGCAAATGACGGAATAGATCCCTTAGATAATTATAGTCTGGGCGTTCTGACCGTATGTGTTTGACCAGCTTCTTTGCCAGCTTACTGGAGGAGGTTCGTTTTATTGTCTCTGTCTTAGGCGGTGCGAGAGATGAATGTTTCATCGGAAGGCTCCATTTCATAGGGGTTGATAGGGATCCGATGATTCAGATCCAAAAGAAACAATCCATAAGGATTGATGTGCTCATATATTAAGGGAGAGATCGCTCGTTTGTCTTCTTGGGTTAGCTTGTTCTTCCACTCAGGCCTTCCGATAATGGCTTGCAGCATGAGCGTGTTAACAAAAACCAAACTATTTTGAAGCAAATGTAGGCACAGCATAGATAGCTCTTGATCCTCTCGGCGGTTGGTTGAGATTTCTCCAGCTTTGCCATAAAAGATAAAGTCGTTAACGCTGTTGGAGCTTTCTACAACATTAAGTCCCTCGTGGATTTCTCGCCGAAGTTCTTGGAAACTAAGATATCGACATAAAAATATTGTTTTAACAGCTCTCCCTAACTCCATCAAAGCTTGATAGACAGGATGCTGCGCATTTTGTTTGGTAAAACGTCTCAGGATTGATTCAGAATCAGAGATCCCGAGTCGAAGGGCTGTTGTGAACTTAATGATCTGATCATACTGCTCTTCAATTAGGCTCCATTTTATGGGTCGGGTTAAAATATGCTGAAGATTTTCGTAATCCTTTGGGACATCTGTTTCTGGTCTGTAAAGCTTCTCTTTACGAATAGCTTTAATACGAGGAAGAAGATCAAACCCCAATATGTAAGAAAAGGCAAATGCCACGGCACTTTGTCCATGACTATCCACATATCCTTTTTGGATATCCATATCTGTACAGTGTCTCAGCACCCCTTCCATCATGGAGGAAACTTCAGAGGAAGAGCAGCTCTTGAGCTGAGAATAAATAAGGGTGGCCTTACGATCAATATGCCAGTAGATCATCACGCCTTTCCCCCGGTATCTTGTGTGCCACTCTGTTAGAAGATTTTGATCCCAGACACCGAACTTCTTAGAATCAGAAGCACAAGAGGTTGTGGCGTTTCCAAAGATTTCTTCCTGACGTTCCTTTAGAATGGTATTTACCACTTCTGTCAGAGCAATTCTTAAATTGGTTTTGGTCAGATAGCGCCGTTTGACATAGCGGAGTTCTTCATGCGTAACCTCTGGGTTGCTGGCACTTATTCTTTTCAGTCCCGTGTTGGTACCGTAGGCAAAAATACAGAGCAACAAGCGCTTTCTTAGGATCTCGGGCTCAAGATACTCACGGCTTGCCGTGCTGGTAAAAAAAGAAAGAAAACCAACCCTTGCATCTGTTTCCTTTAAAACATCCAATAGGCCCGTTGTTGGCCACCTATCACCAAGTTGCTTTTTAATAAGATCCAGATGTGGAGGGGGTGGTTGTTCCGTCAGGGGAGACAAAGAAATATACCCCCCTTGTTTTGCCAAGATCTTAACATCTTTGTTGGCAGGCAACCCGTTATTGAAGGTCCTTAAAGCACCTTTCATTTCTTGTTTGATCTTATTTGTAAAGATCCGAGATTCCTTAGGCTGCGATAAAGCCAGATAATGAGCGTCTCTCTCTTCTTCAAAATTAGAAGGAAGATCTTTATCTGGATTGCGATATCGGTTGGCGCCTTCTACCCATATTTCTTTACACCGAATCCCCTCCCTTAGAGCTTTGAGAACCGCAATCTCATAGTTAATTCTATTAACTCTTTCTGGATCGTTATCCCTTTCAGGTTTCTCTAAAATGATATTTTTCCAACTGGGTTTCACAACCCCTTTTATGGGAATCTCTTGGGAGAGAGGATAATAAACAGCTTTGCTATCCAAATGTTCTTTCAGGAGATGCAGGGCTTTCAAAATAGGCTGGTGAAGGACATTACTTGAATGAAAGTTTAGCGTCTTTAAAAGAGGAGATAGCATTCTCCGATAATGGCTTGCATAGGAGGTGCGCATAAGCGTATGGACTTGGGCTCGATACCCTTCCCCAGTAAATTGTTTCTCTCGGATAATGGATTCAAGAATCTCGACGGTAACAACAGGATAAACGACTTCTTTGACGATCCCATCGGGATTGGAGACCGCTGTCTCCGCAAGATCCAATAAGATCCTTTGTTTGCCATGAATCTTCTTAAGTTCAGACAAGATCTGCTTGTTAACCTTGTTTTCTGACCTCTTGCCAATCTTATGAATAACTTGAATCAGAAGATCTACCAGATTGTCTTTAATAATATGCCCTTGTGCATGGCAAAATAGAGCCAACATAGAGTACCGAACCTGCTCAATATGGCCACGAAGTTCACTTGGCGGCTCCGCCATAACGCGAGCTCTATATTTTTCTACAATACGAGGGGAGATCCCGTCACACAGATTCTCTGTCAATCCAATCTGCTGAACCCTAACACACTTTTTGGGGTGCGCTCAGGATTCGGAAAAAATCGTACGCTAAGGATGTCATAGGAACAATTTACGATTTTCTCTCGGAGGCCAGCACTCGATATACGGTAGCCTGACCAATCCCTAGTTTTTGAGAAATAGCCACTTTAGTGAGAC
>CAIWGV010000040.1 GCA_903912365.1 uncultured Alphaproteobacteria bacterium
CTCAGTCGAAGACTCTCCTGGGCTTCTTGTGTTAACTTACGGGCATCTCCTAATTCCATGCCCAAACATTACCACAATCCCTCTCCTATGTCACCTGTTTTAATGACGGATTAATATATGAAGATGAACTGAAAGAAAAAAAAGAGGACCTGGCGAAAATAGAGAAAAGATTGGCTTATGCATCTGGAGGGGAAAAAAATCAGTTAGATCTAAAGAAGAAAAGACGTCAAAAAGAAGTTATGGAGCTTCAATTAGAGGTTGATCAGCTGAGGGCTGGGCAAGACGGGGAGGAAGAAGAAGATCTTGATGAAGAAGAAAAGTTAGAGGGTTAAAGTTTCTTTCCTAAATCGAGAATGTCTTTTGCAATGGAAAGGTCATCAATAAAAAGTTTCTAAATTAAGGCCCGTATCATCTTATTGAACAAGGGGCAAAAAAAATATAAACTAGTCAGATGTGCAAAAAACTCTTTTATGTCTTGTCTCTAGTCATACTTCTTGGTGGGTGCGCCACGAAGCGAACGAATCTTATTCTGAGCGATAACTTTCTGCAAACAGCCTCTACGATTGTTATTGTGGAGGTATCTGGCTTAGAAAAGCCAGTTTACTATAAAGACGGCGATCAAAAATTCCTGGATGTCCTCATTAATGAGGCATTTGCTAAAGCTATCACCAAAAAGCTGGAAAAAATTGATGTTAGAGAAGTGGTGATACAGGACTATTATGACTTGTTCCACAAATCGTTTTCTCTTCGGAAATTTAAAATTGTACCAGGTTTAAAGCATATATCGGCAAAAGATCTGGGAGAGCCTCCTGTAGACAAAGCGGACCATGCTCCCCATAATTTTCAATTTTTAAGAGAAAAATATCATGCTGAGTATGCCTTGATTCTTCATCCCACAGTATTTGGACTTACCCGTTCTTACTATTCATTCATTCCCTTAGGTCCCCCTGAAGGCTATGCGGATTTGACCGTGTATCTCGTTAATCTCAGGGATAATTCCTTGGAGGGATATTATCACTCTGTGGCACATGTCTCTGTGGAAGGGAAATGGGATGAAGAGCCTGATTATACAAACCTTATGAATGCTTCAAAAAATGCTTTGACCACGGCCTTGAATCAAGCCCACAGTCACTTCTTTATTTTTGGGCACGATCTTTAAACAGCTAAATCTTTTTTCCTAAATCGATGACGCCTTTTGTAATGGAAACGTCATCAATAAAAAGTTTCTAAATTAAGGCCCGGATCATCTTCAGGGCTGACGCATCTAAACTTAAAAACAAGATCGTCACCCTGAGAAAACAGCTTAAGCTCTGGAGTGCTCCCGATTACTTCCTCAAAATCTTTCCTGAAATTTAGATGCGTTTACCGTGAGTATGCTTCGGTTCCAAACTAGGCCAGGGAATATTTGCATCACGTAGTTTAATTTTAAGGCTTGGCACCTTTACGCGGATCTGAGCTTTATTGGAAAAAACCATATGGACATAAGGTTCTTTGTATTGAATCGTCAAAAGGTACAGATCTTGGGGCTCTTTGCTTTTGGGATCAAAGCCTGAGAACTGCACACTTTCCACATTCTCAATAGAAATGCCACTTGGGATGCGTTGGGGAGATCCACTTTCTACTTCCCATTGATAGCGATGAGCAAAAAGATTAAAGCATTTTTGAGGTGTATCATAATTAAGGCCACTGATGGGAATTAAAGAATCCTGCAAACAGGCGGACAAAATATGGAGATCTTCAGAATCTTGCGCAATAATTTTCAATGGTGCAAATGAGCTTTCTTTCATGTTTTTACCCTGTTATAGCCAACATCTTATAGTCTGGCTATGGGGTTTTCCCAGAACCAGTGTGTACCAGTCTACCGGTTTTAGGAAATTCTTTCAATATGCGCGCCACAGGCCCGCAATTTTGTTTCCATTGATTCATAGCCGCGGTCCAAGTGGTAGACCCGATTAATGACAGTTTCTCCCTGTGCCGCAAGACCGGCCAAAACCAGACAGGCGGAAGCTCGAAGATCCGTGGCCATGACGGGAGCCCCCACCAAATGAGGAACCCCTGTTACAGAGGCAGAAGATCCCTGAACCTGGATATGGGCTCCCATTCTTAAAAGTTCTGCAATGTGCATGAACCTGTTTTCAAAGATGGTTTCGGATATGGTAGAGGTTCCTTGGACAACGGTCATGAGGGCCATGAATTGGGCCTGTAAATCAGTGGGGAAGCCAGGGAAAGGTTCTGTGGTGACGCCCACGCTTTTAAGGTGGGAAACACTGGGGTTAACACGTACCCTGACACCATTGGACGTGGGCTCAAACTGTAGTCCCACTTTCTCTAGAACCCCCATGACCGTGGGGAGAAGATCCAGACGGGTATGGGTTAGCTCTAGTTCCCCCTTCGTAATGCCAGCAGCCATCATATAGGTGCCCGTTTCAATACGGTCAGGAACAACGGAATGGGTGCATCCCTGAAGATCTTTGACCCCTTCAATAGTAAGGGTATTTGTGCCAATTCCTTGAATTTTTGCGCCCATTTTTACAAGGCATTCCGCAAGATCTGTGACTTCTGGCTCTTTAGCAGCATTAAGAAGTTTAGTTTGACCTTTGGCGAGGCAGGCGGCCATCATGAGATTTTCTGTCCCTGTGACAGAGACAAGGGGGAAGGAGAGAGTGGTTCCCACAAGACCATTCCTGGCGTGGGCGTAGATATATCCTTCTTTGAGTTCAATGGTTGCTCCCAAAGCCTCAAGTCCTTTAATGTGCAGATCCACGGGGCGTGTCCCAATGGCGCACCCTCCGGGCAGAGAGACTTCTGCTTGGCCATGGCGGCTCACAAGGGGACCAAGCACGAGGATAGAGGCCCGCATCTTTCGTACCAAATCATAGTCTGCCCGGGTATTAAGGGTTTTCTGGGCCGTAAGCGTTAGGGAGTGATCGTCGTGGTGAGTGGTGACACCTAGGGATTCCAGTAATCGGGATAAGGTATGAATATCTGCCAGGTTGGGCACATTATCCAAAATCAACGGTTGATCCGTGAGGAGGCAGGCACTCATGAGGGGGAGTGTGGCATTTTTAGCGCCTCCAATCCGAACCGTCCCTTTTAAGGGATGGCCTCCCTGAATGCGCAGTCTGTCCATGAGAGATCTCTTTCGGTTACACTAAAATCTTAGGCAGGGTGACGCCCACTTGATTCATATATTTTCCAGCGCGATCTTTGTAGGATACATCGCACACGCCACTTCCTTGGAAAAACAAGAACTGGCAGGCACCCTCATGGGCATAGATCTTGGCGGGCAAGGGGGTTGTGTTGGAAAATTCCAGGGTCACATGTCCCTCCCATTCAGGTTCCAGGGGGGTGACGTTCACAATAATGCCACACCGGGCGTAGGTGGATTTTCCGAGGCAAATTACCAGCATATCCCGAGGGATGCGAAAATATTCTACCGTGCGGGCTAGGGCAAAACTGTTGGGCGGAATGATGCAAACATCCGTGTCCCGATCCACAAAAGAATCTCCGGAAAAATTCTTAGGATCCACCACGGCACTTTCCATATTAGTGAAAATTTTAAATTCGCTTGAGACCCGGGCGTCGTATCCATAAGAGGACAGTCCGTAGGAAATCTTACCAATGCCAGATTGCTTCTCTGCAAAGGGCTCAATCATGCCCTTGGCTGCTTGCTCTCTAATCCACGAATCAGGCATTATTCCCATGGGGTTCTCCTTTTGTTTGTTCTTGTCGTTGCCGCTGTTGTTGCTTCCGTTTAAGCAAATTTTCCCGCAGCACTTTCGCCAAGCGATCGGCGTGCTTTTTTGCATAAGAGATTTTTACAGGGGTAGCTTCCATGGTTCAGTTTTAGCATAGCTTTTGGCGAAATTCCAGCGGAGAGTTTATAGGGCCTTAAACCCGCCCAATATCCAAATACTTCTGATGACGCTGGGCTTTCAGCTGTTTGGGGGTGAGGTTGGAAAGGTCTTTGAGTTCTTTTTCCAAAGCATTCCCCAGGTTTGTGATAGCCTCTTTGGGATTACGGTGGGCAGCTCCCAAGGGTTCTGGGACAATGCGATCAATTATTTTCAATTTCAAAAGATCTTGAGCCGTCAGTTTTTGGGCCTCTGCGGCTTCCCCTTTCTTGGCCGAATCATGCCACAAAATGGAGGCGCAGCCTTCGGGCGAGATCACAGAGTAAATAGCATATTCCATCATGAGGACGCGGTTTGCCGTGGCGAGGGCAATGGCACCGCCTGATCCCCCCTCTCCGATGATGGTGGCCACAAAAGGAACCGTAACAGAAAGGCACATGTCCGTGGCTCGGGCAATGGCGACCGCTTGGCCTCGCTCTTCTGCTTCAATGCCGGGATAAGCACCAGCTGTATCTACGAGGGTTATGAGGGGAACACGATAATGTTCTGCCAGTGCCATAAGACGGACGGCTTTCCGATATCCCTCGGGTTTAGGCGATCCAAAGTTATGCTTCATGCGAGACTCAATGTCATGGCCTTTTTCTTGCCCAATGATCATGACCGTTTGTCCCCGGAATCGACCGAGTCCACCCACGATGGCTTGATCGTCTGCATAGAGTCGATCTCCCGTGAGTTCTGTGAAATCCTCAATGAGTTCCTTCACATAGTCCAAAAAGTGGGGGCGTTCCGGGTGGCGGGCCACCTGTACTTTGTCCCAAGAAGAAAGTTTCCCATAGACATCCTTCAAAAGCTTATCCACTTTCTTTTGAAGCACAGAGATCTCAGCTACAATATCCATGCCCTTTTCTTTGGAAACATGGCGGAGCTCCTCAATCTTTGTCTCTAGGTCTGTTATCTGTTTTTCAAAATCAAGTGTGTACATAATTTATCGTCCTATCTTTTTAGGGAGGTCCTTTATAACCTTAAATAGAATAATGGTCAAAGCAACCATGGCAATCATCCAGTTCTGCCAAATGCCAAAGCTTATGGACCAGAAAACAACATACATGAAAAACAGAGCAAAACTCGCAGAGCGAGCCTCTCGGTTCTGGATTTGGGATAAAAGTCGAACAAAGGCATACCCGAGGCCCAGGAGAAGCATCACCCCCACCAGTCCAAACTCGAGCCAAACTTGGATAAATCCATTATGGGGATGGCGACCAAATACGGAGTCTCCATAATATACAATGCTTCCCCAGGATTGAGGAACAATGCCATCTTCAATAACACTATGCGCGGCAGAAAGAGGACCATTGAGAAGGGTTTTTTTAGAATAATAGGCAGCTCTGAAGCGTCCTCCTGTGACATAGGGGGAAAAGTTAAAGCCATACCCTAAAAAAGGAGAGTTAAGGATTTTAAGAGAAAGATCATGCCAGAGTTGGAGACGATGCTGAGCACTTGTTCCCAAATAATGCATATAGTTTAGAAGGGTTTGTTCATTTATAAAGTAAACAAAAATGACAGGAGAGAAGAGCGTAAGGGCGCCAATAAAAACCCCAATCAAAGGGCCAAAAGACTTTTTCCAATAAACGAGGGAGAAGCTGACTATCCCTACAATTGCAGCAAGGGCCGCAGCACTTGGGTGAGCCCTCAAAAGAATTGCCGTGGAAACCAAGAAGAGGAGGGAGCCTCCCGTCCAAAGGGCTTTCTTATTCGTAAGAAGTCGTGGTAAAAGAAGGGAAAAGGGAACAAGAAACAAAGTTAATATAATCACCCCCCTCAAAAAGAGGTCTCGATTGTACCCATTAGAATTTGTGAGAGCCTTAGACGCAAGTCCTCCCCCATAAATTTCTATAGCATAAAACAGAATATAAAAAGTGAAGCCGTAGAAAAAGGCTTTTGAAAAAAATATTTTATCCTTGGAGGGGAGCTTTTTTATCCCAAAATAGGTAAAAAAACTGAGAATAATAAGAGCTAAGAATTTCGCAAAATGTCCAAGTTCTAAGAAGATGTCTTGTGACCAAAAGATGCTTGCAAACATCCATATCCCTAAAGCTCCTAACCAAAAATAGATCTTTTGAGGGGTTAGCGGGAGCATCTTTTTCCATTCTTTTTCTTTGAAGAAACGAGGAACCTCCAGAAGTCCAAACAGGAGAAAGGCAAGAATTAGGAGCCCTACGGTTCCTTTGCCTTTAAGGGCCGCAATGGCAGGTAAGCTGAAAAACAAAAGATAAGTGCCGCACTTCTGAACAATATTCATGGGACAAAAAATCCAAAACTACTCATGTCTCTATATACTACATTTTTGAGGGGTTCGCTACCGCACATCAGGTTTCTCCGTCATTTTCTTCTGGCTCATCTCTAGGGACCGATTCGCCTGGAATAACATAAACACCGGACAACCAACGGTGAAGATCCACATCTTTGCAGCGTTTAGAACAGAAGGGACGAAACTCGGTAATGACGGGTTTTTTGCAGATGGGGCATTTAGAAGTCATTCTGGGCGCCTTACTCCGAAGCTTTTCAGCAGGGTGACCGTTTCGTAGAGAGGAAGACCAATCATGTTAGAAAAGGATCCGTTTATGCTTTTGGTGAACATATCAATCTCTTCGAGAACTAATCCTCCGCTGCAGCTTTGCCAAGAAGCATGCCGCACATAAAAGTTTATATCCTCGGGGGTGATTTTGGCAAAAGAAACTCGGGTAATAACGGTCTTTTCCGCTGTGCGAAGTTTGTTTTTCACAATAATAGTGGTATAGATTCGAATGCGCCGTTCGGAAAATTTCTCGAGAAAGGAACGCATTTCTTCTTCTGAGAGGGGTTTTTGAAAGATCCGACGCCCCATAACCACGATGGTGTCTGCTGATAGGATAACCGATTCCGGGTGCTTTCTAAAGGCTGCCTCTGCCTTGAGGCGAGTAACACGTTTCACGTAATCTCGGGGTATTTCTCGTTTTAAAGCGGTTTCGTCCACATCCTGTGGGTCTACCGAGGAGGGGATGATTCTTGCCTGTGCAAGCAGCTTCAACCTAGATTTGGAAGCAGAGGCCAAAACAAAGGGGGGAGGGGTTGCGGACATGTAAAGATATCTTTATTTTTCCCGGAACGTAATGCGTCCTTTGGTCAGGTCATAGGGGGTCATTTCCACCTTAACCTTATCTCCAACGAGAACCCGAATTCTATTTTTATGCATCCGGCCCGAGGTGTGAGCGATGATTTCA
Source organism: uncultured Alphaproteobacteria bacterium (assembly GCA_903912365.1). GTDB lineage: Bacteria > Pseudomonadota > Alphaproteobacteria > UBA7879 > UBA5542 > CAIWGV01. The sequence continues at coordinate 7,115 of CAIWGV010000040.1, forward strand.
TGCCCATTTTCGAGTCGCACTCTAAAACATGCATTGGGCAGTAGCTCGATCACTACTCCTGAAAACTCAATTAGGTCTTCCTTCGCCATAAAATCTCCTTATTTGTAGCCGACATCTTATAAGCTGGCTACGCGTTCATTCGGTCGGTTGCCTATTAGATATAGGCGGCCCTCCCTCATTCCTATAGCCAACTTAAATCTGTCTAGCTACAAGGTCAACCAGCAATACTGAACTCTTTATACCCCCATTTCCTCATTTTGTACACAAACTATAAAAATATATCGACAGATCAAGGAATATTTGGTAAACCGATGAATACTTCTTGGGTCTTTTTATGGTCTCAGGGCGCGTAGCTCAGTTGGTAGAGCAGCTGACTCTTAATCAGCGGGTCACAGGTTCAAGCCCTGTCGCGCCCACCATTATCTTTGAAATGTCTTTGCCACCCGGGTAAGCATTTTTTGGGTTCCGGAATCGAGGCCCTTACCCAAAGATTCTGTGCAAAAATGTCTCTGAAAGGCAAGGATCGCAAATTCTGTTTCTTTATCCATTTCTCCTGTAAGGAGTACTTTATAGCCAATGGCATGAAGGAGTTTTTGGGCTTCCATTACATCTTTTGGGCGACGAACTCTTTTACCAAAGATATAGGGATAATGACCTCGGTCCCAAATGCTTATCATGCATACTCCCAACAAGGCCCATTGGCCCCATTCCCAAATAGATCCAGTCTCTGGCCATAACCCAATATCTCTGCGAGCTAATCGTTGCCAATCAAACAACTCACCAGGGTCTTTTTTTCGGTCAGGGGCCACATCGGAATGGCCAATAATGTTCCAATCGTGAATTTTGTGCCGGGTACGAATGTCTCGAATGAGTTCCATCAAGCTCTCCATCTGGACATCTGGGAACGGTTTGAGCTTCCCTGCCGCATGTCCAGGGTTATCCAATTCAATACCAATCGAATACTGATTAAGGGAATCTCGGCCCCGCCAATGGCTCACGCCCGCATGGTGGGCGGCTTTATCTTCGGGGACGAGCCTATAAATTTCCCCCGTCTTTGAGATGAGATAATGAGCGCTGACTTTCGTTTTGGGATCACAGAGGCGTTTCAAGGCGGATTCAGCCGTGGGCATGTCCGTATAATGGATGATAACCATATCCGGGTCCTGGGAGCGGGGAGAAAAATTGGGGGAGGGGCGATCAATAATTTTCATACAATGATTCCTGTGATACTATCAAAAGTATAGCCGACATCTTATAAGCTGGCTAGGCGTTGTTCGGTCGCTTGCCTATTATTTATAGGCGTCCCTCCCTCTCGCCTATAGCCATCTTAAAGCTGTCTAGCTATAACGATATGGGAATATTTTGGAAAAGTTTAAAGTATCTATCGCCCCCTATAAAAAAATTATCCAAGCGGTGACCTTGGCGGGAGGGCGGTTTATTTTTGTGGGCGGCTGTGTGCGGGATGCCTATCTGGATAATCCTTGCAAAGACTATGATGCAGAGGTGTATGGGCTTCCTCTTGAGAGGCTGCACCATGTTTTGTCCACGGTGGATACGGTTTCAGAGGTGGGAAAAAGCTTTGGGGTTCTTAAGCTAAAAAATTATAATATCGACATTTCTGTTCCCCGGTTTGATACAAAAATCGCCGAAGGGCATCGGGGATTTTCTGTGAAGGTGGACTACAGTATTTCCTTTAAGGAGGCGGCTCGCCGTCGGGACCTTACCATCAACAGTATGGGGTATGACCCTGTGAAGGAAGAGCTTCTAGACCCCTTTCATGGGGTGAAAGATCTTCAGGAAGGCCTATTGCGGGCAACGGATCCTAAAACCTTTCCAGAAGATCCTCTGCGAGGTCTTCGTGTGGCCCAATTTTCGGCCCGGTTTCTGATGCGTCCTGATGACCAATTAAAGCTACTTTCCCAGCAATTGGATCTGAGTGAATTACCAGCGGAACGTCTTCTGGAAGAATTCCGGAAACTTCTTCTAAAGGGAATCAGTCCTTCTTGGGGACTTGAGTTTTTGCAAGAAACAAAACTTTTAAACCAAATTTTACCGGAGATTGAAGGGCTATCCCAACAGGCATGGGGAGAAACCCTCCATGCCTTAGATGAGGGGGCGAAGGTGCGGGCGTCTTTAGGGGAAGATATCCAGTTCGAATTTATGATGACGTTGATGCTTCTGCATGTTTCCATAGCTCAAGCTAAGGGGATCTTGAGCAAACTGAAAATTCCCAAGAAAATGACCTCAAAGGTAAAAGTTCTTTTACAGGAATATAGTAATCTTCATAACCTAAAAAAAAATGCCGATTATCTTTGGGCGGGGAAGCGGCTTTTGGATGAGGATCTTGAGTGGAAAACGCTCCTCACTATTCTTAAAATAGCCCTGAAAGACAATTCCCAGTTGGCTCACCTCCAACGGGAGCTTCTGGTGTCAGGTGCCTTGAACGTGAAAAATATAACACCCTTGGTCCAAGGAAAACATCTTCTAGAACGGGGTATTGAGCCGGGGGCTGCCTATAAGAAGATTTTGCATGACTGCCTCAGACTTCAATATGAGCAGGACTTGAAGACACCAGAAGAGATTCTTTCTAAAATACCCATGTTTCCTCGCTTTTAGAAAAAACCTAGGGTATGATAGTCCCATTGTTCAAGGAGCCCTAAAATGGATTTTCAAGCCTATGGAGTCATCGCCGGATTTTTTACCCTGACAGGTATTCTTTTGGGGTTTATAGGGTGGACTTTCCGGAAGCGGATGGGAAAAAATAAGTCCTCTGTTCAGAAAGAATTTTCATCTAAAGATAAGGATATCCCTACATTCAATGCTTCTCTGATTTTGTACGGCATGCTTTTTGTTGTTTTTAGTCTTTCCTTGCTCTTCCTTTTTCCCTGGGCTTTGTCCTTTGGAATGGTTGGAATTAAAGGGTTTTTGGCGGTTCTGCTGTTACTGGGATTTTTAGGAGTGGGATTCTTTTACAGTTGGAAGAAAGAAACACTGGAACGAAGCTAGGTTCCATTTAAAATTTCCTTCACAGGACCCAGAGAATTCCTTAAGATATGCAAATGGATACTATAAACAAATTTTCCACACGATCCCAAGATGAGCTCATGCAGAGAATCATGCAGCAAACGACCCATAAAGGGTTCTTTGCGACGCAGCTGAGCAAACTTTCTTTATGGGCCCAGGGAAACTCTTTGTGGCTTAAAACTGTTAATCTGGGCTGTTGTGCCGCGGAATTTTCCCAGATTAAGGGGGGACGCTATGATTTAGAGCGGTTTGGCATGGAGATTCCGTCAAATGCAACCCAGGCAGACGTGCTGATTATTGGAGGCGCCATCAGCCATAAAATGGCGCCCATCCTAAGAAAAATCTATGAGGAAATGCCAGAGCCCCGCTGGGTTATCGCCATGGGGGCCTGTGCCAGTGGGGGCGGGGCCTATCACGATTCTTATGCAGTGGGGAGGGGGTGTGATGAAGTTATTCCAGTAGATATTTATATTGCAGGATGCCCCCCAACAGCAGAGGCCTTAGTTTATGGCCTTCTCCAGCTTCAAAGAAAGATTCAAGAAACAAACTCTGTAAAAGAGGCGACTTATGCATGAGTCTTTAGGGCAGATGGGGGAATACTTGATGAGAAGGCTCTCTCATTATCCTATAAAATACAAGATAGAAAAAGAGCAATTGGAGATTGAGACGGATATTCCTTCTCTTTTTAATGTACTTTCTTTTCTGCAAATGGATACTCACTGTGCCTTTGAGCAGTTAATGGATCTTTGCGCGGTTTCTCGTAAGGGGGGATGGGAGATCATTTATACCCTTTTGAGCGTTGAGCATAATCAGCGCCTTCGGTTGATTGTCGTAGGTCCCGAAGGGGCGATTGTGCCCTCTGTCGGCAACATCTATAGAAATTCCCCTTGGTTTGAGCGGGAAATTTGGGACCTGTTTGGGGTTTTATTTTCAGGCCACGAAGATCTGCGAAGAATTCTTATGGAAGCAGGGTTTGAGGGGCATCCTTTGCGAAAAGATTTTCCCTTAAGAGGGCTTCAAAAAGAAGAACAAAAAAATAACAAAAAGAAAACAAAAGAAGGTCAGTCCTGGTAAATGTCTCAGATGACCTCTCAAAACACCAAAGCGTATACGTTGGATTTCATCCCCTCTGAGGAATCGATTCAGGGATTTATGCGGCTTATTTTGGAATTGGAAAATGAAACTATTCTGAAAGTAGATCCTCATATTGGCTTTTTACATCGCGGAATTGAAAAGATTTTGGAGAATAGGACTTACCTTCAAGGGCTTTCTTACTTTGATCGGTTGGACGTGGGGGCACCTCTGATTCAAGAGCAGGCCTTTGTTTTGACAGTAGAGAGGCTTTTGGGGGTCAGGCCTCCCCCTCGGGCTCTCCATATTAGGGTGCTTTTTTCGGAATTAACACGTCTTTTAAGTCATTTGCTAAATGTTGGAAATATGGGGGCCTCCATGGGAATGAAAGTTCCTCTGAGCCTAGCCGTGGAAGGCCGAGAAAAAATTCTTGAACTCTTTGAGGGGGTTTCTGGTTCCCGCTTCTTTCCTCTTTATTTCCGTCCTGGGGGTGTACAGAAGGATGTGTCCTCGGATTTTTTGAAAGAGATGGGGAATCTTGTGGATTTTCTGCGACAGAGGCTTCAACAAATTGAGGATTTTCTTTCTGAGAATATTATCTTCAAACAACGGACGGTGGGTATGGGGGTCATGGGGGCCCAAGAGAGTCTCGAATGGGGACTGTCAGGCCCCATTTTACGGGCAGCGGGTGTGGCCTGGGATTTGCGGCGCGCCCAACCCTATGATGCCTATCAGGACATAACCTTTAAAATTCCTACGGGCACGCGGGGAGATGCCTATGATCGATATTTGGTTCGCATGGCAGAAATGTATCAAAGTTTGGATATTATAGAGCAATGCTTAGAAAAAATGCCGGGGGGATCCATTCAGAGCCTTACCCTAAAAATTTCTCCTCCCTCCCCAAAAGAAATGAGGGTGTCCATGGAGTCTTTGATTGAGCACATCAAACTGTATAGGGAGGGATTTAAAGTTCCCGCGGGCCAAACTTATGGGGCCGTGGAATCGCCTCGGGGAGAGTTCGGGGTCTTTCTTGTGGCCGATGGAACCAGAAAACCTTTCCGATGTAAGGTCCGCTCTCCTGGATTCAGCACTTTGCAGGCTTTGGATTCTTTTGTAAAAGGCCACCGGCTCTCAGACTTGCCGGTTATTTTGGCTTCTTTGGATATTTCTTGTGGGGAGGTGGATCGATGAGTAAAGCATTTACCCAAATAGAGCAAGCTCTTTCAAAAACCCAACGGTTTTCCTTTACAAAAGAAAGCCTGATCCAGATTGAGAAGATCAAAAGAAAATACCCAGAAAGTAAGCCAGAGAGTGCTCTCCTGGAAATTCTTCTGTTGGCCCAACGACAGAATGAGGGATGGATTTCTCACCCTGCTCTGGAAGCGGTGGCAGTAGGGGTTAACTTACCCGTAATGAAAGTTCTGGAGGTTGCAAGTTTTTATCCGCTTCTGAGTCTAAAGCCTGTGGGGAGTCATTGTGTTCGTATTTGTACCACAACGGCTTGTTGGCTCAAGGGAAGTACGGACTTGGGGCGGGCGTGTCAAAAATGGCTGGGTATTGGATGGGAAGAAACAACTGTGGATGGGATGTTTACCTTGAAGGAAGTACCTTGTTTGGGGGATTGTACAAAGGCGCCTGCTGTTCAGATTAATGAGACATTGAGGGGGAATCTAAATGCTCGGGAGATGACACATCTTTTGCAAGCCCTTGCGGAAAGTGTCAAAAAATGAAGAAAAATCGCATTTTTACCAACATCATTGATCAAGGCCCTGTGACGCTTAAGGCTGCTCAGACGCGGGGGGATTGGGGTACTACGCAGGAAATTCTCTCAAAAGGATCTCAGTGGATACAAGACCAGGTTGCACAGTCTGATCTTCGAGAAAGGTCCCATGGGGGAGAATACGTGGCTAAAAAATGGGAAAAAAGAGAGGCAGCGTATATTGTGATAAATGCCTGCTCAAATGAGCCAGGAAGTGGCACGGAAAAATATCTGCTGCGATACGAACCCCATAAAGTGATTGAAGGGGCTCTGTTGATAGGGGCCGCTCTGGGAGCCCATACTTGCTATATATGTATTCGGGGAGAGTACCTTCAAGAAAGGGAAATTTTAGAGAGTGCCCTTGAGGAAGTACGAGAGAAAAATCTTTTGGGACAGTTTCAAATCTATATCCATGAAGGGGCAGGAGGCACTCTGTGTGGAGAGGAAACAGCTCTATTGGAAAGTCTCGAGGGTCGGAAGGCCATGCCTCGCGTCAACGGGGACAGGAAGTTATATGGATGTTCGGCGGTGATCCACGGAGTTGAAACCGTGGCCACAATTCCTGAGATCCTCCGACGAGGAGCCCCATGGTTTGCCTCTCTTGGAACTCTCCACAGCAAGGGAACAAAACTCTTCAGCCTCTCTGGCCACGTGGAAACTCCCTGTGTTGTAGAAGAGGAAATGGGTGTCTCTCTTAAGGAATTAATCGAAACCCACGGCGGCGGCGTCAAAGGGGGATGGGGTTTCTTTCTGGCGGTGATTCCGGGGGGGAGTTCTACTGGATTTTTGCCAAAAGAGATTTGTAATGACCTTTGTCTGGATTTTGAAAGCCTGGAGAGAGTTTCTAGTTGTCTTGGAACCGGGGGCATTGTGGTGATGGATAAGTCCACGGATATTGTGCGGGTAACGGCAAGACTTGCGCAATTTTATCAGCAAGAGAGTTGTGGAAAGTGCACGCCTTGTCGTGTGGGTACGGGATGGGTTTTCCAGCTGCTGGAACGACTTAGTGTGGGACAAGGGGAGAAAGAAGATCTTGATCAGCTACAAGACCTCCTGCAACGTATGTCAGAAACCTCCCTGTGTGCATTTGGGGGGTGGGCAGCGGCGCCGGTGGTATCTCTTCTCCGATATTTCCAGCCAGAGCTGGAGCACCGTATTCATATGTATAATGTAGCTTCAAAACGGGTGAAGGTATGACGGAAAAAACTCAAATCCAGATATCTATTAACGATATGCCTGTGGAGTGTACGGTTGGCAAAACCATTCTGGAGGTATGTCAAGATCAAGGGATAGAGGTTCCTACTCTTTGTTATGACAAGAGCCTTTCTATTTCGGGAGGCTGTCGCATGTGTCTTGTGGAAGTGAAGGGGTGGGAAAAACTTCAAACGTCCTGTGGGATTCCCGTGGAAGAGGGAATGGAGATTTATACCCAAACAGCAAGAGTTTCAGAGGCCCGCAAGAGCAGTTTGGATTTCTTGCTTATGGATCATCCTCTGGAATGCCCCCTGTGCGATAAATCGGGAGAATGCCCTCTGCAGGATCAGAGTTTTGACTATGGAGAAGGAAGGGGGATTCCCGCGGAAGCTAAGCGTGTTATGGAAACTCAAGAGTTCGGACCGTTGATTAAAGCTTCCATGAATCGTTGTATCCATTGCAATCTTTGCGTACGCTTTGCAGACGAAGTGGCAGGGACAGCAGAGATTGGCGCTCTTGGTCGAGGAGATGAAACGGAGATTCGGGCCCTTAAGGGGGTGGTGACCTCCGAACTCTCGGGAAATGTTATTGATTTATGCCCCGCAGGGGCTCTTCTTTCAAAGCCTTTCAAGGGGCGTGGAAAAGCCTGGGAGATGGAATCCTTTGAGACGGTGGATGTGATGGATGCGGTGGGATCTCCTATTCGAGTGCAGGTGCGCGAAGGAGAGATCATGCGGATTCTTCCCCGTGAGGGAGAGTGGATTTCTGACAAAACACGCTTTGCCCATGATGGGCTTTCCTATCAGCGGCTGGATCAGCCGTACATCCGTGTTGAGGGCAAACTGCAGCCTGCCTCTTGGGCGGATGCTTTTAAAATAATTGTAAAAAAAATGACTTCTCTCAAGCCCTCGGAAATGGCTTTCCTGATAGGGGACTTGGTGGATATGGAAACGGCCTATGTCTTGCGCCAATTGTTGGACAAAATGAAGGTGCCCCATCGGGATTGTCGCGAAGCGGGACAATATTTACCCGTAAGTGCTCGGGGGGATTACCTTTTCAACACAACAATGGAAGGTATTCAAAAAGCCGATGCTTGTTTGATTGTGGGGAGTAATCCCCGCCTTGAGGCGCCTGTGCTCAATGCTCATATTCGGAAACGCTTTCTGGGGGGAAATTTTCCCGTGGCGCTGGTGGGACAGAAAATAGATCTTACCTATACCTATGATCATTTGGGGACAAATGCCCTTGTGTTGAAAGAAATCTTAAACGGAAACCATCCTTTTGCGGAGACATTAAAAGGGGCAAAAAATCCCATGATTATTGTGGGCAATGGGGCGCTTACCAGTTTAGAAGGGGAGGCCATCTACAAGACTTGTCGGGCTATCGCTGCGCAGTTTAACATGATCCGAAAAGACTGGAACGGGTTCAATGTGATCCATACGGCGGCAGGGTGCGTGGGGGCCCTTGATGTGGGCTTTGTTCCTTTAAAGGAGGGTCATGATACGGCCGGTATCTTGCGAGGGGCCAAAGTGGGTACATTAAAGCTCCTATATCTCGTAGGGGTAGATAATATTCCTTTTAATGGGTTAGAGGATACGTTTGTAGTTTATCAAGGCCATCATGGAGATGCGGGGGCCCATGAGGCCCATGTGATCTTGCCAGGAGTTGCCTACACAGAGAAAGATGCCTCATACGTGAACATGGAAGGGCGCCTGCAAGAAGCTCATAAAATTGTGCAAGGACCCGGCGAGGCTAAGGAAGATTGGAAGATTATCCGAGGTCTTTCGGAGGTGGTAGGTCATAAGCTCCCCTATAATACACGGGAAGAAATCTTGGCAGAGTTGCCCATTTCTGAGGCTTCTTCTATGTCTAAGGGGGTAGAATTTCAAGAAATCACCCGGGGATTCATGAAGGAATCAGATGAGAACTTTTATAGAACAAACGTGATTTGCAGGTCTTCTCCCACCATGGCCCAGTGCAGCGTGGAGCTGGTGTCTACGGCGCAGAAAGCGACGGTCAGAGGTTATGAAGAGGTGGTCAGTTAAATGCAAGGTCTCCTAACCGGACTTTTTGAATCTCTAAAAATGATCGCTGCGGTCTTTGGGGTGTTGCTGGCGGCAGCCTATCTGGCCCATATGGACCAGAAAATTTTAGCAAAAACCCAATTGCGTCAGGGGCCAAACCGGACGGGCCTCTGGGGAATTTTTCAACCCTTTGCCCATATGATCAAGCTTTTTTCTAAAGGCACTACAGTCGGTCGAGATAGGCTTCTGTTTGTTCTGGCTCCCGGATTTACCCTATTGCTTGCCCTGGGAACCTGGGCGGTTATTCCTTTGGATAGGGGGCGTGTCATAGAAGACTTGGACGTGGGCATTTTGTACGTTCTTTTTTTGTTCTCTCTTGCTATTTATGGAGCGATCATCGGCGGATGGGCCACAGGCTCAAAATATGGTCTGCTGGGGTCTTTAAGGGCAGGGGCTCAACAGATATCTTACCAACTTATTTTGGGGCTGATTTTTGTGGCCATTGTTCTTTGCACGGGGTCTTTGAATCTCACTAAAATTGTCGAGGCCCAGACATCCTGCTGGTTGGTCCTGCCTTTGTTTCCTCTCTTCTGCATCTTTATTCTGTGTGCTTTAGCAGAAGCAACACGGGGGCCCTTTGATGGACCCCGGTCTTCAGAGATTAGAGGGGGATATGAAGGGGCTTATTCAGGAGTCTCTTTTTGGTTTTATATGCTCAGTGAATATGTGATTCTCCTTACTTTCGGTGCTTTGGCCACTTTGTTGTTTTTAGGGGGATGGTTGCCTATCCTCTCAACTTTACCTCCTATTCCAGGATTGGTTTGGTTTTTAACAAAGATGATTTTGATCCTTTTTGCCTTTGCGTGGATAAAAGCCACTGTGCCCCAGGTGCCTCAAGATCAGTTTATGGTCTATTCCTGGAAGATTTTTCTTCCCTTTACGGTAGGATGGATTATCCTGGTGGCCGTTGTAAAACTAATTTCTAATATATGAGGATAGTGTGAAGATACCAACGCTGGATCACGTGGATGTTAAGGGGAAGCGTGTTCTCCTTCGAGTGGATTTTAATGTGCCTTTAGAGCATGGCAAGGTGGGAGATACGAGTCGCATCACGGCGGCTCTTCCTACCATCCAGGAACTGCAAAAAAAAGGTGCAAAAATAATTATTCTCTCCCATTTGGGACGTCCCAAGAATTCCCATAATACAGCTTATTCTTTAAAGCCAGTGGCGGTCGCCCTCCATCATTTCCTGGGAACGCCCGTGGAGTTTTCCCCTGAGACCGTGGGACCTAAAGCCCAAGCTCTGGTGGATGTCCTGAAGCCGGGCCATGTGCTTCTCCTGGAAAATGTACGCTTTCATGAGGGAGAAGAAAAAAATGATCCCCATTTTGCGAAGAAGTTAGCAGAGCTTGGGGATATTTATGTAAATGACGCTTTCTCTGTCTCTCATAGGGCTCACGCCTCTGTGGAAGGGATTACCCATTATTTGCCATCTTACGCAGGCCGATTGGTGGAAAAGGAGCTGCAGACCCTGAACAAACATCTTCACCACCCAGAGAGGCCTCTTATGGCCATTTTAGGGGGGGCTAAAATATCTACAAAGCTCGTTCTTTTAAAAAGTTTGTTGGAGAAGGTAGACCTTATGGCCATCGGGGGCGGTATGGCGGGTACTTTTCTCTATGCGCGGGGATATGAGGTGGGGAAATCCCTCTGTGAGCCCTCCATGAAGCTGGAGGCTCTTGATGTTCTCAAGGAAGCCAAGAAGCGGGGCATCGAAGTCATTCTACCGGTGGATGTGGTGGTAGCGACGGATAGTAACGGAGGAGTCCCCTATGAGACGGTCTCCATTGATCATATTGGGCCTGATCAAATGATTTTGGATGCGGGGCCGAAGACCGTGGAGAGAATCCTCGACATGATTGATACGGCAAAAACTCTTGTATGGAACGGACCTTTGGGCCGTGTAGAGGTTGACCCCTTTGACCGAGGAACCACAGCCATTGCCAAACATATTGGAGCCCGGACACAGGCGGGGAAACTTTCCAGCATTTCCGGGGGCGGGGACACGGCGGCAATCCTGAATCAAGCGGGATGTTTTAACGAGTTTACCTACGTTTCTATGGCAGGGGGCGCGTTCCTTGAGTGGCTCGAGGGGCATCCTTTGCCGGGGATTGAGGCGCTGAAGGCGAAGCACTATAGCGCTTAAAAAACGCGCACGCTCCCATTGCCATCAATCTCAATGATGGAGGTGGCGATGTTTTCCACAAAGTCACGATCGTGGGAGACGAACACCAGGGTTCCTGTATAGCCTTTGAGCATTTCGCCCAGCACTTCTGTGCTGAGGATATCCAAGTGGTTGGTGGGCTCATCCAGTAAGAGGAAGTTGGGAAGGCGGGAGAGTAAGCAGCAAAGCGCTAATCGCGATTTTTCACCACCCGATAATACTTTCACTGGTTGGCTTAAGGCTGATCCTTTGAACATAAAGGTTCCGAGTAAAGACCGTTGGGTTTGGTTGCTCAATTCAGGGTTTTGTTGCTCAATGGTTCCCAGAACCGACAGGTTTTTATCCAAATTATCCGCAATATCCTGGGTGTAGTGCTCCATATGGATGCCTGTTCCAAAGGTGACTGTCCCTGCAAGGGGGGGGATCAAACCGCTGATGGTTTTTAGCAACGTACTCTTTCCCATACCATTGGCCCCCACGATGGCAATGCGCTCGCCCCGATGAATGGTGAGGGAAAATTTTCGAATCAGAGGCTTTGCGTATCCCACATCCACATCTTCCAGCTTCACCACGTCCTTGGGGCTTTTGGGAAAATTGAAATTGGGGATGCGGAGCGAGGCAGTGGCGGGGTCCATTTGAATGCCGGAGAGCACCTTTCCTAGTTTCTCAATCATCTTAACCCGGCTCCGGGCCTGGGCTGCCTTTGAGGCCTTGGCGCCGAACCGATCCACGAAGCGTTGCATATGCTCCTGCTTCTTCTGAATGTTTTTGGCCGTATTCTCGGCCGTTTGTTGGTTTTGTTCTTTCTGACTCAAGAAGTCATCAAAGTTCCCCTTGTAAACAGTCAGATTTCCTTGGTTGAGGTACAGGGTAATGGTGGAAATGTTATTCAGGAAAGACTTATCATGGGATACAAAGAGGAGGGTCCCAGAAAAACGAAGCAAATAAGATTCCAGCCACTCAATGCTGGGGAGGTCTAAATGGTTGGTGGGCTCGTCCAGAATCAAAAAATCTGGTTTTGCGATGAGGATCTTGGCCAGCTCCAACCGCATACGCCAACCGCCCGATAGAACTGTGGGAGAAAGCGGCAGTTGTTCCACCTTAAACCCAAGCCCCAGCAAAATTCTTTCCGCAGCCCCTTCCAACTGGTAGCCTTCCAAGTTCTCATAACTCTTTTGAGCTGTTTCGTACTCTTCATAAAGTTCTTCCGAGTACTCTTCTTCCATTTTAGAAAGGGCCGCATCCAGACGTTCTTTTACGTCCAGAACTTCTTTGTTGCCGGACAAGCATTCTTGCAGGATAGTAGATTTTGGATTGGGGTTGGGAGATTGGGGTAACACGGAAAACCGCAGTCCCGTAGGCTTTACAATTTGACCCATGTCAGCTTTATCAAAGCCGGAGATAATATTAAGGAGGGTTGTTTTTCCCTGACCATTGGCGCCCACGAGGGCAATACGTTCTTTCTCTGGAAAATGATAGGTAACACTATTCAAGATGGTTCTGTCCCCGAAGGACTTTAAGATTTTTTCGATACGAATCATATATAGCCGACACTTTACAATTTAGGTACGCGTCATTCGGTTGCTCGCCTATATTTAATAGGCGTCGCAACCTCTTTCCTATACCTAAATTAAAATTGTCTAGCTATAGCGCGTTCTCGATAAAAAGAGACCTACTCTACCAAAATGTAGCAGAATTGCAAGGTTATCCTGCGTAAAGCTTCAACGTCTCTTGATTAATCTTTTCGTCAGAAAAATTCTTTAGAACAGCCTGTCTTGCAGCATCCCCAAGGCTTTTGGCAAATTCCGGATCCCGAAGGAGCCAGTCTATGGCATCCGCCAAGGCGAGGGCATTATGCGGGGGAACGAGAAGTCCCGTTTGTTTGTGAACCACAATTTCCCGGCATCCAGGCACATCCGTGGTGATGATGGGGAGACCACAGGCAGCGGCCTCCAAGAGAGCCTTAGGAAGACCTTCCCGGTAGGAGGGGAGAATGGCAAGGGTGGAAGACTGATACAAAGCGGCCACGTCTTCTTCCTTGCCGGTCCAGGTGCAAAGCTTTGCCAACAACCATTCTTTTATCTTGGATTCGGGGATGGCGCTGGGGTTTTGAGGGTCCAAGGGGCCAGCAAGGACGAGTTCTAGGGGAATGCTTCGGGTGAGGAGGATGCTGTGGGCTTCCACCGCTTCTTTAATCCCCTTATCCCACAGAAGTCGAGCCACAAGAGTTACCTTGGGAAGGCCTTTAGGAGGTCGGGAAGAGGGGGAAAATTTCTTGGTGTCTACGCCAGAGCCGCGAATAAGGACAAGATTTTTGGTGGGAAGAATTCTTTCAAAAATTTGATAGTCATCTTTGTTTTGGAGAATAAGTTTTGTGGTTGATCCCCGGAATAGGATTTGAAAGGCCCCCATCAGGAAGAATCTAATAAAGCGTGCGGAAAACTTTGATGAAATAAATAGATATCCCAGCCCTGTAAGCGTATTGATACGGCGAGGAATGCGGACGAACAAAGCAGAAACGGACCCATAAAGTACGGGCTTCATGGCAATGTGGTGCACAATATCAGGGGATTCTTTTTTGTAAACCTCATAAATCTCTCGGAGAGCGGAAAGCTCTCTCAAAGGATTCATTCCCGCTCGACTCAAATTCTTTAGGGGAATCAGCGTAAATTTTTCTTTTAGGAATCTTTCCGTTAAATCCTGGGGGTCTGTGGCCACAAGAATGGTGTGTCCCGCTTTTTGAGCAGCTTTGGCCAGGGCATAGCGATGGGAAAAAAAGTACCTCGCCTCTGTTACCAGATAGAGGATCTTCGCCATTATTTACCACAAACGATGAAGGAGTGCCGTTCGAAAGAAATACCGCTTTCCGGATGGAACAAATGGCAATCATTGGGGTTCATTTTCAAATTGATAGTATCATCCATCTGTATTTTTGAATCTCCGGCCACGCGCATCAGCAGGGTTTGATCCTCAGAAATCTTCACGTGAATGAAGGTTTCGCTGCCTAAGTGTTCCACCATATAGACGGTTCCCGTGAAGATGGCTGACTTCTCGTCACATTCCACGAAGTGCTCAGGGCGAATCCCCAGCTCCGCCATACTGCCGGCTTTCAGATCATCCATATCCTTTGGAAGGGATACGGGCAGTTGCAGGGTTTTTCTGTGGGGCAGCTTGAGGGTGACCACATTGTTCTTCAGATCCTGAATTTCAACTTTGATGAAATTCATTTTTGGGGATCCGATAAAACCTGCCACAAATTTATTAACGGGGTGGTGATAGAGATACAAAGGTGTTCCCACTTGCTCAATGTGTCCAGCGCTCAGGACCACAATTTTATCCGCAAGGGTCATGGCCTCCACCTGATCATGGGTTACATAGATCATGGTGGTATCCAGTTTTTCCTTTAACTTGGCAATCTGCATACGCATGCTGATGCGCAGCGTTGCGTCCAGGTTTGACAGCGGCTCATCAAAGAGGAAAAGCTTGGGATCTCGGATGATGGCCCGCCCAATGGCTACCCGCTGACGTTGACCACCAGAAAGCTGCTTGGGTTTCCGGTCCAGAAGGCGCGTGACCTGCAGAACCTCGGCCGCATCCATAACCCGCTTATGAATCTCTTCTTTTCCATATTTGCTGCGCCTTAAAGCAAAAGCCATGTTGTCATAGACGGACATGTGGGGATAGAGGGCATAGGACTGAAATACCATGGCCACACCCCGCTTAGCAGGGGCCACATAGGTCACATCGTGTCCTTCAATATAAATTTGGCCTTCGGTCACATCCTCCAGGCCCGCAATCAGGCGTAGCAGGGTGGATTTTCCACATCCAGAAGGTCCCACGAAAACCGTAAATTCGTTATCTTCCACTTCGAGGTTTATATTATGCAGCACCTCGGTCTTCCCGAAGGATTTATTAATATCTTTTAAAACTAACTTTGCCATTTTTTTCCTTTACGATTAACCTTTAACAGCACCGGCCGTAAGACCAGAAACAATGCGGCGTTGGAAAACAAGCACCAACGCAATGAGAGGAAGAGTCACCACCACGGAGGCGGCCATAATTTTACCCCAGGGGAGCTCATGTTCCGAGGCGCCGGTCATCAAGGCAATGGCTACGGGAACTGTCCGGGATTGGGCCTCCACCGTGAAGGTGAGGGCAAACAAAAATTCATTCCAAGCGGCAATGAAGGCCAGCAATCCCGTGGTAACCAAAGCGGGCCATAGAAGGGGCAAGAAGATGCGGAAACAAATGGTCCATGTGTTAGCCCCATCCAGAATGGCCGCCTCTTCAATTTCCTTGGGCAATTGGCGCATGAAGGTGGTGAGGATCCACACGGTGAAGGGAAGGGTAAAGATTAGATAGGAAAGACCAAGCCCAAATAGGTTGTTGTAAAGCCCCAAACTCCGGATCAACTCAAACATGCCCGAGAGAACGGCCACCTGAGGAAACATGGAAACGCAGAGAATAGACCCCAGCAAAAGGGAACGTCCTCTGAATCGTACCCGTCCTAAGGAATAGGCGGCGCTGACAGCGAGCAACAGACAGGTAGACACAGTCCCCACAGCCACGCAAATGGAATTGAGGATATTTCGGCCAAAAGGTTGCTCCTTAAAAATTTCCACGTAGTTATTCCAGGCAAAGGTGGGAGGAATAAAATCCGTGCGAAACAAATCCGTGCCTGATTTCAACGAAGAGACGATGGCCCAGTAGAAAGGGAACAGGGCAATAACCATGATAAAAAAGGAGGAAAAATAGAGAATAAATCGTTGTGTTTTCGAAACCATCAGTGATCCTCCCGCGCATCGGCCCGTGTCCGTCCCAGGGTCAGGAAAATAACACTAACAAGGGCGATAATAAAGAAAAGAAGGGTGGACGCCGCAGATCCTAGCCCCACGCTTTGGAATTCAAAGAGTTGTTGCCGGGCGAACACAGACATAGACATGGTATCCTCGCTCCCGCTGGTGAGGATATAGAAAATATCAAAGACGCGGAGCGCATCGAGGGTTCTAAAGATAACTGCCACGGTGATGGAGGGCTTTAGAAGAGGAAGAGTTACCCGCCAAAAGACTCGAATCGGGTGAATTCCGTCCACCTTGGCCGCTTCAAAACATTCCTGGGGGAGCATCTGCAAGCCGGCCAACAGAAGCAGTGCCATGAAAGGCGTTGTCTTCCACACGTCCACAATGATCAGAGCAGACATGGAAAGGAAAGGATCCGCTGTCCAAGCCAAGGGTTGAGAAATAAGGCCAATTTTTACTAACATGAAATTGATAACGCCATAGACGTCATTAAACATCCATCGCCACATTTGGGCTGAAACGATGGTGGGAATGGCCCAAGGGATGAGCACAGCGGTTCTCACCCAGGCACGGCCTTTAAAGTGAGCGTGAAGAATGAGGGCAATGCCAAGGCCAAAAATCGTTTCCAAACTCACAGAGATAAGGGCAAAGCAAACCGTGTTCCATACCGCCTGCCACCAGCTTTCATCTCTCATGAGGAAAATAAAGTTATCAATGCCAATGAAGTCGTACTCTTGCATATTTCCCAAAGAAATATCCGTGAGGGAAAACCAAATTGTCCGAAGGAGGGGCCAGCCGGCGATCATTGACAGAACGATGAGTGTGGGAGCCACGAAAAGCCAGGCGTAATAAATACGAGACCGTGTTAACTGAGAAGAAGGTTTTCTATTCATTTCTTAGCCTTATACCATCTTGTGCCATCTTTGCTGATGAAGTTTAACTTCTTTGCGGCTTTGGCGAGCGTTTTTTCTGCCGGCGCTTTTCCGGATAGGGTTGAGTGTACCATGTTCCAGAAAATAGCACTGGCCTGACTGTATTTTGGACCCGTTTGAGCGGCGGGGCGAGGGGTTGCTCCCTTTAGAACATCCAGCATAATACCCGCCACAGGACTGATGGCCAAAACTTCAGGGTCCTCATAAAGATGCGTCATGGTGGGATAGTACCCATGCTCTAGGGCGCGACGCTTTAGTTCGGGGGCGCTGGTCAGGAACAAAACTAGATTAATAGCATCCGCTTTGCGTCTTGAGTATTTGGAAACAGCAAAATTAGATCCCCCCGTTGTACCAGAAGATTTACCATCTTTACCTCCCTGAGGCAGACGTGTAATGCCGATTTTACCTGCCACAGGACTATCTTCAGAATTTAAGACAGGCCAAGCATAAGGCCAATTTCTCATGAAAATTGCCTGACCCAATTGGAAGACACCCCGGGCATCCTCTTGTTTGTAGTTGAGGGCGCCTTTGGGAGAAAGGGTGCCGACCCATCCTGCGATCCTATTGACAATGGAAATGGCGGCTGGGTTATCTACACTCACCTGGCCATTGGGTTCTACAATTTGGCCGCCCCCCTTGTAAGAGCTAATCCACTCGAGGGCATTACAAGTGAGTCCTTCGTCAGCGCGCCCTTGGAACAGGAATCCCCAGAGTTGATCGTTTCCTTGGGGGCGTTCGCCCTCCATGATCTTCCGAGAGGTCGTCTCTAATTCTTCCCAAGACACTGGAACGGGGAGGTTATATTTTTCCAAAAGATCTTTGCGATAATAGAGAAGGCCCACCTGAACGTAGAGAGGAAGGGCTACAATCTTGCCATTCACCGTAGCGCTTTGGATAATTTGGGGAATATATTGCTTTCTCAAGGCCCCAGAAACATAAGGAGTGAGATCCACCAGATGATTGGCCAAAAGTCCGGGCCAAATGACGTCAATGGGGTAAATATCAATATCGGGAGACTCTGCTGCCAAATGTTGTTGGAACAAAGTGAGTTTTTCATTGGATCCCATGGGAACGGGCACAACTTTTGCTTTTTTTCCGGTTTTGGCACACCAAAGGGCAACGCCTTTTTCGCAAGCCTCAAACTCCTGCGCCACCATGCCACAGGCGATAACAACGGTGTCGTCTTCCGTATCGATAGAGAGGGATTCTTTTTTCTCGCAGCCGCTTAAAAAAAGAGAAGAAACCAATAGAATGGAAAGCACAGAAAACCATGCCCCACAAAACCCCACAGATTTGCTCATCAAAAATTTCATTAGTTCGCTTGTAATAGAATTTCCAACTTTATGCAAGTGGGCTGTGAAGAAAATTGTAGATACAAGGATTCTGATTATGAAATTTTGGCAAGGTTCTCTCTAGCTTGCGGGTTGCCTTGATTTGCTGATAATTCAAAGTAATGCCGGGCAGCCGAAAGATCTGTCGGACCACCCCCACCACAATACAGCATTATGGCATAACTACATTGCGCTTGCGGCTGCCCCTTTTCCGCAGCAAGACGAAAATAATGTCGAGCGCCCTCTAGATCTTTTGGTCCTCCCATTTCATTTTCTAGCATGAACGCATAGTTGAATTGAGACTCTAAGTCCCCTTGATTTGCCGCCAATTTAAAATAGTGACGAGCGCCTTCTAAATCCTGAGAGCCGCCCTCTCCTGAATACAGCATGCCAGCGAATATCTTTGAAGCTCGTGGGTGTCCTTGATCTGCAGCACTCTGGTAATAGGGGCGTGATGCTGGGAGGTTTTGGGGTCCTCCGCCGCCACTTCCTAAGCAAGCAGCATAGGAAAATTGGGCCATCATATCTCCCCTATCAGCTTCCAATTTAAAATAACGACGCCCCAAAGACTTGTTTTCTGGACCACCCTTCCCAAATTGGAGCATTTTAGCATAATGAATCTGGGCACTTTTTATCCCCCGGTCTGCTGCAAATTTAAAATAATAACGGGCCTTTTTCAGGTTTTCCATTTCTGCTTCTTCCCCATAAAACATAAGAGCATAATTATAACACATCTCCGGATCCTTTAGATATAAAAGCTCCTCTAAAATTTTCTTTTTGAGCCTCAGATCTGTTTCAGACAGGGAGCCGCATATTTTAGAGGATAGAGTATTTTTTATTAAAAGAGAGGACTTTTTAGTAGAGAGATAGTTTTGTTGATGGGAGAATTTTTGTGCGAAATTTCCCACTGGTCCTAGAAGAGCTCTTTTGAATCTAAATTTTAAAGGAGGAAGCTGAAAAGGGGTTTTTATGAAAAAGGGAAAGAATTCATACTCTATAAGTAACGTTTCATCACAGATGGCTCCTCTTGAAGTTATGGAATTTAATTGCAAATGAGAGTTTTTGCCCATAAGGTTCAGAACTTCTTGTCGATAATTTCCACTTCCCACAGAAGGCCAAAGAGCCAAGCCATCTAGTCCTTCTACCTCCCATCCTCGAAAAGTACCGCTGCATGTCAATAATTCTTCATAAAAATCTCCCAGAAAAAGTTTTGGAGCAAAGAGAGTATAGATATGAAACGCGTCTTCAAAAAAAGAAGGATGAGACTCTAAAAGAGAAGAAATTGTTTCTTTTTTGAAGTTAAGAGTCGGCTCCAGCTCGAGTAGGTCCTCCGTTAAAACTTTCAAAATTTCTGGGCTGTAAGATTTCGCATTGGTGCACGTACCCCAAATTTTTTCAAAATCCATGTTCCAGAGAGATTTTAAAACCAAGATGTCTACCATGGCAAGAAGCTGCATATGCTTTAAATATTGAGGATTTGTTTCTAAATATTTTTGATCCCAAAAAAATTCTGAGACCAGTCCAGGCTTTCCAGAGTAATAATGCCGTGTTCGGATAAAAGAGAAGAGAGTTTGATGAATAGACTCTTCATCTTCTAAAGAAAAAGAAAGAGCGTGAGGATTTCCTAAAACAGTGCCAACACGGTTGAGAGTTGAGAGTTCAAATTCTGAAGGGTCCGTAAATTCTGTCTGATCTCTCAAGGTTTCAAAGCAACCTAAAGCCAGGTGAGGAGAAATTCTGATGGGAAGATCTTCAAGAGATATGGCCCCTATAGAATTAAAAACAAGACTGCAAAAGAAAATGCATTTCAGTAAAAGATCTCTCATCATAGTGCCTTTCTAAATAAAACTACTCTCTGTATACAGGATTGTTTTCTAATTTCAAGAAGAGATTAGACGTCTTGCGTAAGTAAGATTATTGAAACCATTCCTGGATTGAGTGTTTCTTAAAAAGTTATCTCTGTGAGAGAAAGATGCTGTCTCAGCAGATCTCTGCCCGCATCTCCAATGTAATTACCCTTAACATTCAGAGATGTCAGATGAGATAGCTTAGCCAGAGAGGCCACCCCCGCATCTCCAATTTGATTAAACCCAACATGCAGAGATGTCAGATGAGCCAACTGAACCAGAGAGGCCGCCCCCGCATCTCCAATGTAATTATACCCAATATTCAGAGATGTCAGATGAGCCAACTGAGCCAGAGAGGTCGCCCCCGCATATACAATTTGATTACGCCCAATACCCAAGCTTCTCAACTGAGATAGCTGAGCCAGAGAGGCCGCCCCCTCATCTCCAATTTGATTATCCTTAATATCCAAGCTTCTCAACTGAGATAGCTGAGCCAGAGAGGCCGCCCCCTCAGCTCCAATTTGATTATACTCAATACCCAAGCTTCTCAACTGAGATAGGCGAGCCAGAGAGGCCGCCCCCGCATTTCTAATTTGATTACCCGCAATATTCAGAGATGTCAGATGAGCCAACTGAGCCAGAGAGGTCGCCCCCGCATCTCCAATATGATTACCCTCAATATCCAAGCTTCTCAACTGAGATAGGCGAGCCAGAGAGGCCGCCCCCGCAGCTCCAATGTCACTAAACCCAATATTCAAAAATGTCAGCTTAGGCATTAATCTCCGAATTTGTTCTAAAAGAGGCAGAGTTACCTGACCTTCATTATGACTTATATCCAGCTCTCTAAGAGCCGGGAACGTAAAATTTTTATCCAGCAGAGCGGTTAAAGTAATTTTCAAAACAGATTCCCGAATATTTTTGATTCTTAATCGTTTAATACCTTTCCGGCTTTTTAAAAAATCCACCATCTGAGGAATTTCGGTGTCTTGAGCGGTTTTCATATCGAGGGTAAGAGCAGTAGGAAGTATTTGACGAGCCTGGCGGTTAAGTTCTCGAAAAACTTGCTGATCTGCA